>JANMGB010000277.1:0-106331 GCA_031374415.1 Burkholderiales bacterium
CGGCGTTGCTCCTCCTTGTGGGCAAAGGCCCACCGCGTCGTCGCGCTTGCAGGGCGCACCCGCGCTTGCAAGCGCGGGTCGTTCCGCAGGCGGACAGCAGGCTGTCCGAAAGCCCTGCTACACCCTTGCCAGCCACCCCCAGCGCAGCCCCCTCGGGCGCGTCCAACTGCCGTTTCTAGGTTGAAGGGTTGATTCGCCAAAGCGAACAGGTGGCGCATTGGCGGGCTGAGCGTGCAGGAATGCGCGCGCGCGGGGACAACACGCCCGAGGCACCCTCCTGGATCCCCGCCTGCGCGGGGATGACGGACGCAGGCGGAGGGTGACGGGCGCAGGGGTTGGCAGCCCGCCACGTCATTCCCGCGCAGGCGGGAATCCAGCAGCGTGTGCATTTCGCCATTGCTCCTCAACCATACAGCCTTTCAAATCCACTGAGACCGGGTCCAAGCAGTTTCTTGAACTCACTTGGCAATGAAGCCAGCTTCCTTCATGAGCACGCGATGCATCTGCTCGTTCTTTCCCAGCCAGTCAAAAAACTCATCGCCCGACATGCTGGTTTGATTGAACGCACCCTTGGCCATAAAGTCCTTCCACTCGGGCAGTGCGCGCACGCGCTTGAACAGATCAACGTAGAAAGCCTGCTGTTGGGGCGTCACGCCGGGGGGCATGAAGACGCCGCGCAGCATCACGTAGTCGACGGGCACGCCCGCTGAGGCGCAGGTGGGCAGGTCGCCCCAAGATTGGGTGGCGGTGACCTTGTCTTTGTAGGGCATGCGCTGCTTGTCCATCACGCACAAGGGGCGCAGCTGGCCTGCGCGCCACTGGGACTCGGCCTCAATCGGGTTGTTCACGGTCGAGTTGACATGCTTGCCCACCAATTGAACGGCCACTTCTCCACCGCCTTTGTAGGGGATGTAGATCATTTTTTTGCCGATGGCTTTTTCAAGCAAAACGGTGATGATCTGGTCTTCCTGTTTGGCCCCGGTGCCGCCCATGGTGAAGGACTTGTCCGGCTTGTCCATGATGGCGTTGATGTAATCAGGTGCCTTCATGTAGGGCGTGTCGGCATTCACCCACAACACGAATTGGTCGAGTGCCAACATCGACACAGGCGTCAGGTCGCGCCAGTTGAACGGCACGCCGGTGGCCAGCGGCGTGGTGAACAGGTTGGACAGGGTGATGACGATTTTGTGCGGGTTGCCCTTGTCGGCCTTGACGTCCAGAAAGCCCTCGGCACCGGCACCGCCGGATTTGTTCACGACGATGATGGACTGCTTGATGAGGTTGTGCTTGCCCACCATCCCCTGGACGAAACGCGCCATCTGGTCAGCGCCACCGCCGGTGCCCGCGGGAACGATGAACTCAATGGTTTTGGTGGGCTCCCAGGCGGGCGCCGCAGGGGGCGTTTGCGCTTGCGCTGCAGGCAGTGCGGCCCACAGGCCAGCACCCAGCACCCAACTGGCCACGAAAGTGCGCACGTCGCGGCGTGCAATAGACGAGTACAGCGGTACGGACATCATGCTTCCTTCGTTGGTAGGTTGGTTGTTGAAACGGTGCGCTCAGGCCAAGCCGAGCTTCTTCGCCAAGCCGATGCGTTGCAGCTTGCCGGTGGCGCCTTTGGGGATGTCGTCCATGAACAAAATCTTTTGCGGCACCTTGAACTCAGCGGCACGTTGACTGACAAAGGCTTGCAATTCGCGCTCGGTCACCTGCTGGCCCTCACGCAGCACCACCACGGCGGCAACCTCTTCACCCAGCTTGGGGTGCGGCATGCCAAAGCACACCACCTGCGCCACGGCGGGGTGGTCCATCAACAACTCATCGACTTCGCGCGGGCTGATTTTTTCACCCCCACGGTTGATGATTTCCTTGAGGCGGCCCGTGATGCTGAGGTAGCCTTCACTGTCCATCACACCTTGGTCACCGGTGCGGAACCAGCCTTGTACAAAGCCATCGGTGTTGGCTTGCGGGTTGCCTTCATAGCCTGCCGTGACGTTGGGGCCGCGAATGACGATTTCCCCTTTCAACCCTGCGGCCAGCAGCTGGCCGTTGTCGCCCATGATGGCGACCTCGGGGCCAGCGGCCAGGCCCACGGTGCCGGGCTTGCGCGCCTTGGGTGGCAAGGGGTTGGAGCTCATCTGGTGGGTGGCTTCGGTCATGCCATACGCTTCGATCAGGGGCGCATTGAACGCGGCCTCCAGTTCGCGAATCACTTGGGGCGGCATGGACGAGGACGACGAGCGCACAAAGCGCAGAGGGTGGCGGTTGATGACGTCGCGGTTTTTGTCTGCCCGCGACACGATGGCCTGGTGCATGGTGGGCACCGCGGTGTACCAGGTGGGGCGCGCTTCGTCCATCCAGCCAAAGAACTTGAGGGCGTTGAAGCCGGGCGTGCAAAACACCTGCGAGCCCGCGGCCAAGGGCGCCAACACACCGGCAATCAGGCCATGAATGTGGAACAGCGGCATGATGTTCAGGCCGCAATCAGTGGCCGTGAACTGCAGGGTGTCGCGAATGTGGGCGGCCGATGCGCACAGGTTGCGCTGGGTCAGCGGCACGATTTTGGGTCGGGAGGTCGTGCCCGAGGTGTGCAGCACCATCGAGACATCGTCAGCCTGGGCATACCCGGGCTGGGCGGCCGCCGTGTTTGATGCGCCAGTGTCGCGAGGCACCAGGATGAACTGCCCTGCGGCGGCGTTGGGCACCACCACCAAGTTCAGGATACGCACCCCCAGGCGCTGCGCGACCTCGATGGCGGGTGAGGTGCTGTCTTCGGCCACGATCAGGGCTTTGGCCTTCAGGTCAGACAGATAGAACTCGAACTCCTCAGCGCGGTAGGCCGGGTTGAGCGGGGCGCTGGCCACGCACGTGGCGCAACTCACGAAGCAGCTCGCCATCTCAGGCCCGTTGTTCAGGACGATGGCCACGCGGTCATTGCGGCCTATGCCTTGTTGGTTGAGGCTGTCACGAGTTTGTTGAATCAGCGCGCGCAGGGCGGCGTAGTTCAGGGGCGCGCGCGTGGGAGCGGACAAGGCCACTGCCGGCTCGGCACCAACGCTCAAGAGGTCGATCAGGGTCATGCAACCACCTGGATGAAGGACTTCAAATCTACTTAGACGGGTTACCAGCCACGCTGGTGGGCTGGCAACACGCTCCTGCAACAGCGTTTCACGCAGGGCGTGGACGATACCTCACTTCGCCGTAATGCCCAACCAATCTCCGATTTCAAACATGGCATCTTGGTCGAAGGTTTCAAAGCCTTTCCATTTGGTTGGGGCAAGCTTCTTGCGGCCGTCATCTGTCTTGTCGAGCGAGCTGAGGTAGTCGCGTACTTTTTCAATCTGCGTGGACGACATCACCGGGCTGGCGATGATGTGCTTGATTGGCACGGCGCGCGACTTGGCCAGCACCCGACCACCTTTGGCGGTCCAGGCCTTGATCACCGAGGAGGCTGCAGTGGCCCCCGAGTGGGCGAGGTCGTTGTCAATAAAGAAAGGTACGGCATCTTGGTAGCGGGTGTAGTAGATGCGGAGCTGATCGGTGCTGATGCCCTGATCACGCAAGGTGGCTCGCACCATCCAAGAGGTGATCGAGTCGTCGTCGGGTGCGCCCATCTTGGTGCCGCGCACCTCGCTCAGTGATGTCAGAGGGGAGTCGTTTTTGACCAGAAAATTGGCGGTATAAGTTTGAAAGCCCTTGGTGACCACCACCAACCTGTAACCCCACCGCCGCATGGCCAAGATCGAGATGTGTGCCGGGTGCACCATGGCCAGCTCGTAGCTGCGGTCAGCCAGGCCGCGGCGCAGGCTGGGGTAATCACTCACAGGCAAAATCGTGACAGGCTGCTGCAGTATTTCAGATAAATCGTTGGCAATGGCCGCGTACCGGTCTCGAATCTCGCTATAAGGCACGCGATAAGTGACCCCCTCGTTAACGGCAAAAACCAGCGCGTGTGCTGGTTGAAGGGTCCCAAAGACGGCTACAACACCCATCCAGATACAAAGCCAAATGGTTTTCATGGAAAGACCCTGCGCGTGATGGAAGTGGCAAATAAACCGCTGTTTTGCAGGCTGACTGGGTTGCAAAACGTGATCAATGTTAATGCGCTCTCGCCCCTGTCAGGCTGTCGGTTTGTGCACCGAGAACGTTAAAATTACGATTGGATGCAACAGTTACATGTTGATGAGGAGACCGGGTAGCGTGTGACAGATGTCACAAAACGGGGATTTTCCCCTGCCAAATTGTAAGTTTTTTGTCAAGCGAGGTGGGCGTTGATGGCATTCTTCGCGCCAGTTGCGTCGGGGTTTGGCGATTTGAGGCGATCAATGACGTGAATCGTGCGCGAGGGCCTGGCTATCCCTCAAAATGAACGCAGTCTCTGGAGATTCTGGATGGAAAAAATATGGCTTAAGCATTATCCCCCTGATGTCCCAGCCGAGGTTGACGTCTCACAATACGCGTCCGTGGTGGGGTTGATGGAGGAGAGTTTTAAGCGTTATGCGCATTTGCCGGCCTACAAATTCATGGGCCGAACTTTGAGTTTTTCGGATATTGACGACGCGTCAAGAGCTTTTGCCGCATTTTTGCAAGCGCAAGGTTTAGCCCCTGGTGACCGAGTGGCTTTAATGATGCCCAACATGCCCCAGTACCCCGTGGCGGTAGCGGCCGTGTTGCGGGCGGGGTATGTGGTGGTGAATGTGAACCCCCTCTACACGCCGCGTGAGTTGGCGCACCAGCTGGAAGACTCGGGGGCCAAGCTGATTGTGCTGGTCGAGAACTTCGCCACCACCTTGCAACAGTGCCTGCATGAAGTGCCGACGCAAAAGATCGTGCTCACCGCCCTGGGTGACATGCTGGGCTTTCCCAAGCGCCTCATCGTCAATGCCGTGGTGCGACATGTGAAGAAGATGGTGCCGCACTATGAGTTGCCTGGGGCCATTGGCTTCAACGAGGCTTTGGCGCAAGGGCGTCGCAAACGCCTCACAGCAGCCACCCTCGGCCCTGACGATTTGGCGGTGTTGCAGTACACCGGGGGTACCACAGGCGTCAGCAAAGGGGCGATGCTTTCGCACCGAAATTTGGTGGCCAATGTGCTGCAGTCCGAAGCCTGGTACAAGCCCGCCTTGAAAAACATCCCCGTGGGCGAGCAAATCAACACCGTGTGTGCCTTGCCGCTCTATCACATCTTTGGTTTCAACATCAACATGATGTTGTCCATGCGCATGGGGGGGTGCAACATTTTGATCCCCAACGCCCGTGACTTGCCGAGCATGTTGAAGGCGTTGTCTGGTGAGCGGTTTCACAGCTTTCCGGCGGTCAACACCTTGTTTTCGGCGGTGGTCAACCACCCGTTGTTTGGCACGGTGGACTGGACGCACTTACGCTTGTCCGTGGGTGGCGGGATGGCCGTGAACTCGACCACCGCTCAAGATTGGCTGAGCAAAACGGGTTGCGCCATTGTCGAGGGTTACGGCTTGTCTGAGACCTCGCCCTCGGTGTCATGCAACCCGACGGACAGCACGATGTACAGCGGCAACATCGGCCTGCCCATTCCCAGCACCGAGTTGGCCTTGTTGGCTGACGATGGTACCGAGGTGCCCCTGGGCTCGCCCGGTGAAATTGGTGTGCGCGGGCCCCAGGTGATGGCCGGCTACTGGCAACGGGCCGATGAGACGGCCGCCAGCATGACGGCAGACGGTTATTTCCGCACCGGGGACATCGGCGTCATGGACGAGCGCGGCTACGTGAAAATTGTGGATCGCAAGAAGGACATGATCCTGGTCAGTGGCTTCAATGTTTACCCCACCGAGATTGAAGAAGTCGTGTCCCGCCTGCCCCAGGTGTTGGAATGTGCGGTGGTGGGGGTGGTTGATGCAAAGACGGGTGAGGCGGTCAAACTGGTGGTGGTCAAGCGCAACCCCTCACTGACCGAAGCCGAGGTGCGAGCCTATTGCGAAGCCAACCTCACCGGCTACAAGCGGCCCCGCTTGATTGAGTTCCGAGACGTGTTGCCCAAGACCGCGGTGGGCAAGATTTTGCGCCGCGCCTTGCGTGACGCCCCCTGAGCGATGGCGGGCCCCCGTTTTTGCATTGACCGGCCCTTGATGGCCGATTCGCTCATCGGCCTGCCGCCCGGACCCGCGCGCCATGCGCAGGTCTTGCGCCTGCAGCCGGGGCATGTGATCACCTTGTTCAACGGCCAGGGGGGTGAGTGGTCGGCCGAGGTGGTGCACATGGGACGCGCTGAAGTGCAGGTACGGGTCAAGCAACACGACCCGGTTGAGCGAGAAATCCAGAGCGAGGTGACCTGGGCTTTGGGCATGCCCACCAATGAGCGCATGGACAACCTGGTCGAAAAGGCCACCGAGTTGGGCGTCAAGCGCTTGCAGCCCCTGATCTGTGAGCGCTCGGTGCTGCGTTTGCAAGACGAGCGTGCCGCGAAAAAAGTGGCCCACTGGCAGGCTGTGGCGACGGCTGCGTGCGAACAATGCGGCCGCAACCAAGTGCCCGTGGTGGCGCCCGTACTGACCCTGGCCCATTGGCTCGGCAGCTTGTCCACACAGCCTGCACCAGAACTGCGACAGGTCTTGAGTTTGCGGCAGCAGGCCACGCGCTGGCAGCCTCAGTCGACCGGTGGGCTGATCACGTTTTTGAGTGGGCCCGAAGGTGGGTTGACGGTCAATGAAGAGGCTTGGGCAGTGCAGCACGGCTTTGCCCCCGTCAGCGTAGGGCCGCGCACTTTGCGGGCCGACACGGCCCCGTTGATGGTGTTGTCTGTGCTGGCACTTGGGGCTTAAAGAAGTAACCATCCCCCGGGCTTTGCCGGGGTACTGGTACCCAGTCTCAGTGCCCCTTCGGATCGCGCATGCTCCCCGGCACCAAGTCAAAGCGAAACAATCGGCATTCGATCGGGCCGTTCCACATCGGGGTGCGTTGGGTTTCCTTGAGCCTCATGGCCGAGGGCAGCTTCATGTCAGGGCTCAGGATGAAGGCGGTCCAGCCGGCGGGGTGTTGGGTGTAGGCCCGTTTCCAGTGGGCCGCCAAGCGCGAAAAGAAGTCGGTCGGCGTGTCGCGGTCTTCGGCTGAGGGCCGCATGGCGCGCGTGGCCCCGCCACCCGCCACGCCGCGTGGCACCATCCGCTCACCGTAGGGCGGGTTGAGCATGAGGGTGCCTTGCAGTTGCGGTGGCAGGGTCGGGGCCGGGCGCTCAAGGGCATCGCCCCCATGAAACGTGATCGAGTCTTCGACCCCAGCGCGCTGCGCGTTGCGGCGCGCAAAATCAACCATGCGAAAGGTCACATCGCTGGCAATGATGGGCACAGGGCAAGGCAAGATGCGTGACTGCGCATGACTTTTGAGGCGCTGCCACCGCGCACGCATCTCGGGCGTGAAGAAGGGCAACAGGCGCTCGAAGGCAAAGCGGCGCTTGAGCCCCGGGGCGATGCCGCAGGCGATTTGCGCCGCCTCAATGACGATGGTGCCTGAGCCGCAGCACGGGTCGTGCAAGGCACCACCCGCTTGCGCTGTGCCGCGCCAACCCGCCGCCATCAGCATGGCTGCAGCCAGGGTTTCTTTGAGTGGCGCATCGCCCTTGTCTGTGCGCCAGCCACGTTTGAACAGCGGCTCGCCGGAGGTGTCGATGTACAGGCTGGCGTGTTCTGGGCCCACATGCAGCATCAACGGCAAGTCCGGGGCGTGGGTGTCCACATTGGGCCGACGGCCTGTGGTCTCTCGCATGTAGTCGCAGACCGCGTCTTTCACGCGCAGCGCGGCAAAGTTGAGGCTCTTGAGTGGGCTGTGCTGCGCGGTGGTGTCGACACGCAGGGTGTTGTCCGGGGTGATCCACTGGGACCAGTCCAAGGTGCGTGCGAGGTGGTAGAGGTCATGCTCGTTTTGATACGGCCCGTGGGCCACTTCGACCAGCACGCGCTGCGCCAGACGCAGCTCCAGGTTGAGCAGCATCACCTCGCTCGGACCGCCCTCCAGGGCCACACCGCCGCGCAGGGTTTGGAGCTGTGCTTGGGGCAGTAGGCGCTTGACTTCATCGGCCAGCAGGCCTTCAACACCCGCGGCACAGGGCAGAAAGATCGGGAGGCTCATCAGAGTGCTTTGCGCAAAGTGGTCGGGGGAATTTTCATGGCTTCACGGTACTTGGCCACCGTGCGGCGCGCCACGTGGATGCCTTGCGCCTCTAGCATCTCAGCCAGCTGGCTGTCAGACAGCGGCTTGGCCGGGTCTTCGGCCTCAATCAACTGTTTGATCAGCGCACGCACCGCCGTGCTGGAGGCATTGCCGCCGGCTTCGGTGTTGAGCGACGAGCCAAAAAAGTACTTCAGCTCGAAGGTGCCCATGGGCGTGGCCATGTACTTGGCCGTGGTCACGCGGGAGATGGTGGACTCGTGCAAGCCGAGTTCGTCGGCGATCTCGCGCAGCACCAGGGGCTTCATGGCAATCTCGCCATGCGTGAAGAAGTTTTTCTGCCGCTCCACGATGGCCTGCGAGACGCGCTGGATCGTGTCAAAGCGCTGCAAAATGTTTTTGACAAACCAGCGCGCTTCTTGCAGCTTGGCGGTCAGGCCCGGCGCACCTGCCGCGTTCGGGTGTTGGGCTTGGCCGCGGTGATGCTTGAGCGCACTGGCGTACAGGTCGTTGATGCGCAGCTTGGGCATGATGTCGGGGTTGAGCAGCACCTTCCATTGGCGCGCAATTTTCTTGACGATCACGTCGGGCACGATGATGTTGGCTTCCGCCGGCGAGAAGGGGCGGCCGGGCTTGGGCTCAAGCACTTTGATCAAGGCTTGGGCTTGCCTGAGCAGGGCTTCATCAGCGCCGGTGGCCAGCATCAGTTTTTTGCTGTCGCGCCGGGCCAGCAGCTCCAAGTGCTGTTTGCAAATCAGGATGGCGATGGCCTGGGCTTCGCAGCGTGGCAGTCGGCGCAGTTGGATCACCAGGCAGTCACCCAACGAGGTCGCGCCCACACCGGGGGGGTCCATGCTTTGCAGCCATTTCAGTGCGCATTGCAAACGGCTGAGGATGTCCTCGTGCTCCTCGGGTGTGCTGGCCAGTCCCGCCGCGATGTCGGACAGGGCATCCGCCAAATAGCCATCGTCGTTGAGCGACTCGATCAGCACATGCAGCGCGGCCTGGTCTTCCTCCGACAAGCGCAGGTCGTGCAGCTGCAAGCGCAGGTGATCCTGCAGGCTCAGACGGGGAGCGTCGCGGTCCTGGGAGTCAAAAGCGTCGCCGTCGGGGGTGGCGCTGGCTTTGGCCGGGGTTTCATGGATGCCGTCGAAGTCCTCATGCTCGGTGCCGTTTTCCCAATCGGCGCGCTCGACGTTGTCAAAATCTGTGCGGTCGAGTGCGGCGGTGTCGGCCTCGCCCAGGCTGTCTTCGGTGCGCGGGTCGCTGGCGCGTTCGGATTCGATTTCGCCTGCGCGCTCAGCAGGCGACAAGCGTTCGCTCAGGGCCTCGCGCAGGGGCTCTGGCTCTTCCTCTGCTTCGAGGAAGGGGTTTTGCTCCAGCATCTGCTCGACCTCTTGTTGCAGCTCCAGCGTGGAGAGCTGCAACAGCCGAATGGACTGCTGAAGTTGGGGGGTCAAGGCCAGGTGCTGGCCGAGGCGGACCTGGAGTGTCGGCTTCATGGCGTGGCCCCTGCCTCACATGCGAAAGTGCTCGCCGAGGTAGACCTTTCGGACGTCGGCGTTGTCAACGATGTCAGTGGGCGTGCCCTCGGTCAGCACCCGGCCTTCGCTGATGATGTAGGCACGGTCGCAGATACCCAGCGTTTCACGCACGTTGTGGTCGGTGATGAGCACGCCAATGCCGCGGTTTTTCAGGAAACCGATGATGCGCTGGATCTCGATCACCGCGATGGGGTCGACCCCAGCGAAGGGCTCGTCGAGCAGAATGAAGCGCGGTTGGGTCGCCAGCGCCCGTGCAATTTCAACGCGCCGCCGCTCACCGCCTGACAAGGCGGGGGCGGGGCTGTGGCGCAGCTTCTCAATGCTCAAATCGTGCAGCAGCTCATCGAGCTGAGTGCGCAGCACGCTTTCGGGCAAGGGGCGCCCATCGGGGCCGTACTGCAACTCCAGCACGGCGCGGATGTTTTCCTCGACGTTGAGCTTGCGAAAAATCGAGGCTTCTTGGGGCAGGTACGACAGCCCCAGGCGCGAGCGCTTGTGAATGGGCAGCCGCTCAGCGCGCTGCCCCGCAATGGTGATGCGGCCCGCGTCGGCCCGCACGAGGCCCACGATCATGTAGAAGCTGGTGGTTTTGCCTGCGCCGTTGGGGCCGAGCAAACCCACCACCTCACCCGCCTCAACGGCCAGATGCACATCCTTGACCACCATGCGGGTGCCGAAACTCTTTTGCAAACCCTTGGCGCTCAGACGCCCGGGTGACGGGGCCAGGGTGACCGTCATGGAGCGTCGCCCCCAGCGGTTGCGGCCGACGCCGGCTCAGCGGGTGCAGGGGCCGACGCTGGTGGTGCGGCTGGTGGGGCCGCTGGCGCGGATTCACGCGGTGAGAGCGTCACCCGCACACGCCCGCCCGGGGTGCTTGCCGCGCCGCCAGCCCCGGGCCCCGCCGCAGTCGAGGCGCTGAAGAACTCGGCCTGGCTGTCATAAAGCAGCTGGCTGCCGGTGATTTCATCGACGACCACGTCGCCCAGCAAGCGGCGCGCGACAGCGCGGTCGATGAAGCGCACCGTGTCGGATTTTTCGTCGTACTCAAGCCGATCAGCGCGGCCTTGGATGAACTCATTGGGCTTGTCGCGCTTTTGGCGGAACGTGGCTTGCTTGTCGCTGTTGCCGAAGGCTGTGGCCAATCTGGAGCCGTTGGGCAAGTCACGAATCTCGACTCGGTCGGCCTCGATCATGAGAGTGCCCTTGGTGATGATGACATTGCCCGTGAACACGACGACCTTTTTGGCCATGTCGAGCGTGCCCTGCCGATCCGCGGTGAGGTTGAGCGGCTTGAATCGGTCCCCTTGCTCGGCCTGCACGGGGGCCGGGCCGGCAACCCAGCAAAAGGCGATCAACAACAGAATGGGTCGAAGGAGTGCGGTCATAAAGGCATGAAACTTGCGTGGCATTCTACGCCGTGCTGCGTCAGATCACCGGTGTGTTTCTGCGACCCAGGCTCCCGGGGGCTGACCCCTCGGGATAGTACGAGTGCACCTGCCCCGACCGAACCTGCTGCCCTGCAGAGCCGCCTCACCGCTGTTCGACATGGATCCGCATCGACAAGGTGGCGGAATCAAGGTTGATCGGATTGGTAAGGCGGCATATCAAGCGGCCTCTCGGGACAATGCGTCATATTCAATGACGCGCCAACAGGGTGTCAGTCAACGGTCTCATCGCAAGTGGTAGGTGCGGCATGAGGGCTGGCAGTATTTTGAACAGCGGATCCCCGGACCTCTCAAGCAGCTCAACAAATGTCGCTGCGGGTTCTGGGCGCTGAGCGATGTAGCCCTGAAACTGTCCGCAATCGTGTCGCTGCAGAAACTCAAGCTGCTCCGCAGTCTCTACGCCCTCGGCCAAGACCTGCAGCCCCAAGGTCTGAGCCAACTTGATGATGGCGAGAGCGATCGCTTCATCATTTCGGTCAGTTCCCAATCCGCGCACGAAGGATTGGTCAATTTTTAGCTTGTCAACTTCAAACTTCTTGAGGTAACTCAGACTCGAGTAACCGGTTCCAAAATCGTCAATTGACATCTTTATCCCGAACGACTTCAATCCTTTCATCAGTACAATGATTCGTTCGATATCATTTACCATGACGCTTTCTGTAATTTCGATCTCTAGTGAACCGCGGGGAATTTTATATCGCTCCAGCGGAGTGCGTATCAAATCCAAGAAATCTGCTTGTTGGAACTGCAGCGGTGACAAATTGACGGCTATTCGAACAGGAGGTAATCCGCGATCTAACCAATCGCGAATCTGTCGACATGCTTCTTCGATAACCCAGGCTCCCAACGGAAGTATGAGGCGAGATTCCTCAGCCACCGGAATAAATTTCATCGGTGGAATTAATCCCTGCGGGCTATTCCAGCGTATCAATGCCTCTGCACCAGTTAGCGCCCCAGTGTGCGTATCGAATTGGGCCTGGTAGTAAAGAATGAATTCATTGTTTGCAATTCCTCGACGCAAATTTGATTCTAAGGCGATCCTTTCCGCCAGCTTGTTATTCATGTCGTGGCAGTAAAACTGCCAATGATTTTGGCCCAGCTACTTCGCCTGATGCATTGCAGTGTCGGCATTCCTGAGTAAACTCTCAGCATCTTGCCCATCAGTCGGGAATGCGCTGATGCCAATACAGACGCTGGTCGTGAATTCACCGTGCGTCAGGTGAAATGGCGTAGACAGCTGGTTCTGGATATTAATGGCAATATTCTTTGTATCAACAGCTGAGCTTACTCCAACTAAACAGATTGCAAACTCATCGCCGGCAAGCCTTGCCAAGAAGTCAGTTTTTCTTGTGAGCGACCGAAGTCTGTCGGCAGTCAACCGAAGCAATTGGTCTCCGGCAGAGTGCCCAAACGAATCATTCAAGGTTTTGAAGCCATCAAAATTTAAAACAAGCACGGCAATTGGCATGCTTTGCCGGCTTGCCAATTCGATGGTTTGCACAAGTTGAGAGTAAAATAATGCGCGATTCGGAAGCGCTGTCAACGAATCATAGTTGGTCAACTTGCGACGATCATTCTCACTTTCGTTGAGGCGGTTGATCTGACGCAAAAGAAAAAGAGATAAAATTCCCGTGGTTAAAAGAACAATAAACACGTACCATATTTTTATCTTTGCATCTCGCCACCACTGCTGCAGCATCGCTTCTTTACTAAGCCCTACGATCACTTGAAGCGACCCACTTGAAACGAGTCGATGTGCATAGTGCCGAACGTTGTCATCAACAGGATCTTTTTGAATGACAATGTTTTTCTTAAAATCTGATAATTCACTCCAAATTGGCAATTTTGAAATGTCCATCCCCATGGCATCATCTACGAAAGGATGTCGCATCAGGATTTTTCCATTGGCCCCCGCAATAAAAATTACAAGTTGTTGGTCGGCCGATATGCTTGCGTAGAATTTCTTGAGGTATTCTGGGCTGTAAGTGCCCATTAATACCCCAAGGTTATTGCCATCCTTGTCACGAATGGCGCGAGCCATTGGAATAATCCAATCTCCGCCAATCAGGCTTTTGACTGGCGGATCAATCCAGATGTCATTGTGTTTTTGCGACGCTGTAAAATAGGGTCGTTTTGAAGCATTCACCTTTGGAGGGGGTGACTTGAACGTCGACATCAAGACGTTGCCGTCTGGCTCGATGACGTTCCAGCTCCTCATGTGCTGCACCGTTTTCAGCTTTGGCACCAGATCCTTGAAAAGGCTTGGCTCATCCCTGCGGGCCAAGTCAGCCAAGAACTTGGGATGCTCTGTGATGGCGTCTGCTGCCTGCCGGCTGGCGTCCAGTGTTCGTGCGACGTTCTCGTCCAATGTCATGGACAGAGCAGTCAGTTGGTCTTCGGCGGCCTTGATGGAGTCAATGCGGCTGATGTAAACCGCCCAGCTGAGGGCGGCGACTGAAGAGACCACAACGGTGCAATAAAATGCGATCAACCCTACACGCAAGCGTCTCAGGCGCCGCAGTGACGTCAGATCGACTTCCGGGTGTCCAGACGAAGGCAGGTCCAATGGATGCTCCCATTTTCAACTGCCTCCTATTTCGGCTGCGTTGAAATGAACTTGAACTTTAATGCCTTTGCGAGGTAAGCCGCAGCAATCTTTGGCCACTGAGGTGTCGATAATGTCACGACTCCAACAATCACGAGTGTTGCACCCACAAGCTGTAGCAGTGTGACCGCCTCATCCAGCATCAATGCGCTGAAGGCTAACGTCACTACGGGCCCGAGAGTGCAGATGGCCGCGGTTTGATTGGCACCAACAAGTTTGATGGATTGTGCCAAGAGCCACGTCGGAAGTACCGTGCCAAAAATGGCAATCATCACAACGAGCCCGATAACTGAATGAGCATCAAGCAGTCTGGCCGGTGAATTCAGGGCTCCGAACTGCAAAAGAGCAGCCAAACTGGAGCACAGCATTACCCAACCTGTGTAGCGAGTGGAGCCCATTTTTTTTACCAAACCTTGACTGCCGACAAGGTAGATGGCGTAGGTGATGGCCGCTGCAAACACGAGACCCCCACCGATCAGTAGCGGCTCGATTGCAGAATGATGCTGCCTAAGGTCGTGCAGGAAAACCAAGGATATACCCGCATAGGAGATCAGAAGGCCAGAAATTTCTGGCAATGAGATCATCCTTCTGGCAATGACTGCGGAAAGAATGACTACGATCGTTGGGTATAAAAAAAGAACAAGTCGCTCAAGAGAGGCCGAAATGTACTGAAGCCCAACCAGATCAAGATAGCTAGATAAATAAAATCCCACAAGGCCCATGACGACCAATGTCAGCATTTCTTTTTTGCTGATCTGTATCGGTCCTGCTTTGGTTCTCCATAGCATCATGACTAAAAAAAATGGCAGCGCAATCAACATCCGCAGTGCCAAGAGCGTTGTGGGATCAATGTCGGACTGTGCGTACACCAGCTTGATAAAAATTGCCCTAGACGAAAACCCAAGTGTGGCAAAAAAGGCGCAGAGCGGCCCATACAGGTAAGCCATTTATATATCCAAAATTTTCCAGGGCCGTTGCTTCACACAAGTTGCGACGCAAAAAATAAATCCCAATTTGGGATTTATTTGCTGGGGTCAAAAAATATTTTTTGCGGCTCAAAGGTCTTGGACTGTTCAAATACACTTTGAAAGTCGTCGAGCGAATGGTGTGTCTGGCCCAGGAGCCCGTCTACGCTCAAAGTCCCATCGGCCATAATTCGAATAGCTTCATTGAAGTCGCCATAGTTAACGGCAACCATTGAGATTTCCTTCTTTACTGCTTGGTAAAAATTTATTCCAACCAGCTCATGCTTCCGGCTTTTGATAACTATTTTTCCGCCAGGTTTGACAGCTGAAAATAATTCTCTCATGGTTTCGTCTGTCGCGAGAGTTTCGATGGCAAAGTCACAAGTTGACTCGCAAATTGGTTTTCCATGCCTGGGATCATAAATTTCCACATCCTCAAAGTCATAGGCTTTAAGAATGCGGTGAATCAGGTGACCAAATCGGTTGTCCCCATAGATCAGACCCTTTTCGTGCTTCTTGATATTTGCTTTTAATACAGAGAGTGCGGCAGCGACGGGTTCGGTGTATGCGCCATATCGGAAGGGCATGGTGTCCGGCATTTTATACACCGCATGACTTGGAACGGTCACAAACTCACCAAATACACCGTCACAGTTGACGCCGAGCATGGTCGTATTTTGACAGATGTCAGTACGCCCCATCGTGCAAAACTTGCAGACACCACAGTGTAAAACGGGCATTGCAGTAACTCTGTGACCACTTTTAAAGCCCGTGACAGAGCGCCCAACTTTCTCAACGACACCTGAGAATTCATGCCCCAGAACCATCGTGTCTTTCCCTGGAAGCCGGCCCTCTGCAACGAGAACGTCTGTTCGGCACAACCCAGCAACTTGAACAGAAATTAGGATTTCATTGTCCTCTACGTTTGGTATCGGAATATTCTTTACCAAGAGATCAGTTCCTTGCTTCATCAGTGCGCGCATATTTCCTCCGTGTAGATTAAAAATCCTTGGAGACAAACCATAAATTGGGTGCAATAAAAATAGGTCTGTCGCAGGATCATTTTGATCGATACAAAATGTCTGACCTGCCGTTCGCCAAGGTTTGCGGGTCTTGTCAAGACGCCGCGGAGAATTCTACAACCTATTATTCTTGTGGTCTTTATTTGACTTTGCTCGTGCTTTCGAGAGGCAGCGGTCCGTCGCTTCCACCCGGGAGGGTGCCGCTCAGGCCGCCAATGTGATGGCCCGAGCGCGCTGCGGAGCGGGGGTTTTGTCCGGTTTGCTTTCGTTCGCATGTGCGAACTCGCCAGCCGTCATCAAAAAACTGACATAGGTTTGAAACCCCGGCCTTCAGGCCGGAGAGCCCCGAAGGGGCGATTCGAAGGTAGGGGATGCAAACCCCTTCCAACAGCCTGCACACCGACCTTTAGGTCGGTCGAATGTTTGCTGCTGACCTGGATCCAAGACTTGACACGACACTAGCGCAGTGTTGCACGCTATCGCAGCCAGCCTTTGCGCCTGAAGTACAAAAACGGTGCAGCCACGGAGGCCACCATCACACACAGGGCAAAGACGTAGCCATAGCGCCAGTTCAACTCAGGCATGCTTTGGAAGTTCATGCCGTAGATGCTGGCGATCAAGGTGGGGGGTAGCAAGGCCACGCTGGCCACCGAGAAGATTTTGATGATTTTGTTCTGGTTGATGTTGATGAAGCCCACGCTGGCGTTCATCAGGAAGTTGATTTTGTCGAACAAGAAGGTGGTGTGGCTGTCGAGTGAGTCGATGTCGCGCAGAATTTGCCGCGCTTCTTCAAATTGCTCGGCGTTGAGCAGCCGGCTGCGCATCATGAAGCTCACCGCGCGGCGTGTGTCCATCACGTTGCGGCGCACGCGGCCGTTCAAGTCTTCCTCGCGGGCAATGGCGTTGAGGGCTTCGCCCGCGTCCGTGTCGTTCACGTCTTGCTTGAGCAAACGACGGCTGACAATCTCCAGGCTGTCGTAGATGCTTTCCATGGCGTCGGCGCTGTACTCGGCGTCGGCATCGTAGAGCTTGAGCAGCACGTCTTTGGCGTCTTCGATCAAGGCGGGGATGCGCCGTGCGCGCAGACGCAGCAGACGGAACACGGGGAGATCCTCGCCGTGCACGGAGAACAGCACGCCTTTGAACAAAATAAATGCCACGCGCACGTTACGCGGGGTCTCGTCGTCATCGATCAGGAAGTCGGAGCGAATGTGCAACTCGCCGTTGTCTTCTTCGTAAAAGCGCGCCGATTCTTCCAGGTCGTCGCCGACTGCGTTGTCAGGGATGGTGACGCCGAAGTGCTGCGCAATCCAGCCTTTTTCTTCGAGGCTGGGGGCCTCCAGGTCGACCCACACCGGGCTCACGTGGGCCAGCTCATCGAGGCTGTCGATTTCTTCTTGGAACAAGCGCCCATTGGCGAGGGAAAACACGTTCAGCATGAAGGCTCCAATGGCAAAGCTCAAGGGGTCACAGGACGACGCCAACCCGATACGTCCGCCAGCACAACATGAAGGTAAATTATCGGGGATATGTCCAACAGAGCGGGCGGCATGCGGACTCGCTGTGGCCTGCATGCCACCCCAACGGATGGGCTGACGGGCCTTCTGAGTCGAATAGACCAACTTCCCACCGCCTGTTTCACCCACCACGCGCGTGCGACTCCTCGTAGCATCATGGAACTCCCTACTGCGCCAGCAGGCTTGTTGCATGCCCGTTCATCCCGATCTGCGATCACTCAACATCGACATCCCGTCTCAGCCCCGCGCTTTGGCCGAATTGTCGATGTTGTTGGCTGAAGAGGAGGTCAATTTGCAGGCAGTCAGCCTTCTTGTCGAGCAAGACATGGCGCTGGCTGCCACCGTACTCAAGGCGGTCAACTCTTCGCTGTATGGCCTGTCAGGTCGCGTGCGCAGTGTCCATCAGGCCATCACCTACATCGGTACGCGGGAGGTGGCGGCCGTGACGTTTGAGATGGGCCTCAAAGCGGTGTTCCCGACCGCGGCAGAGCTCGATCCCGTGTGGGAGCGGGCCACGGTGCGGGGGCTGCTGATGGGGCGCATTGGCCAGGCCTTGGGGGTTGATCCCTGGGCCGCACATTCGGCCGGTCTGTTTGAAGAGTGTGGCAAACCTATTTTGTACCGGCATGCGCCAGCGTCTTATCAAAGTTTTCTCAGTCAAGCGCCCAATGACGAAGCCCTGTTGGCACTGGAGTCGCGCGCGTTTGGCGTCACGCATGATGCCTTGGGTGCGGCGTTGTGTGAGAACTGGGGCTTGGCGTCGGCGGCCGTGCACAGTGTGCGTTACCACGTCAGTGTCAACGCGACGCTCAAGCTGCCGATGCAGGTTGAGCGTCGCGCTATTTGCGCCATCTCGGCCCTGGCCAATGCCTTGATGACCGACCCTGACACCCTGGACGATGTCGCCCATGCAGTGGCCCCGCAAGCGCAATTGGATGTGGCGATGGCGCTGCGTGGTGCACGCAGAGTCCAGGCCCAGATTGAAGAGGCGGTCGCGCGGCGCGGTGGCTGAATGGTGGGTGCGCCGCGTCGCTAAAGCGTGAGCGACGACTTCAGCATGAGCTTGCCTGAAGTGTCCAGCACGCGCACTGAGCGGTAGTCGCCCTTGGGCAGCGCCACGTACACGCAGGGCCGGGTGATCACGGCCGCTTGCATCCGTGTGCGGTCAGGGAGTGACCAGTGGGCGTGGAGCGTCAAACGCTTTTTTCCCCGGTGTTGCGTGGCCCGGATGACGTCGAGTACCGCCCCGGAACTGGACTGCGTGCCCATACAGACTTGCACAACGATGTGGCTTGAAAAATCCACTGGGACATCGGGGGCCGGTGTCCCAGCGAGCGCGTCACACTGGGCTGCTTGGACGACCGAGTGCACATCGCCCAGGGCTTGGACGGAGGCCGTGCCTGGGCCACAGGCGTCGCCCGAGAATACTTTTTGCAAGGCCAGCGCCCGTTCGCCGGCCGGCAGGCCGTGCGCCTGGCACATCGCGCAGGCGCCCATCAGGAGCAGGCTGGCTGCAAAAGGTGCGGTCCACATGGCTTAACGCAATCGCTTGGCAAGCGAGGGTTGTTCGCGCAGGCCGCCTGTGCTCTGTGCCGAGGCGGATGAGATGGTTGACAAGAACCCGCTGTCGAAATCGAGGCCCGTCATGTTGCCGGTCACGTTGAGGGTGACAGGCTCAGTCAGGTTCAGGTAGGCCCCGCCGGCCTCGCCCAGGTCACCGATGATGTTGTTGTTGTCTGCGTCGCTGCCTGCTTGCAAGAGGTACTTGCCCGCGGGGACGCCTTTGAACTCGAACTTGTACGTGCCGTTGGCAACACGGGCCTGAACTTGTTGGATGGGTCTGCCCGTGCTTTTATCGAACAGCAGGATGTAGTGTTCGCCCAAATTGGCGGCCGGGTTGGCGCCGCTGGTGGTCACTTGCATGATCACCGTCACGCTGGCGGTCATCGTGCCCGAGGTGAACCGAACGCTCGCTGAGTAGGCTCCAGGGACCAGATTGGCGCGGTTGACCCGCAAGGTGTAGGTGCCCAGGCCATCGGTGCTCGTGGGGGGTGTGACGGAGAGCCAGGTGGCGTTGGCGGGGCTGACTTGCACGGTCGGTGTCTGGAGAGCTTGGGTGCCACCGTTGGACAGCGTGATGGTCTGGGTGCTGATGTTGGGGGCCAAATTGATGACCGTGGGTGTGGCCAGCAAAATACCGGGCACCGTGGTGTTGCCTTGGGCCGCTTGCACGGCTTTGAGCGCATCGATGAGGCCGTGGCCAAAGTTGTCGTCCCGACCGGGTGGGCCGAGGTCGATGGTCAGGCGGCCGGCGACCAACAGGCCGTCCACCTCGGCGGGTGTCAGCGCGGGCCGAACAGTTTTCATCAGGGCCAGAACACCCGAGACGTGAGGTGTGGCCATGGAGGTGCCTGCGTACATGATGGCGCCATAGACGATGGTGCCTGAACGATCATCACCCCCGAGGCTGTAAATGCCGTCCGGTCGGCCATCACCGTTGAGGTCAACGCTGGTATCGCCGCCAGGCGCGGCCACATCCACGCGGCTGCCAAAGTTGGAGTACCTGGCCCGTGCCCGGTTGATGTTGACGGCGCTCACGGAGATGACGTTGTCGTAGCTCGCAGGGTATGCCGGGGTTGCGGTGTTGTCGTTGCCAGCCGCCGCGACAACCATGACGCCTTGCGCACGAACTCGGTTGAACGCGTCTTGTTCGGCAGCCGAGCCGTTGTTGCCCCCAAGGCTCAGGTTGATGATGTCGGCCCGCCTGGCGGGCACGGTGTTGGAGCTGTTGGGCAGGCCAGCCGCGAACAAGACGCCTTGTGTGATGTCGAAGCTCGTTCCGCCGCCGATTCCCAAGGCACGTATCGGCATGATGCGAGCATTCGGGGCGACGCCGGCCACGCCAAGGCGGTTGTTCGAGGCTGCGGCGATGGTGCCGGCCACGTGCGTGCCATGAAAACTGCTGCCGCCCCCCACTTTGTCGCCGGGATCATTGGGGTTGTCGTCGATGCCACCACCATCGTTGGACAAGCTCGGGGATGAGACGAAGTCATATCCGGGGACGGTCTGCCCGAGCATCTCGGGGTGGTTGAGTAAGACGCCGGTGTCCACGACAGCCACGATCACGGAATTGCTGCCCTGCGTGATGTCCCAGGCCGTTGGCAGATTGATCAGGGGGTAGTGCCACTGAAGGGGGTAGCTGGGGTCGTTGGGAATGGCGCTGG
Organism: Burkholderiales bacterium; assembly: GCA_031374415.1. GTDB lineage: Bacteria > Pseudomonadota > Gammaproteobacteria > Burkholderiales > Burkholderiaceae_C > CANHBY01. The sequence goes on from JANMGB010000277.1 coordinate 20,459, forward strand.
CTTGCCGGATGTAGTTGGGCTCGGCGTATGCAACATTGGGGTCTGATCGCAGTCGCTTGATGCTTTCAAGCGTCGCGGCTTTCATGTTGTCCTCTGAGGTCACAGAGCCGCTGTTTTGTGCCAGCGCGCGCATGTCAGGATGCGCGGCGCGGGACAGGGTGCTCACGGGGTCGGTGATCTTGAGCAGGGTGGGGCCCGTTTCGGCTTCTGACATCACTGACAAGGCATGCGTGCTCAGCGTAGCGGCTGCCGCTGAAACGAGCGATGACCCGGCGCGGGCTTGTGTGCCAGGCTTCCACTGAACGATGACTTCGCCGGGAACGAACTGTGCGGTGCTTTGCAATTGCAGGCCGTCGTCTGCGGAACTGGCGGTGGCGTTTTGGCCCAGCGTCAAAACGTAAGCGCTGGCACCGCTGTCGGCAAAGACCTGAATGTAGTAGCGGCCTGTGGTGGGGATCGTGATCGACTCGTCTTTGCCCGTGCCGATGGACTGAGCGAGGAGCGTTCGGTTGTCGTCGTACAGGTACAAATCGAGGTCGCCTGTGCGGGGCTGGCCGATCAAGAGCGAGACGGTTTGACCGGCGGTGGCGTTGATTCTGAACGCATCGCTTCGGTCACCTGCGGCCTTGGAGCGACCTTCGGGGCCTTGTCCTGCGACGTTCGCATAGCCGCCCAGACGGGCTGGATTGGGCAGGGTTTGAGCGGTATCAAAAGTGTTGTTGCCGGTGAAGACGGCGTTGGGGTCGTTGACATCGCTGTCTACTTGGTTGTTTTCTGCGATGTTCACCTGTCCCGACAGGGTGTATCCGGGTGCGGCTGGCGCAGGAGCAGGCGTTGTACCGGCGTTGCTGCTGGCGGCATCACCACCGCCGCCACCGCAAGCCGCGATGCCGATTACGGCACTTGCGAGCCAGAGCCGGTGGTTGAATTTGGATTGGACTGCATTGGCTAAGGCGGTAAAGCGGTACTTCAACACAGCAAACTCCGAAAGCAGAAAGCGTGAATTGTCGCTCAACTGCCCGTTCCGCCAACCCCCCCTTTTGGGTGGGGTCGCCCTCGGATGGCGCGGCAGTTGCTTTCAGATGTCCACCCCGGCAATCACGCCGCCTCCCAAGCAGACCTCGCCGTCGTAGAGCACCGCGTATTGGCCCGGGGTGACGGCCCACTGGGTGTCGTCAAAGTGCAATTCAAATCCGCCGTCCGTGGCGGGCCATTGCAGGGTGCAGGGCGCATCGGCTTGGCGGTAGCGGGTTTTGGCGGACAGTGGGCCCGCCGCGGGAGCCGTGCCTGCCACCCAGTGCGCATCGGTCGCCCGCAGGGTGGGCGACTGCAGCCAAGGGTGCTCGTGTCCCTGAACCACGTAAAGCGTATTGCAGGCCATGTCTTTGCGGGCGACAAACCAGGGGGCGTGGTCGTTGCCCCCGCGCTGGTGGGGATCGTCTTTCACACCCCCAATGCCAATGCCTTTGCGTTGACCCAAGGTGTAGAAGCTCAAACCGACGTGCTCGCCGAGCTGGCGCCCACGGTCGTCGAGGATGGGGCCGGGGGTGTTGGCCACATAGCGGTTCAAAAACTCGCGGAAGGGACGCTCGCCGATGAAGCAAATGCCAGTGCTGTCTTTTTTGGTGGCATTGGGCAGGCCAATGTCTTGAGCGATGCGGCGCACTTCGGTTTTGGGCCACTCGCCCACCGGGAACCAGGTCTTGGCCAGCTGGGCCTGCGTGAGGCGATGTAAGAAGTAGCTTTGATCTTTCAGGGGGTCGAGCCCCTTGAGCAGCTCAAACTGGCCGCGGTGCTCGCGCACACGAGCGTAGTGGCCGGTGGCGATGTGCTCGGCGCCCAGGCGCAGGGCATGGTCCAGGAAGGCTTTGAACTTGATCTCGGCGTTGCACAACACGTCTGGGTTGGGGGTGCGGCCGGCTTGGTATTCACGCAAGAACTCGGCAAACACGCGGTCTTTGTAGTCGGCCGCGAAGTTGACGTGCTCCATTTCAATGCCGATCACATCGGCCACCGCGGCCGCGTCCACGAAGTCGATGTTGGATGAGCAGTATTCGCTGTCGTCATCGTCTTCCCAGTTTTTCATGAAGATGCCGACCACCTCGTGACCGGCCTTTTTGAGCAAGTAGGCACTGACGGCGGAGTCCACGCCACCACTTAGCCCCACCACCACACGCCGTGCTGAGCTCATCGCTGACCCCCCTTGATCTCAGGCGTGTAGACACTCGGGTCGACCGAAATAGCGGACAAAGGCAGGCGTTGACCGGCCACCAAGTCTTCGATGCACCGCAGCACGAGCGCGCTGCGGTGCAGGGCGCGGCAGGCGCGCAGCTCGTCCAACGTCATCCACAGGGTGCGTTGAATGCCGCGGTCGAGCGTGAGGTGAGAGTTGGGCTCGCCGACCACGCCACCAAAAGCCACGCGCAGGTAGGTCACGTCTTGTTGGCGGCTGGGGCGCTGGTGGCGCGACATGTACAGGCCCACGAGGTACTGCGGCGTGAAGTGGCAGGTGGTCTCCTCCAGCGTCTCGCGCACAACCGCCTCCAGGGGGGACTCGCCTCGCTCCAGGTGACCCGCGGGATTGTTCAGGCGCAGGCCTTCGAGGGTCTCTTCCTCGATCATTAAAAACAGGGTGTCCGGGTCGGCCAGTCCGCGGCCCGGAGAGGGGCGGCCAACGATGGCGGCCACGGTCAAATGGGGTGTCCAACGATCACTCATGAGCACGGAGTCTATTCGTTGCTTGCGCCTGGTCAGGGTGACGGTTGCGCGTGGATCGCTTAAAGTCTCATGTTTGCACTCGCGCAGGAGATACCCATGTTGATCGGCGTTCCGTTGGAAACGGTTCTTGGCGAGACCCGCGTCGCGGCGACGCCCGAGACCGTCAAGAAGCTGGTCGCGCTCGGTCACACGCTGCGGGTGCAGTCGGGGGCCGGTGTGGCCGCGAGCGTGCCTGATGCGATGTACCAAGCCGCCGGAGCGGAGGTGAGCGATGCGGCCGCAGCGTGTGCCTGTGCCTTGGTGTTGAAGGTTCGCGCGCCCAGCGCCACGGAGTTGGCGCTGTATGCGCGGGACAGTGTGGTGGTGGGCATGCTCAATCCCTTTGACCGTGCCGGGCTGCAAGCGCTGGCTGACGCCGGGTTGACGAGCTTTGCCCTGGAGGCAGCGCCACGCACGACCCGCGCTCAAAGCATGGATGTGCTGTCCAGCCAGGCCAACATCGCGGGCTACAAGGCGGTGGTGCTGGCGGCTCACCACTACCAGCGGTTTTTCCCCATGTTGATGACGGCGGCAGGCACCGTGAAGGCGGCACGTGTGGTCGTGCTGGGGGTGGGGGTGGCGGGCCTGCAAGCCATTGCCACTGCCAAGCGCTTGGGGGCGGTGATTGAGGCCAGTGACGTGCGCCCGAGTGTGAAAGAGCAAGTCGAGTCCTTGGGTGCGAAGTTCATCGATGTGCCGTTCGAGACGGCTGAAGAAAAGGAAGCCGCCGAGGGCGTGGGGGGCTATGCCCGCCCCATGCCCGAGAGCTGGCTGGCGCGTCAGCGCAGCGAGGTGGCCAAGCGTGTGGCGCTGGCCGATGTGGTGATCACCACGGCTTTGATTCCGGGTCGCACAGCGCCCGTGTTGGTGACGCCCGAGATGGTTCAATCGATGAAGGCGGGCTCGGTGTTGGTGGATTTGGCGGCCCCCGCAGGCGGCAACTGCCCCCTCACGGAGCCGGGCCGCACGGTGGTCAAGCATGGCATCACGCTGGTGGGTGAAACCAACTTGCCCGCCTTGGTCGCGGCCGATGCGTCGGCTTTGTATGCCCGCAATGTGTTTGATTTTTTGAAACTGATCATCGCGAAAGACGGCACGCTGCACATCCCCTCGGACGACGACATTGTGAGCGCGTGTCTGATGACGCAACAAGGTGAGGTCAAGAGATCATGAGTGCCCCCGCGTGAAAGAAGTGCGTCAGTTTCGTTGAGCTTGTTGCCCACCTTGTTACCTTGAAGGATTTGCTATGGCCATTTCGCCGACCGTCGTCAACCTGATTATTTTCGTGCTGGCAATTTATGTGGGCTACCACGTGGTGTGGACTGTGACGCCTGCCTTGCACACGCCCCTGATGGCCGTGACGAACGCGATTTCAGCCATCGTGATCGTGGGGGCCATGTTGGCCGCTGCGCTCACCGTCACGCCGCTGGGCAAGACCATGGGGGTGTTGGCCGTGGCCCTGGCGGCGGTGAATGTGTTTGGTGGCTTTTTGGTCACGCGGCGCATGCTTGAGATGTTCAGGAAAAAAGATAAAAAAGCCGCGGCGCCCGCTGCGCATTGAGCCCGTCACGCCACCTTTTCCGTTTCCGTTTCCTTTTGCTGGAGCCTCACCCATGAGCCTCAACGTTGTCACTTTGCTCTACCTTGCTGCCAGCGTGTGCTTTATCCAGGCCCTCAAAGGGCTGAGTCATCCCACCACGTCCATCCGTGGCAACTTGTTTGGCATGGTGGGCATGGGTCTGGCCGTGCTGACCACTGCGGCCTTGATTTATCAGCTGGCGGGAGAGTCCGTGCAGGGCTTGGCTTACGTGTTGGTGGGTTTGTTGCTGGGGGGCAGCGCGGGGGCGCTGATGGCCCAGCGCGTTGAGATGACCAAGATGCCCGAGCTGGTGGCCTTTATGCACAGCATGATTGGCCTGGCGGCAGTGTTCATCGGGGTGGCTGCGGTGGTCGAGCCGCAAGCCTTTGGCATTGCGCTGAACACGCAGGAGATTCCGGCAGGCAATCGGCTGGAGTTGTTTTTGGGCGCGGCCATTGGGGCCATCACGTTCAGCGGCTCGGTGATTGCTTTTGGCAAGCTGTCGGGCAAGTACAAGTTTCGTTTGTTTCAAGGGGCGCCGGTGCAGTTCAAGGGCCAACACTTGCTGAACCTGGTGCTGGGCTTGTCCACGCTGAGCTTGGGCGGCTTCTTCATGGCCACGGGCAGCTGGCCTGCGTTTTTGGTGCTGCTGGCCTTGTCCTTTGTGCTGGGGGTGTTGATCATCATCCCCATTGGCGGGGCGGACATGCCGGTGGTGGTGTCCATGCTCAACAGCTACTCAGGTTGGGCTGCGGCGGGCATTGGGTTTTCCTTGAACAACCCCATGCTGATCATTGCGGGCAGCCTGGTCGGGTCGTCGGGTGCGATCTTGAGCTACATCATGTGCAAGGCCATGAACCGCTCGTTTTTTAATGTGATTTTGGGCGGCTTTGGCGGCGAGGTTGCCACTGCTGCCGCAGGCCAGGCGGTGCAGCGCAACGTCAAAAGCGGCAGTGCCGATGATGCGGCTTTTGTGCTGGGCAATGCCGAGACGGTGGTGATCGTGCCGGGCTATGGGCTGGCGGTGGCGCGTGCACAGCATGCTGTCAAAGAGCTGGCCGCCAAGCTCACAGAAAAGGGCATCAGCGTCAAATACGCCATCCACCCGGTGGCAGGCCGCATGCCTGGTCACATGAATGTTTTGCTCGCTGAGGCCGAGGTGCCTTATGACCAAGTGTTCGAAATGGAGGACATCAACGGCGAGTTTGGCCAGGTGGATGTGGCGATCATTCTCGGGGCCAATGATGTGGTGAACCCTGCCGCCCACGTGAAGGGCACTGCCATCTACGGCATGCCTATTTTGGAAGCCTATAAAGCCAAAACCGTGATCGTCAACAAGCGCAGCATGGCCGCAGGCTATGCGGGGCTGGACAACGAGCTGTTCTACATGGACAAGACCATGATGGTGTTTGGGGATGCCAAGAAGGTGGTGGAAGACATGGTCAAGGCGGTCGCGGCGGAGTGACGTGCCTGAGGCGGGTGGGGTTCAGGACTTGGTGCATCTCCTCACTGCGACGGAGTACGCTTGCAGGCTCCAATGTGACGCAGGATCTCTTTCACCATGACTTTTGACAACGCGCTGGATCTCAGCGATCAGGATTGGGCCACGCTGGACAAGGCCCTGACCGGGCCTGGCACGGCGCAGGTCGATGTGAGCTGGTTGGACGGCTATCTGGTGGGCTTGAGCTTGCAGCCACAGCCCTTGACCGGATCGGCCTGGTTGTCCACCGCCTTGGGCGTGACGCCGCAAGACCCGCAGATCGCCCCACTGTGCGAGCGACGGCTCCAAGGCCTGCGCGCCGCCCTGCGCAGCCAGAGTTGGTGGGACCCCTTCATTCGTGCCGAGCCCGACGAGGCTGGGCCCGCAACGGCTGAACAGCTGTCTCAGACCTTGGTGCCTTGGGTTGCTGGCCTGGACCAAGCGCTGCATGACTTTGCCTTGCCTCAGGTGGAAGACGACCCCGCTTGGATGATGGTGCTCGCGCGCCTGTATCGGCACCTGCCACCGGACAACGATCAAGACCGCGAGGTGGTGGCCTTGCTCAATGAGGCCCATCCGCTGAGTACGCTGGAAGACGCCGTGGATGAGCTGACGGCGTGTGTGGGTGAGTTGTGGGACTTGGTGCCCCATCCACAGTGACGGCTCGCCCATGCGCATTCAAGTGATGTCCGATCTGCACCTGGAATCCGAGGCTTGTGAGCTCAGCCCCGCGCCGCAGGCCGAGTTGTTGGTCTTGGCGGGTGACATCGACAGCAGCTGGGCCGGTTATCAGCGGTTTGCGGATTGGCCTGTGCCGGTGGTGGTGGTCGCAGGTAACCACGAGTTTGACCGGCGAGACGTCGTGAACGACCTGCCAGCCTTGCGTGCGTGGTGCGGGCAATGGGGGCTGCAGCTGCTCGAGTGCGAGCAAACTGTGCGGGTTGATGCGCAAGGCCGACGCATTCGCTTGGTGGGCACCACGCGCTGGAGCGACTTCGAGGTGTTTGGCCCCTCAGCTCGCCCGCGGGCGCAACGCGCGGCTTCGTATTACGTGAAAGTGATGAAGGCGCAGTGTCGCGGCGAGCCGTTTAATCCGGCCGCGGTACGCCAACATGCGCTGGATTGCCGTGCGTGGCTGGCCGACACCCTGGCTACGCCCGGCGATTGGGACGCCACGGTCGCCATCACCCACTACGCACCGAGTCTGCTCAGTGCCGACCCCCGCTACGGCGCCCAGCCCAGCACCGCCAGCTTCTGCAATGCGGATGATGAGCTGATGGTGGGGGTGGATGTCTGGATTCACGGCCATGTCCATTGCCGCCACGACTATCAACTGGGTGACACGCGGGTGGTGTGCAATGCGCGGGGCTTCGAGCACAAAGGTGAGACGACTGGGGCGCCCGTTCATTGTGTGGTAACGGTTTGAGGCTGGCAGGACGACAATTTCTCGATGGGGCATGACCTCATCGTTTAACCAAGGAGCACCATGTTCATACCGACGCAACACGAAGCGAGCGATATCGCCGTCCTGCATGCGCTTGTTCGGGCACACCCCCTGGGCAACTGGGTCACGCTCGGCGACGGTGAGCTGCTTGTCAATCACATCCCCTTCCTGCTCGACACCACCCGCGGCGAGTACGGTACCTTGGTCGGCCACGTGGCGCGCGCCAACCCCGTCTGGCAAACGTTTTCGACATCGCTCAAGTCCATCGTCACGTTCCAGGGTCCGGATGCCTACATCACCCCCACGTGGTACCCGAGCAAAGCGGTGCATGGCAAGGCGGTTCCGACATGGAACTACGCGGTTGTTCATGCCCATGGCGTGCCCCGTGCCATGGAGGATCGGGGCTGGCTGCTGCAACACGTGACTCAGCTTTCCGATGCCCATGAAGCGGGCCACGCGCGGCCCTGGACGGTGGCTGACGCGCCGCCGGAATATATTGACCGAATGCTGCAGGCGATTGTGGGCATCGAGATACCCATCAGCCAACTCCTTGGCAAGTGGAAGGTCAGCCAAAATCGGCCCCAAGCCGACCGACAGGGTGTTGTGCAGGGACTGCTTGCAAGGGATGACTTAGGTGACAAGGAAATGGCCGCGCTGGTGGGCCGGCATCTCGATTAAGACCCGATCCCGTCTCAGTGGATTTGAAGGGTTGAATTGTTGCGAGGTCAATAGTGAAGTACACAGGCTGCTGGATTCCCGCCTGCGCGGGAATGACATGGGGGGATGCCAACCCCTGCGCCCGTCATCCCCGCGCAGGCGGGGATCCAGGATGGTGCCCCAAGAGCACCATCCCCACGCACTGCCTTCCTGCAAGCTCAGCTTGCCAATGCGCCACCTGTTCGATTTGGCGAAATCAACCTTTCAAACTCACTGAGACGGGGTACCAGTGTCTGTTGGAGGGCAAACGTCGACGCGCTAGGCAACTTCACGAGCCTGGCATCGAGTGTGGTGACAGACCCCGGGAAAAGCCATTCGCTGAGCGTATCGAACGTCATGTTCGCGCTGTGAAGCATGGCGTCTGGGCCACCTGGGGCCTGGTCGCCTTGGGCTGACAAGGCAGCGCAAAACGCCTTCCATCGGGCGCCCGTTTGCGGGCCATAACCATCGAAGAAGGATGCCCCAGAAGTCGCGGAGAGTCCCAGGTGGGTGTTCAGGCTCTTGATGATGATCTGCCCGCCCAGGGTGGCCCCTTCGATCACGTAAAGGCAGCCCCACAGCTGCGCCGGATTGGTCAACAGCGGCAGGCGTTCGCAACATGGCAAGGCCGCTATGCGCGGCTCGGTGTCACCCAATGCCAGCAGGTCTTGCCGCAATTGGGGCGTCTTGTACCGCAAGGTGTAATCGAAGTCGACTGTGCCCCACCACGGTATTGCCAGCATTTGCGCCTCAAGCGGGGCATAGAAGCCGTACATCCGTTGAATAAGCTGCAGATAGGTGGCATGCGACAGATCCGCATCGAGCAGCGGTAATCGCCGCTCCAGCGCAGCATGGCGCGTGCTCGTGACGGCTTTCAAACTTTTCAACATCAAGGATGCCCCGGCAATGGAGTGAGGAGCTTGCCATCGAATGCCGCAGGGTCGACGTTTATTTTCCGGGCTGACCACTATGTTCGGTAGCGCACAGACGGATCCTCCTGCGAGGTCTAGGCTGAAAGCCCAGCCCGCGCCCCGCCCTGACGGGCAGCGCCTCAACCCGGAGTCAGTTTGTCAATGAACCAGCGAGCCATTTTGGGGCCGACGCCCCCCTGGGGCGCCGCGCCTTACAGCATCAAGCGGCACGGCACCACGCTGGCAACCTGCGACAGTGAGCCGGTGCGCACGCCAGGTTGCATTCAGGCGCACGGCGCCTTGCTGGTATTGCGCCTGCCAGACCTGCAGATCCTTCAAGCCAGTGAAAACACGCTGCAGCTTTTGGGTGAAGTCGCAGCAGCCCTGCTCGGACGGCCTGTGGCCTCCCTGATCGGCGCTGCCCGCGCGACAAGCGTGCACGAGCTGCTGGAGCGCGAAGCACTGGATCGTGGCGCCGCCTACGTCTTCACCCTGCCAGAGCGCGATGGCGTGGCGGCGCTGGACGTCTGCCTGCATCGCAGCGGCGGCGTGGCGGTGCTCGAGTTTGAAGCCACCGGGCGCACAGAACGCTGGGGTGGTGACGACTTCTTCATGCTGGTGAAGGCCGCCGTGGGTCGGCTTCAGGGCCCTGCGAACGTGCTCGCCTTTTGTCAGCAGGTGACCGCGGAAGTGCGCGCCATCACCGGGCTAGACCGGGTGATGGCCTACCGCTTTCACGCCGATCACCACGGCGAAGTCATCGCCGAGAGTAAGCACGACAGGCTCGACCCCTGGTTGGGTCTGCACTACCCCGCGGCCGACATCCCGCAGCCCACGCGCGAGATCTTCAAGCACATTTGGATCCGCCCCCTGCCCGATGCGGCCGGCCCGCTGGTGGAGCTTTTGCCCCTGGCCAACCCAGACACCGGTTTGGCGCTGGACATGACGCACTGCTCGTTGCGGGGGGCGTCGGTCATGTACTCTGAGTATCTGGCGAACATGGGTGTCGCCGCGTCGCTGACGATGCCCATCCTGCGCGATGGCGAGCTCTGGGGCTTGATTGCCTGCCACCACTACACGCGTACCCATTTTGGGTACGAGGTGCGGGCGGCCTGCGAGCTGCTGGCTCAGGTGGCCTCCTTGAAACTGAAGCCGACCGAACAGGCCGAACACTTGGCGTACCGGTTGAAGCTCAAGGATGTCCACCAGCTGCTGGTGGTTCGCTCCGCCCGCGAAGGCGACCTGCTGACCCTCACCACGGGTCAGCCGTCGTTGCTGGACGCCATCGACGCCGGCGGCGCAGCGCTGTACCACCTGAACCGATGGTGGTGCGTTGGCAGAACGCCCGAGTTGGCTCAATTGGATCTTTTGGCCGACTGGTTGTACCAGCAGCCGGACATCGCTTCGGCCACGCGGCCGGTGTTGGCCACCGATGCACTGGGAAGCGTGTGTCCGATAGCGGTCGGCCTGGAGGACGTGGCCAGCGGCCTTCTCGCCACGGCGTTTTCACGCCAACGGCGGGGGCTGTTGATGTGGTTCCGGCCACAGACGATGCACAAGGTGAGGTGGGCAGGAGATCCGAACATCAAGTCGGAGGTCGTCGGGCCGCACGGCATGCGCCTGAGCCCGCGCGTGTCGTTCGAGACCTTCCTCGAGTCGGTGCGTGGCCGCTCAATGCCCTGGTTGGAAGTCGAGGTCGACGCGGCGTTGCGCCTGCGCATGCTGGTTCTGGAACTCGTCATTGAAAGTGGCGAACGCCTGTCTGAGCTGAATGCTGATTTGACACGCAGCAATGAAGAGCTGGATGCCTTTGCCTATGTGGCTTCCCACGATCTGAAGGAGCCCTTGCGTGGCATTCACCGCTACGCCCATCAATTGCTTGAAAACGCCATAGCGAGTGAGGGTGACCCTGCGCAAGCGCGCGGCGACCGTCAGCGCGTCGAGAACCTGATGCGTCTGACGCTGCGCATGGACAGCCTGCTCGATTCTCTGCTGCACTTTTCGCGCTTGGGTCGCATGGAGTTGGAGCTTGAAGCCGCTGACCTCAACGGGGTGGTGACAGATGCCCTCGAGATGACCGGCATCCTCCGCAAAGATGCGGCGGGCGACAGCCCGTGCAGCATCGAGATGCCTCGCCCGCTGCCGCTGGTGCAGTGCGACCCGCTGCGCGTGTGCGAGATCTACAGCAACCTGCTGACCAACGCAATGAAGTACAAACGGCAGGCCCCAGCACGCATCGAGCTGGGCCACATCGGCGCCAACGAATCCGCCGAGCGCCCCAACGCCCCCGAGGCCGCCGCCGGACAGGACATCTTTTATGTGCGTGACCAGGGCATCGGCATCGAGCGCCGGCACTTTGAAAGCGTGTTCCGCTTGTTCAAGCGCATGCACGGGCGCGACGACTACGGCGGCGGCGTAGGCGTTGGACTGACCATCGTGCAAAAGCTCGTGCAACGCCATGGCGGGCGTGTCTGGATCGACTCCACCCTGGGCGTGGGCACCACGTTTTACTTCACGTTGGCCGGCACGCCCGTGGGGGCCAGCTGATGCGCATGCGGCCCATCTTGGTGGTGGAAGATTCCGACGAGGACTTTGAGACCGTGCAGGATGCTGCCCGGCACTGCGGCTTGATGCAACCCATTGTGCGCGCTGGGTCGGGCGCAGAGTGCTTGCGCCTTTTGCGCCTGTGGCGCGAGTTGCCGGACAGCCCTCGCCGCCGGGACACGCTGCCGCTGTTGGTGCTGCTCGATCTGAACACGCCCGGCGAAGACGGTCGCGACGTGGTGCTGCTGATGCGCAGCGATGAGGTGCTCAGCACCTTGCCCTTGGTGGTGCTCAGCGGCTCAGCCAACGCGGTCGACCTGCGGTTTTGCTATGCCCATGGCGCCAACGCTTACCACGTCAAGCCCATGGCCCACGCCAAGCATCTGAGGGTGCTGCAGGGCATCTTTGACTATTGGCTTGGCAGCGTCGTGCTGCCAGCCTGAAAGCGCAACCGCCCGATGGACAATCAACCCTGGCACATCTTGCTGATCGAAGACAACGCGGAAGACTGCGCCGACATGCGCCAGATGCTGCTGCGGGGCGGCACTCGCCGCTATCGTTTCAGCGAGGCGCGGTTTGGCGGCGCAGGCGTGCGCCAGGTCCTGGCACAGGAGCACGGGCCGGTGGATTGCGTGCTGCTCGACTACGGCCTGCCTGACATGGATGCGCCGGAAGTCCTGGCCGCCCTGTGCAACGGAGACGACATGCCGCCCTGCCCCGTGGTGGTGATCACCGGCTCTGCCGTCGAGGAGGGGCCGCTCCTTTTGAGCGCTGGTGCGCAAGACTTCCTCGGCAAGCGCTGGACCAGTTCCGAAAGCCTGATCCGTGCTGTTGAGAACGCTGTGGATCGCTACGCGCTGCAGCGCGAGCGTCGCCGCGCGCAGGACGCCCTGCGGCTGTCCGAACAACGTTACCGGACCTTGTTCAACTCCATTGACGCTGGCTATGCCGTGATCGAAGTCATCTTCGGCGATGGCGATGCCGCCATGGATGCACGCTACCTCCAGGTCAACCCGGCGTTTGCGGCGCACACGGGGCTGGTCAACGTCGAAGGCAAAACCCTGCGCACCTTGGTGCCTGGCATCGAGGCCTTGTGGTTGGAAACCATTGGAGCGGTGGCCCGAACCGGCGTGCCGGTCCGGATGGAGCAGTTTGCCGCAGGGCTGCAGCGTTGGTTTGACGTCTATGCGTTTAGCCTGGGTGGATCCAACGCGTGCGAGGTGGCTTTGTTGTTCTACGACACCACCGCGCGCAAGCGCAATGAGCGTGCGCTCATTGCAGCCAAGGCCGAAGCCGACGCCGCGAGCCGCGCCAAGTCCGACTTCCTGCTCAACATGAGCCATGAGCTGCGCTCGCCCCTGAGCTCGATCCTGGGCTTCACTCAGCTCATCCAAGATGGGAAGCCGCCGCCCACACCTGCGCAACAAGACAGCGTCGAGCAAATTCTCAACGCAGGCTGGTACCTGCTGGACCTGATCAACGAGATCCTTGACTTGTCGTCCATCGAATCCGGCAAGACAATGCTCACGTCGCGCGTGATGTCCGTGGCCAAGGTGCTCGACGATTGCCGGGCCATGATTGGGCCGCAGGCCCACCGCAGTGGCATCCGGGTCGGTTTCCCGGTACTGAATGAGCCCTTCCTGGTGCACGCCGACCCCGTACGGATCAAGCAAGTGCTCATCAACCTACTGACCAACGCCATCAAGTACAACCGTGTCGCGGGCGAGGTCGAGGTGCGCTGCACCGCAGCCCCTGGGCAGCCCATCCGCGTCAGCGTTAACGACACCGGCCCGGGGCTTTCTCTCACTCAGGTGGACCAGCTCTTTGAGCCTTTCAACCGCCTGGGCCAGGAGCTCGGTGGTAAGCCGGGCACCGGCATCGGCCTGGTCATCTGCAAGCGCCTGGTCGAGCAGATGGGCGGGCGCATCGGCGCTGACAGCACGCTCGGCGTGGGCAGTTGCTTCTGGTTCGAGCTTGACGCGGCACAAGAGCCGGCCGTGGGCACGCCAGATACCTCTCAATCCCAGCTCAAGGTTGGCCAGCGCGCCGCCGCATAAGGACATCACCCCATGCTTACTACGACCGCAACCCAAGACGATGACAGCCAGGCCGGTATCGACAATGACAGCGACACCGACACCGAAGCCGCCATCCTGAAGTCCACCATTTTGGTCGTCGATGATCAAGCGGCACACGTGCATCTGCTGGAGCGCTTGCTTCAAGACACGGGCTACGTGAACGTCAGCTCGACGCTGGACCCCCGACAGGTCGCCACTTTGCACTGCGAACATCAATACGACCTGATCCTGCTCGACTTGCAGATGCCAGGCCTGGACGGCTTTGGTGTGATGGAGGCCCTCAGCGCTCAGCTGGGGGGGCGCTGTTTGCCCGTGATCGCGCTCACGGCCCAGCCCGGCCACAAGCTGCGGGCTTTGCAGGCGGGGGCTCGCGACTTCATCAACAAGCCGTTTGAGACGGTCGAGATCAAGGTCCGCATTCACCACATGCTGGAGGTGCGCTTGCTGCACAAAAAGCTCAAGGCACACAATCGCGACCTGGAGCGCATTGTGCAGGAACGCACTGCACAATTGCAGGAAAGCGAAGCCCGCTACCGCGGCCTGACCGAGCTGGCCGTCGACTGGTACTGGGAACAAAATGACCTGGGCCAGTTCACCCAAGCGTCGGGGCTGGTGATGGAGCTTCTGGGCAACACCAACGCTGCCCTTGCGACCGGCACAGGCATTGAAGGCAGCGACGCCATCCCCGGCATAGACAACTGGCACCGCGCTGAGCGCCAGACGCTGGAAGACAACATCAAAGCTCGCCGGCCGTTTCTCGACCTCATCATGCACCGCAGTTGCGTCGACGGTTCGCGCCAACAATTCAGGATCAGCGGCGAGCCCATGTTTGACCGCACTTGCCGTTTCACCGGCTACCGAGGTCTCGGCGTCGAGGTGCTCTCGTACCGATAAATCCTGTTCATCGTCGTGCTCACCGTGCCCGCAAGCCGACCGGTCTCCCTGCGCTCGCATCCAAGCCAAGGTGGGATCGGCACATGTGCTGATCACGGATCATCAACGCTCGCTTCGCCGACCTATGCCCCCTCTGAACTGCATCTCAGTCCCCCGCTTTGACACCACCGGCATCCAATGAAAGCGCCCCAAACAGTTGACCTCGGCTGCAATCGAGACATCGTCGCGGGGTGTCCCATGACCGGGCCGCGGTCAAACCGTTTGATCTCAGCGTTGCCAGAGGCGACTTACCAAGAGTGGCTGCCTGATCTGGAAGCGATTGACATGCCTGTGGGGGACGTTCTGTGCGATTCAGGATGCGCCCCAAGCCATGTCTACTTTCCCACCACGAGCATCGTGGCCCTGCTCCACATCCTGGAATGCGGTGCGTCTTTAGCCGTTGCCGTGGTGGGTTCCGAGGGCATCGTCGGGGTGTCCGCTTTCATGGGCGGCCATTCGACTCCGAGCCTGGCGGTCGTGCAAACTGCAGGCCGTGGGTTTCGAATGCTGGCGACGAGGGTGAGCCAAGCGTTCGAGCAAGGCGGGGCGGTGACCAAGCTGCTGCTTCGCTACACCCAGGCACTGATGACACAAATCGCGCAGTCGGCCCCTTGCAACCGACACCACGACCTGGACCAGCGCTTGTGCTGCTTTTTGCTGTCGAGCCTGGACCGCCTGCCCGCCCATGAGCTTCGAATGACGCAAGACCTGATCGCCAAGATGCTGGGCGTGCGTCGAGAGGGCATCACCGAGGCGGCGCTCAACCTGCGAGCGGCCGGTCTGATCCAATATGCGCGCGGCCACATCTCGGTGCTCGACCGGCCGGGTTTGGAGCGGCGCACCTGCGAGTGCTACGCCTTGGTCAAGAACGAATACGACCGGCTGCTGCCCGATTTGACGGCCCGTTAGACGGCATTGTGGCGCATTAGCAAGCTGAGCTTGCAGGAATGCAGTGCGCGGGCATAACGCGCCTGAGTCACCCTCCTGGATCCCCGCCTGCGCGGGGATGACCGGCGCGGGCGGGGATGACGGGCGCAGGCGGAGACGACAGGCGCAGGGTTTGGCATCTCCCCACGTCATTCCCGCGCAGGCGGGAATCCAGCAGCCTGTGTACTTCACTATTGACCTCGCAACAATTCAACCTTTCAAATCCACTGAGACGGGGTGGTGTTGAGTGGCGTATTGACGCATCGCGTGGGCCAAGGCCGCTACAGCGGGCGACATGCGCTCTGGGGGCACGGTGACAAAACTCAAACGCAGGGTGTTGGCTTGGGCCTGCACCGGATAGAACGACGCGCCAGGGATGAAGGCCACCCCGTTTTGTAGCGCCAGCGAAAACAAGGTCTGAGCGTCCCAGCCTGGGGGCAAGGTCACCCAGAAGAACATGCCCCCTTGAGGCACCTGCCACGTGCATTGCGGCGGCAAATGGAGCGTCAGCGCGGTCTGCATGAGGTCACGCTGGGCTCGGTAGTGAGCCCGCAGCATGGGCAGGTGAGCGTCGTCCAGCCAGCCATCGCGCACCACTTCGTGAACCACCCGTTGATCGAAGCTGGGAGAGTGCAAGTCAGCCGCTTGTTTGGCTTGGACCAGCTTTGCGAACAAAGCCGGCGGCGCCACCAGGTACCCCAAACGCAGCCCCGGGGCCAAAATTTTGGAGAAAGAGCCGAGGTGTACCGTGCCCTCAGGCCAGCAGGCCGCCAGCGGGGGTGGGGGCGGCGCCTCAAACCACAACTCTGCGTAGGGGTCGTCTTCGACCACGGGCAAAGACAGTGCCTGCGCAGCGGCCATCAGGGCGACTCGCCGTTGCGCGCCCAGGCTGCGCCCGGTGGGGTTTTGGAAATTCGGCAACAAGTACATGAAGCGGGCGTCACGTACCCCGCCCAGCGCGTCTGGCACGGGGCCGTTTGCGTCAGCGCTCAACGCTTGCCAACGAGGTTGGCTCATCGAAAAAGCCTGTAGCGCCCCCAGGTAAGTCGGGGACTCGACCGCCACGCTGGCGCCAGGGTCGATCAGCACTTTGGCGACCAGGTCCAGCCCTTGTTGCGACCCTGTCGTGATGAGCACCTGTTCCGACGAGACCGTCCAGCCGCGCGATCCCAAGTGTGCCGCCACCCATTCCCGCAAGGGCCGGTAGCCTTCGCTGGGCCCATATTGCAAGGCGGACGCTGGGGCCTCCCTCAGCACGCGTTCGGTGGCCTCGCGAAAGGCATCGACCGGGAAGCACTGCGCGGGTGGCAACCCACCCGCCAAAGAGTCCATGTCGCGACACTCGGTGAGTTTGAAAATCTCACGCAATGCGCTCGGCGCCATGGACGCCGCACGCTGCGACACGGTGAAGGGAGAGAGATGGGACATGGTCAACCTCGGTCTGACGAAAATCAAGTGGCGCAGATTCAGGGGCAGGTCAAGGCCCAGGTGGCGGCCGCTTGCGCATGCAGCCGGGTGGTGTCGAACAACGGCACGCTGGCGTCACCTGGCTGAATCAGCAAGGCGATTTCGGTGCAGCCCAGAATGACCGCCTGCGCCCCCGCTGTCACCATGTCCTGGATGACCCGGCGATAGTGCTCGCGCGACGTCTGCACCAGATGACCCTGGCAAAGCTCTTCAAAAATCACGCGGTGAATGAGATCGCGGTCAGGCTGCGGCGGGGTCAGCACGCTCACGTGGTGGCGCTGCTGTAGGTAGTCACGAAAAAATGCCTGCTCCATCGTGAAGCGCGTCCCGAGCAAGCCCACGCGCTCGACCTTCGCTTGTTGAATCGCCTGCGCCGTGGCATCCACGATGTGCAGCAATGGAATGCCCACCGCAGCCTGGATTTGGGGCGCGACCTTGTGCATGGTGTTGGTACACACCACCAGCGCCTCAGCGCCCGCCGCCTCCAGCGTGCGTGCCGCTTGAACCAGAACGCGGCCCGCACCGACCCAGTCGCCGGCGGCTTGCAAGCGCTCAATGTCATGGAAGTCGACGCTGACCAGCAGCAACTTCGCTGAATGCAAACCGCCCAGGTGCTGCTGGACATGTTCGTTGATCCATCGGTAGTACAGCGCAGTCGACGCCCAGCTCATGCCACCGATCAGGCCCAAAGTCTTCAGCGAAGTATTTCTGTGTAAGTCCACGTCAATTTTTGTGTTGCTGCGATGGCTTCAGTCTAGTCACACAAGACAGTACAAACACAGTACAGTTAACCCACACAAGCCATCGTCTGTACCGCCACATCAAGCAGTACAGCCGCTCCCGCCCGGATCCCCGTCCATGCCCCACTTGCACAGCCCCGCAGCCAGCCCACTGTCCCGAGACGCTGCCGCCTCGCTCATCGAGCAACTGTCCGCATTGTTTAGCGAGCGCATTCGTCAACGTTTGTTGGCCGGCGGCACGCGGCTGCCCTCGGTGCGCGAGTGTGCCCAGCGTCACCAGGTCAGCCCCAGCACGGTGGTTGCCGCCTACGACCGCCTGCTGGCCCAAGGCCTGATTGAGGCGCGGCCCCAGCGCGGTTTTTTTGTGCGCGACGCGCCCCAGGTGGCACCGCGGGCCGCTGTCTTGCCAGCCGGCCCAGCCCGCATCCCCTTGAGTGCAACCACCTTGCTGCGCGGGATGCTGCAACCTCAGGGCGACAAACTCATGCCGGGTCTGGGCACCTTGCCCATCGACTGGCTGGACCCGCAGCTGCTGAGCCGGGCCTTGAGGAAGGTGTGCAGCCCGGCGCAACAGGCCAAGGCGCTCGAGTATGGCAATCCGGCGGGCGACTTGCGGCTGCGCCAAGCCTTGTCCCTCAAGCTGCAAGACTACGGCGTGAACGCCGAGCCTGGGCAAATCGTGACCACCTTGGGGGCCACCCAGGCCTTGGACATCATCACACGCACACTCACTCGCCCCGGCGACACTGTATTGGTGGACGAGCCTGGCTGGTCGATCGAGTATGCGCGGCTGAGCGCTCTGGGGTTGCGCCTGCTGCCCGTGCCCCGCGGCGAAGACGGCCCCGACCTGGCCGTGATGGCGCAATTGATCCGCAGTCAACCCGCCGCCCAGCGGCCGCGGCTGTACGTGAGCGTCAGCGTTTTACACAATCCCACCGGCAGCTCGCTGTCACTGCAGTCGGCCCACCGCGTGCTGCAGCTGGCGCAAGAACATGACTTCCAGATCATCGAAGACGACAGCTACGCCCACCTCGCCCCGGCGCACCTGCCGCGCTTGAGCGCCCTCGATGCCCTGCAGCGCACGGTGTACGTCTCGGGGTTTTCCAAAATCTTGACGCCCAATTGGCGCGTCGGCTACTTGGCCGCCCCGCAGGCTTGGGTCGAGCGCTTGATCGACACCAAGATCCTCACCAGCCTGACGACCCCCAGCCTGATGGAGCAAGCCATGGCCCACTGCCTGGAGCAGGGAGAATTGCGTCGACACGCCCTGCGAGTGACGCAAAAGCTGGACCAGGCCCGCGCCCGCTCCATCAAACTGGCCGAGCACCACGGTGGGCGCTTCGTGACACCACCGCGAGGCCTGTTTGGCTGGCTCGACGTGGGCGTTGACACCGAGCGCCTGGCCCAGCGCATGTTGGACGAAGGCTGGTTGCTCGCGCCAGGTGCCTTGTTCCATGCCGACCGCCGTCCCACCACCCTGATGCGCATCAACTTTGCCACCACCCAAGACGCCAGGTTCTGGAAAACCCTGAGTCACACCATCGCGGAGGGTCCCAATCGCTAGGGCGTGCTCACACTTTGGCGCAAGCCCCCACATTCAGGGGGACGGTATCGAATACCTGAACGGCGATGATAGGGGTACAGTTCGGCTTTGGTACCCCCGACCCACCATTGCGAGAGACATTCCCTGTGCCATGAGCACGATGTTCGAGTCCACCATTCCGCCGGGCGAGCCGGAGTTGATGCGCGCCAGCAAGTACGTTCGTTACTTGAAGGGGCAATCAACACAACCGCATGCGCTCGGCCTGAGCACGCACGGTGATCTCACGCACTCATTGCGCGATGACATCTCTCGCTTTGACCAGGACGAGGGGGCTGAGATGCTGGAGGTGATGGCGGCCTGTGTGCGCCACGGCGAGCGGCTGACGATGCAACTGCACTGTGGTCAACATGTCGTTCCACTGACCGTGTTTCCGCAGCAGCGGCTGGCTTACAGCCCCCTGCCCATGGAAGAATTGCTGTCGATGCCCATGCACGAGATGCGGGTCATCCACATCGAGCCCGCCGCCTTGCACCCGCCTGACTGCAACGAGAACCCGGTGGGCCAAGCCCACCTTTACCACCCGCTGGCCCCCTTGCTCTGGGCCTTGGCCTTGCGCGGCGCGCGTGATGCCTTGCTGCCCGAAATCGCGGGCAACGCGGCCTACCGGATTGCCCCGTCCATCGACCTGACACCCATGCTCGCAAGCGATTTGCTGGCCAACGCCGTCGAGCGACTGCGCCGGGAGACCACCAATTTGCGCAGCCTGGCCGATTGGCCGGGGCTGGACCTGGAACGTGCCAGCCGCCTGCTGAATGCGATTTACCTGCAATCGGCCCTGATCATCACGCGCTCCCACCCTGATGCCGTGAGCGAGAGCTGGTTCGGGGCGCTGAGTCAGCGTTGAGCCGACACTACTGATCCAGGCGATCCTTCGCGGTGCCCAGCAAGTCCACGGCGGCCGCCGTGTGGTTGTTGCGCGCATGCCAAGCGGCTTCGTCCAGCGTGGCCAGACCCACAAACGCTGAGGGAGAGCCAACTTCTTCCAAGGCGTGCTTGGCACGACGAATTGCGCTCAGCGCGCCATCCCGATGATCACAATACAGCTCGACCTGCGCCTTGCGCACCTCTTGACTGGCGCAAGCGCGTGCCTGGGCAGAAGTGCTTTGCACCTCGGACGGCACAGCGTGGATCGCATTTGCCAATGCTGTACTCACACCAACGGGATTGGAATCGGCCATGGCGCACTCCTGAAAAAAATGTGGAAAGAGAGAACGTCTTCGGCACTTCCCGTGGGGCCTTGAGCTCCAATCCGCACGATGCGGCCGAACTGTGTGAAAGTTGACCGCCCATTCACACCATCTTGCCGCGCAAGGTTTTCAACTCGCTGCGCCGGGCCTTGTGGGCGAGCCGGCGTTCACGCGCCGCACGTCCTGGGCGGGTGGGGCGGCGCACCACGGGCGCCGGCACCGCCTCGTCGATCAACGCTTGCAGGCGCCGCACGGCGTCTTCGCGGTTTTGGTCTTGGGTACGGTGGCGCTGTGCCTTGATCAGCACCACACCCTGCGCCGTGATGCGCTGGTCACGCCGCGCCAGCAGCCGCTCTTTGACGCCCTCGGGCAAGCTCGACGCCCCGATGTCAAAGCGCAGGTGCACGGCGCTGGACACCTTGTTCACGTTCTGACCCCCAGGGCCCTGGGCCCGCACGGCGGTAAAGACGAGCTCGTCGAGATTCACCTGCATGGCGCGCTCAGTCGGCCGCGACCTGCACCGGCACGCGCGGCGCCAGTGCGCACATCAGCTCATAACTCACCGTGCCAGCCGCGTGGGCGACCTCGTCAATCGGCAACACGGCAACGCCTGGCCCTTGCCCCCACAAGGTGACTGGGCTGCCGACTTCGGCTTGGGGCACGGGGGTGAGATCGACGGTGATCATGTCCATGGACACCCGGCCGACCACTCGGGTGCGCACGCCCTCCACCAACACCGGCGTGCCCGTGGGGGCGCTGCGCGGATAACCATCGCCATAGCCGCACGCGACCACGCCGATCCGCAGGGGGTGTTCAGCGACAAAGCGACCGCCATAGCCCACCCGCTCACCCGCTTGCAGGTGTTGCACGGCGATCAGCTCGCTGCGCAGTGTTTGGCTGGGGCGCAATTCCCAGTCGGCCGCCGTGTGGGCTGGAAAATCGGGGGCCGAGCCATACAGCATCACACCCGGGCGTATCCAGTCGGCGCGCACGGCGGGGTCGTTGCCCGCAAAGCGCAAAGTGGCCGCGCTGTTGCACAAAGAGCGCTCGCCGGGCAAGTCACGCGTGGCCGCATCAAACACGGCGCGCTGCGCACCCACCCCCGTGGGGCACTCATCACCCTCGGCGCCAGGCACATCGGCCTCAGCAAAATGAGTCATCAGCGTGATGCGGTCCACCTGCGTCAGACCACTCAGGCGCAACCAGGCCGACCGAAAGGCCGCCGGCGGCAAGCCCAGTCGGTTCATGCCGCTGTTGAGCTTCAGAAACACATGGTGGGGCCAGGTGGTTTTGTGGCCCGCCAGCCAGTCGATCTGGGCTTCTCGGTGAACCACATGCCACAGGTTCAGTCGCGAACAAACCTCCAGGTCTCGGGCTTGAAAACATCCCTCCAACAACAAAATAGGCCCTCGCCACCCAAGTGAGCGCACACTATGCGCCTCATCCAGATCGAGCAGCGCAAAGCCATCGGCCCCTTGCAGGCCGGGGTAAGCCCGCTCAATGCCATGCCCATAAGCGCGCGCCTTGACCACCGCCCAGCACTGCGCATCGGGCGCAGCCTGGCGCGCACGGGCCAGGTTGTGGGCCAGTGCGGCAGTGTGAATGAGGGCTTGAATGGGACGCGGCATGAGCGTGGTGATTGTGCCAGCGAGGGCGCGCCAATGCCGCATGCTATAAACCGCGGCGCACAAAGAGGGGCCAGTAACGGGTTGGCGCAGGGTCAACCCGGGCATTACAGCGAGAGAATCGACGTCGAATGAAAAAAGGGTTCTTCATCATCATGTCGGCGCAGTTTTTCAGCTCGCTGGCCGACAATGCATTGTTCGTCGCAGCAGTGGCTTTGCTCCAACTCTCCGGGGCGGACACGTGGCAGGAAGCCTCGTTGGTGCCCATGTTTGCTTTGTTCTACGTGTTGCTGGCACCCTTCGTGGGGCCGTTTGCTGACGCCTTTCCCAAAGGCCGGGTGATGTTCGTGTCCAACCTCATCAAGGTGGTGGGTTGTTTGATGATGTTGTTCGGCTCACACCCCCTGCTGTCGTATGCCATCGTCGGTTTGGGCGCGGCTGCTTACTCGCCGGCCAAGTACGGCATCTTGACCGAGTTGTTGCCCAACTCTCAGTTGGTCAAAGCCAATGGCTGGATCGAGGGGCTGACCATCGCCTCGATCATTTTGGGGGTGTTGCTGGGGGGGCAGTTGCTGGGGAAAAACATCTCGGACCACCTGCTGTTGGTTGATATTCCGGGCATCCAGACGTCGATCAATACCGCCCCCGAAGTCGCCATCGCGGCGCTGATCTCCTTGTATGCCCTGGCAGCGCTGTTCAACCTGGGCATCCCACGCACCGACGCCGCCCTGCAACCCATCGCCTTTGGCCCGATCAGTTTGATCTCGGACTTTGCTCGTTGCAACAGCCTGTTGTGGCGCGACAAGCTCGGGCAGATTTCCTTGGCCACCACCACGCTGTTCTGGGGGGCCTCAGGCAACATGCGCTACATCGTGCTCGCCTGGGCTGGCGCGGCCTTGGCGTATGACATGACCAAGGCCTCAGCACTGGTCGGCGTGGTGGCCATCGGCACGGCAGTGGGCGCCGTGGTGGCCGCGGTGCGCATGCGGCTGGACCAAGCGCCTTCGGTGATCGTTTTGGGCATGATCATGGGCGCGCTGGTGCTGGCGATGAACTTCATCACCAGCTTGGGTGTCGCCATTCCGTTTTTGATTCTTCTGGGCGCGATTGGGGGGTTTTTGGTCGTGCCCATGAATGCCCTGTTGCAACACCGCGGCCACAACCTGATGGGCGCGGGCCGCTCCATCGCGGTGCAAAACTTCAACGAGCAAGCTTGCATTTTGGGCATGGGGATCTTCTATGCTGGCGTCACTCGCTTGGGCCTGAGCGCCTTTCAGGCGATCACGATTTTTGGCCTGATTGTGTTGACGGTGTCGTGGGTGATTCGGCGCTGGCATCAACAAAACCTGCTTAACCACCCTGATGAAGTCAAGCGGCTGCTGGCGATTGCCCGCAGCGATTCTCACTCGTGAGCGCCGCATTGGCCCCGGCGGCCCGGGGCCTGCCCGCCTTGGCCCTCACGTTCAATGCTTTGGCTTGGGGTGTGTCGTGGTGGCCCTTGCGCTATCTGGAGCAACAAGGCCTGCATGCCCTGTGGTCAACGGCCATGGTGTTTGCCTGTGCGGCCCTGCTGATCGCTTGCGTGCAACCCCAAGCGGTGCGCCAGGTGCTGCGTTCACCCGCGTTGTGGGGGGTGATGTTGGCGGCGGGGGCCACCAATGCCTCATTCAGCTGGGCCGTGACCATCGGCGATGTGGTGCGGGTGGTGTTGCTGTTTTACCTGACCCCCTTGTGGACGGTGGTGCTGGCGCGCTGGCTGCTGAACGAGCCCCTGTCGCCCGCCTCGCTGGTGCGCGTGGCCCTGAGCGTGGGTGGTGCGGCAATGGTGCTGTGGCCTGAGGCCAGCAGCAGCTCGGGAAGCTGGCCCGTGCCCCGCTCCTTGGCCGATGCCTTGGGCGTGGCTGGGGGATTTTTCTTTGCGCTGAACAATGTGCTGCTGCGGCGCGAGGCCGCGCGTGACGATGCCAGCCGCGTCCTGGCTATGTTTTTGGGCGGGGCGCTGATGGCAGGGGGCTGCGGGGTGCTGCTGTCAGGCTTGTCGCTGGTGGCTTGGCCGGCGCCGCAGGGTGGCTGGATCTTCGGCGTGTTGGGCTTGGTCCTGATGTTCTTGCTCAGCAATCTGGCCTTGCAATACGGCACCTCGCACCTGCCCGCCAACATCGCCGCCATGATCATGATGAGCGAGGTCTTGTTCGCCGCGCTATCGACCACTTGGTGGACTTCGTCCGTCCTGCAACCGCAAGTGCTTTGGGGCGGCAGCTTGATTTTGCTCGCTGGCGTGTTGGCATGGTGGTCGCCAGAAAACCCCCGCCCCAAGACCGCGCTATCCTGATGCTTTAACCCGTTCGATACGCATCGACAAGGAGAACCCCATGTCCAGCATTCACGACTTTGAAGCCCTGTCCATTGGAGGCGAAGATTTTCGCTTCGCTGATCTGCGTGGCAAGGTGGTGTTGGTGGTCAACACCGCCAGCGAGTGCGGCTTCACCCCGCAGTTTGCCGGGCTGGAGACACTGTGGGATCACTACAAAGACAAAGGCTTGGTGGTGGTGGGTTTCCCCAGCAACGAGTTCGGTGGCCAAGACCCCGGCAGCGATGGCGATATCGCCACGTTTTGCAAACTCAACTATGGCGTGAGCTTTCCGATGATGAGCAAAGTGAAGGTCAATGGCGCACAGGCCCACCCCCTTTGGAAATGGCTCACACACGAGGCCCCCGGGGTGCTGGGCACCACCTCCATCAAATGGAACTTCACCAAGTTTTTGGTGGGCAAGGACGGGCAAGTGATCAAACGCTACGCCCCCAACGACAAGCCGGAATCCATCGCCAGCGCCATCGAAAAAGCCTTGGGCAGCTGACCCAACAACCCATAGAAGGCCGCCCATGTTTGCACACGTTGACGCCTATGCAGGCGACCCCATCCTGACCCTCAATGAGGCCTTCGGCCACGACCCGCGGCCCGGCAAAATCAATCTGTCGATTGGCATTTATTTTGACGATGCCGGACAGCTGCCCGTCATGCAGGCGGTGCGCCAGGCCGAGGCCGAGCTGGCGGCCACCCTGGGGGCGCGCCCCTACCTGCCCATGGAGGGGCTGGCCGCCTACCGGCAGGCTGTGCAGGGCCTGTTGTGGGGCGCTGAGCATGAGGCCGTGCGGGCAGGCCGCATCGCCACGATCCAAACCATCGGGGGCTCGGGCGGGCTGAAAGTGGGCAGCGATTTCCTCAAGCGCCACTTCCCGAGCAGCGCCGTGTGGGTCAGCGACCCCACCTGGGACAACCACCGCGCCATGTTCGAGGGCGCGGGCTTGACGGTGCACACCTACCCCTACTTCGACCCCGTGACTGGGGGACTGCGCTTTGACGCCATGTTGAGCACGCTGCAAACCTTGCCCCCGCGGAGCATTGTCTTGTTGCACGCCTGCTGCCACAACCCCACGGGCGTCGACCTCTCGGCAGCGCAATGGGCTGAGTTGATTGCGGTGATTCAGGCGCGGGGCTTGATCCCCTACCTCGACATCGCCTACCAAGGCTTCGGCGACGGCTTGGTCGCCGACAGCCAGCCCGTGCGCACCTTGACCGAGGCGGGGATTTCGTTTTTTTGCGCCAGCTCGTTTTCAAAAAGCTTCTCGCTCTATGGTGAGCGCTGTGGGGCCTTGAGCGTGGTCTGCCCCGATGGCGCTCAGGCCCAATGTGTCCTGGGGCAGCTCAAGGCCACCATCCGTAAAAACTACAGCAGCCCTCCCACCTTTGGGGCCAGGGTGGTCGCCCGGGTGCTGCAAGCGCCCGCCCTGCACACCCTGTGGGCCGACGAGCTAGAGGGCATGCGTCAGCGCATTTTGAGCATGCGCCAGCGTCTGTTCCAAGAGCTGCAACAAGCCCTGCCGGGGCGCGACGTCAGCCGCTTTGTGACGCAGCGGGGCATGTTCAGCACCACTGGCCTGAGCCCGGCCCAGGTCGACACCCTCAAAGACGCGCACGGCGTGTACCTGGTTCGCTCGGGGCGCCTGTGTGTGGCGGGTTTGAACGTCGGCAATGTGGATCGGGTGGCGCAGGCCTTGGCTGTCGTGATGGGGTGATGCGCCGCGCACCGTTTATGGGTTTATGGCTGCTTTTGTGCTCTTTTCACTGCATTGACCCAAGCTGACATATCCTAAAGTTGAAGCTGTCTGTATTTTGCAAGCCTATTGCCCACCAACGACTGCTTTCAAAACGTCACGTGACTGCGCCCTCGCCCACCCCATCGCCCATTGAAGGGCTTCAATCGGGGACCATCGAAAACCGGGTCGCCGCCAGGCGCAACGTGACCTGGAAGGCGCGCTTGATGTCGCAACAAGGCACCATGATGGAGGCCAAAACGTCCGACATCAGCGCCTCGGGCGTGGGCTTGGTGGGCGAGCACGCCCTGGTTCAGCAAAGCGTGATGCAGTTGGCCTTGCAAGTTCCTCACCTCACGCAGCCAGCCAGCTTTGTGGTGGTCACGGGCCGCGTCAGAATTGTCTTTCACGTATTGAAGGGGGGCATGTACCGCTCAGGCGCTCAATGGGTCGACCTGGCTGAGCCGTTTCAGGTGCTGTTGAGCTCGTGGGTCGAGCGCCTGCCCGGTCGCACACTCGATTGACCGGGCCATTGCGAGCAGGGCCCGGGCCCTGATGATGTCGGCACCGACGCCAAGACGCACAATCCTGCAACCGCCAACTATTCACGCACACGGAGACTCCCATGGCAGACACCTCGCCTTTCGCCAAATTCGTTCCCGGCTTTGACTTTTTGCAGGGGTTGGTCAGCAATGCGGGCGCCGCCCTACCGGGCATCGGGCAATGGGTCGCGCCCACGCTGAACCCGCAAGAACTCGAAAAACGCATCAATGAGCTGCGCACGGTGCAGTTCTGGCTGGAGCAAAACGCCCGCATGCTGGGGGCCACGGTTCAAGCCCTGGAAGTGCAGCGCATGACCTTGTCAACCCTCAAGACCATGAACGTCCAGATGGACGACCTGCGCGAGTCATTGCAGATCAAAACCCCCGACGCCTCGGCCACCATCGCGAACTTCTTCGCCCCTTCCGCCGCGCCTCCTGCGCCTCCTGCGCCCCAAGCGGCGCCCGCCACAGCCGGCGCCGCACCCCCGCCCGGGGTGGATCCCATGCAGTGGTGGGGCGCCTTGACACAGCAATTCACCCAGTTGGCCACGCAAGCCATGCAACAAAGCGCCACGGACGTGAGCAAGCACATGGCCCAACAGTTGGCGGCCAAAGCGGATGCTGGGGCCGCAGACAGCACAGCCAGTCGCTCAGCCCACACCAAAGCCGCACCGCCAACCGCGGCCAAGAAGCCCGCCATTCAACCCGGGGTCAAGCCTGGCGCCAAAGCCACGCCCAGATCGCGCCCAGCGAAAGACTGAGCCCGGTGCCGCGCCAAACGCAAGGCACGACAGCCAGCGTGAAGACCTTTCTTCACGCCCACGCCACGCACCCTGATTGGGCCATGGCACTGGCCCTGGTGTGCGCGCAAATTGCCGCCCAATGCGGGCGCCCGGGCCGTGTCGCCCAGCCCACCCTGGGTTGGCTCTATCTCACCGAGCCCTATGCCCCCGCGGCTGACGCGGTGTGGCAAGCGGTGCAAAAACAATGGCCTGGGGTGGCTTGGGTGGGGGGCGTGAGTCGGGGCATTTTGGCCACCGGGGCCGAGTACCTCAACGAGCCCGCGCTGGCCGTGATGTTGACTGACCTGCCGGCTGCGCAATTTCAGGTGTTCTCGGGGCGACAGCCCTTGCCAGCCGTGCCGCAGGGGCATTTTCGGGCGGCGGTCGCGCAAGTGCATGGCGACCCCCACACCCCTGACGTCGATGAGCTGGTTCGTGAGCTGGCCGAGCGCACCCAGGCTGGCTACCTGTTTGGCGGGCTGATGCACTCGCCACGCACGACCACCGGCGTGCACCTGGCCAACGGGGTGTTTACCGGCGGCCTGTCTGGCGTGGCCTTCAGCGACCAGGTGGCTCTGCTGTGCCGCGTGACACAGGGCTGCCAGCCGGTGGGCCCGACCCGCGAGGTCACGCAAGCCAAAGACAACCTCGTCTACACCCTCGACGGCGCCCCCGCACTGGACTGCCTGCTGAGCGACCTGGGGCTGCCCGCCATGGCCCACCCAGACGCTTTGCGGCGACTGCGTCAGACCATGGCAGGCATCAGCACCGCCGGCGATGCGGGCCAGCCTCGATCAGGTCACTTCGGCACCGACACCACGGTGCGAGAGCTGATTGGCTTTGAGCCCTTGCGCCGCGGCGTTGCGGTGGGTGACGCGATGCAAGCGGGCATGCAACTCACCTTTTGCGACCGCGATGCCGCTGCAGCACGGCGCGATTTGGTGCGCATCTGCGCCGAGATCCGTGAAGAGCTCGATGCCCAACAACAGGCCGTGGCAGGCGCGCTGTACGTCAGCTGTGCTGGACGCGGCGGCGCGCACTTTGGTGCGCCCAACGGCGAGATGGCCATCGTGCAGCACGCGCTGGGCGATGTGCCCTTGGTGGGCTTCTTTGGTGCAGGCGAAATCGCACGCCATCACCTCTACGGCTACACCGGCGTCCTGAGCGTGTGGTGCAAGGCGCAAGGCCAGGGCGTGCTGTGAGTCCGCCCAAAAACGTCCTCGGGCGCGGGCACCGCAACGCCGTCAAAAAAGCCTGAGCTGCACGCCCCGCGGCCGGAGGTGGTTTGGCGGTCGGCGGGGGGGCCCGCCTCGGGCTTGCAGCGGGATGCTGGGCAACACGGGGGGTTTGCGGGCTCGCAAGCCCTGCGCAAGGCGAGCGGTTTCATCGGCTTGCACAGCCGCCTGCACGAGTGCGGCCCGCAGGGTTTCATCCAGAACATGAGACATCAGACAGCTCCTATCGCTACCACTGACAACGACGACAGTCTTGAGCATCCTAGGTCATGTCAATGCACACTCCATACGGGCTGACCCGCATAAGTGGCAAGCTCGCTGCGCGACCACTTGAATGGGGGGGGGACCTCGTACCCCGTCCCAGTGGATTTGAACGGTTGAATTTTTGACAGGCCGATGGCGAAGTACACAGGCTGATGGATTTCCGCCTGCGCGGGAATGACATGGCGAGATGCCAACCCCTGCGCCCGTCATCCCCGCGGTCCCCGCTCAGCCTGTGCGCAAGGTGCCGATCGACTCAGCCAAGCGGCGCGCCTGTAGTTTGAGCGACTCTGCCGCGCCAGCCGCTTGCTCGACCATGGCGGCGTTTTGTTGGGTGTGCTGGTCCATTTCAGACACCCTTCTGTTGACCTCACTGATGCCGGAGGCTTGTTCCGCAGTGGCACGGGAGATTTCATCCACCATGGCGCTCACGCTGCGAATGGAGGTCACGATGCGTTGCATGGTTTGCCCCGCAGCCTGCACTTTCTGGGCCCCAAGGCCGGCTTGCTCCACGGACGCTTTGATCAGGGTGCGAATTTCCTTGGCCGCATCGCCGCTGCGTTGGGCCAGCGTGCGCACCTCTTGGGCAACCACCGCAAAGCCCCGCCCCTGTTCACCCGCCCGTGCGGCCTCGACAGCGGCATTGAGCGCCAGGATGTTGGTTTGAAAGGCGATGCCGTCGATCACCCCGATGATCTCGCTGATCTTCTTCGCCTGGGTGTCAATGCGTTGCATGGTCTCAACGACATCCGACACGGCGCGCCCCCCCTCATCGGCCACCAGGCTGGCTTGGCGCGCCAAGGCGTTGGCTTGTTCGGCACTGCCGGCACTGGCGCGCAAGGTGGTCGTCAACTGGTCGAGCGAGGTGGCGGCTTTTTCCAGCGCGCTGGCGGTGTTCTCTGTGCGGCGAGACAAATCGGCATTGCCCGAGGCGATCTCGCCACTGGCCGTATCGACCTCATTGGCCGCTGAACGGATGTCCGTGACGATGCGGCTGAGTTGCGAGGCCACTTCGCTCATCGCCGTCAGCACTTGCCCCGTAGCGTCGCTGGACGGCGCCGTAGGTTGCACCGAGAAGTCCCCCGTGGCCATGGCGTTGGCCAGCTCGGCAGCCTCTTTGAGCGGCTTGACGATCAAGCGTGAGCTGAGCCAGGCAAAGCAGGCCGCCAAAGCCGCCGCCAGGACACAGCCCACTGCGATCAAGCCGGTATTGCTTGCAGCCAGCGCCTTGGCCTGCTCCACAACCAGCGTGGACTGCTGTTTGTCGTTCTCAATCAGTTTTCCATACGACACGTTGAGCTTGTCGTAGCTGCCTTCGATCACAGTCATGAACGAAGCGGCGTTGGACAACATGCCCGATTTGATGTCCAGCGCATCGAGTGAGGCTTGGCGGTACTTTGCAAAATCGGTGGCCACGGCGGTCAGCAACTCTTTTTCTTTGGCGGTGGTGGCGGGATCATTCAGCATGACATCGATGTCTTTGGCATAACGGGCCAAGTCAACGTCAATGCGCTTGTCCAAGGTGGCAATGCGCTCGGCCTTGAAGCCTGCGCCCTCCCAGGCCAAACTTTGGTTCACAGCCGTATTGAGGGCGCCCAGGCGCTGACCCAATTGATTCACCTGGGACATGCTGGGCATGCGCTCTTCGCCGAGCACAGACAAGGACTTGCTGAGCTGTTGGTTGGCGTACAGCCCAAGCAAGCCGACCAACACCAAGCAGACGACGCCCACACCTGGTGCGAGCGCCACCTTGAAGCCTACGGAGGTATTCTTCAACCAGTTCGTCAACATGAAAGCTGCTTTGGTACGCCCAGAGGTTGTGCTTATCGCCTTGACCGATGTCAGGGCGACTGCTTGTCCGTTTGTGCCTTTTACCGGTAAACACCGACGCCCAAAAACCCCTCGTAGTTGGCAAACTTTTGCACATAGGACGCTTTACTTTCGTTCTTTTTGGTCTCCGGATGAGGCCACTCGTATTCCACCCAACCTGGGGCCTTGGCGGCGGTGTCACGCAGTTCTTTGATCAGCGGTTTGCCATTGGGGTCTTTCAACTCGAGCAGGTTCTTGCCGATCAACTTTTCGTTGGCACCATGGGCAACGTTCACACCTTCCATGGTGTAGGCAAAAACGTACAAATCTTTCTTGTGCCAGTCTTTATTGGCCTTGTCGGTGAAGTCTTTGAAGGCTTGTTCTGGGCCCACTTTTTTGGCATGCGCCACGGCGGCTTCCACCATGGCTTTGGCTTCGTCCTTGCTACCGCGCTCTTGTGCAAGGGCGGTTCCGACCAAGCCCAGACAGGCCACACCAGCAACAACCCATTGCATCAATTTTTTCATATCTGGCTCCAAAATGATGGTGCATAAAGGCCCGCAACACGCCCATCGCCTCGCGTGGCCTGAATCGTTATCGACACCCATTCGACGTTCTGTAATGGTGCCCTTGGATTTTCCGAGTCAACGCATGAAATGGCGGGGTAAGGCGGTGTTTTTGTCTGCAGTTCCGCCAACCGACGGGTGCGCCACCACGACATCGGGCGACCGGCAAGCGTGACAGACTCGTAAAATGAATCCATGAGCACTCCACCCGTCTCCACGCACTACACCCGGGCTCAAGCACTGCCTGAGTTGCTGCGACAACGCATCCTCATTCTCGACGGCGCCATGGGCACCATGATCCAGCGCTACAAGCTCACCGAGCTTGACTACCGCGGCGAGCGCTTCAAAGATCACCCTAAAGATCTCAAGGGTAACAACGAGTTGCTCCAGTTCACGCGGGCCGATGTGATCAGCGAAATTCACGCCCAGTACCTGGCGGCCGGGGCCGACATCATCGAGACCAACACCTTCGGCGCGACTTCGGTGGCGCAAGATGACTACGGCTTAGGGGCCGTGGCGCGCGAGATGAACGTGGTGGCCGCCCAGCTGGCGCGTGTGGCCTGTGACCAGTACAGCACCGCCGACAAGCCGCGTTTTGTGGCGGGCGCCTTGGGGCCCACCCCGCGCACCGCCAGCATCAGCCCCGATGTCAACGACCCCGCTGCGCGCAACGTCACCTTCGACGAGCTGCGCGACGCCTACCTGGAGCAAGCCAGTGGCCTGCTCGAAGGGGGGGCTGATTTGTTTTTGGTGGAAACCATCTTTGACACCCTCAACGCCAAGGCCGCCATTTTTGCCCTCGATGAGCTCATGGAGACCACCGGCGAGCGGCTGCCCGTCATCATCTCCGGCACTGTCACGGACGCCTCGGGGCGGATTTTGTCGGGGCAAACCGTGAGCGCGTTTTGGCACAGCGTGCGCCACGCCAAGCCTTTGGCCATCGGCCTCAATTGCGCGTTGGGGGCCACGCTGATGCGCCCCTACATCGAAGAGCTGTCCAAGGTGGCGGGTGACACGTTCATCAGCTGCTATCCCAACGCCGGCTTGCCCAACCCCATGAGCGACACCGGGTTTGACGAGACCCCTGAAGTCACCGGCGCCTTGGTCGAGGAGTTTGCCAAGTCAGGGTTTTTGAACATCGCGGGGGGCTGCTGCGGCACGACGCCCGCCCACATCGCAGAGATCGCACAGCGCTTGAGTACGTACCAGCCGCGCTGTGTGCACGCCACCGCCGGCTGGCTCACGCGAGCCACTGTCGAGGCCTGAGGCGATGCGGCCCTGACCGCTGGCGTGGCTTTGAATTGAAGTGCGGCCGCCCTCGTAGAATCAACCTCGCGTCGCCAATGGGCGCGACGAGCCATCAAAAGGAAGCGGTATGTCCGAGGTATTGCAACTCACTCAGGGTCAGCGTGCGCCGCTGTCAAAGCTAGGCCTGGCGCAGGCCTTGCGGGTTGACTTGTCGCTCGACGCCGGCCTGGATATCGATGCGGCGTGTTTCGGTCTAGACAGTGCGCGCCGCTTGTCCGACGAGCGCTACATGGTCTTTTTCAACCAACCGTCCAGCCCCTGTGGCGCGGTACGCCAAGTGGCGCCGCATGCCTTCGAATTCGATCTGGCGCG
This sequence comes from Burkholderiales bacterium, assembly GCA_031374415.1. Lineage (GTDB taxonomy): Bacteria > Pseudomonadota > Gammaproteobacteria > Burkholderiales > Burkholderiaceae_C > CANHBY01. The sequence continues at coordinate 53,340 of JANMGB010000277.1, forward strand.
CGTGCCCGAGTCCATCGATGCCTTCGTAGTGACACTGGCCACCGAAGCTGCCGATGGTCTCAAGCGCCTGGGCCGCAGTGAAGCTCGTCTGGGCGAGACACAAGCCACAACTTGCGCCCAGTTTGCCTTTGACGGCAGCCTGTTTCCGGTTGAGCGCGCGGTGATGTTGATCGAGATCTATCGCAAAGAAGGACAGTGGCGTTTGAGCCCAGTGGCCCAAGGATTTCAAGGGGGTCTGGCGGCCTTGGTTCAACACTTCGGAGGAACAGTGGCCGAAGCCAGTTCGAGCGTCGCAGCGCCTGTGCCTCCACCTCCACCCGCACCTGCACCGGCGCCTGTTTCGCTGTCGAAAATCACGTTGGACAAGCGCGGCGACAAGATATCTCTGGAAAAGCGAGGGGCCACGGGGCATGGCCGCATTGTTTGCAACCTGCGCTGGAACGTGGTCAAGCCCAGTGGTTTGGGCAAGTGGTTGGGTGGATCCTCGGGCGTGGACCTGGACCTGGGCTGCCTGTATGAATTGGCCGACGGCAGCAAGTTTGTCGTGCAGGCCTTGGGCAATCAGTTTGGCGCTTACGCTGAGGCCCCCTACATCCAACTGGCGGGTGATGATCGCACGGGCGCCAGCACGGAGGGGGAGTTCCTGTACATCAACGGTGATTGCCTGAGTCACATCCGTCGGCTGTGTTTATACGCCTTCATTTATGAAGGTGTACCCAACTGGGCGCAAGCCGATGCTTTTGTGACTTTGACGGTCCCCGGCCATCCGCCCTTGGAGGTGCGCATGGACGGCAGCGACCGAGGCAGCTCGCTGTGCGCCATCGCCATGATCGAGAACGATGCGGGCCAGCTGAAGGTCACCAAGCTCGCCGAGTACTTCGCCGGTCAGCAAGAACTCGACACCCACTACCACTGGGGGATGCAGTGGGGGCAGGGGCGCAAGGGGTAGTCGCATCAAGGACTGGCGGGGTGCGCAGGCTGCGGGATCCCCGCCTGCCCCCGTCATCCCCGCGCACTGCACTCCTGCAAGCTCAGCTTGCCGTAACGCCTGCGTTCAGCGCATTTTCAACATCCGCTCCATATTGATCATCACCTTGACCTCGTGAGGGGCCACGCCCCCGGTGGTGTTGAACTGTGGCAGCCGGGTGTCGCGCAGCACCGGCTCGCCCAGGGCCAAGCCATCGCGCCCGACGATGCTGGCCGCCACGGGTTCGTTGGCGCGGCGGCCGCGGGCCAACACCAAGGCCACCTCGCCGTTGCCCAAACGCACAAAACTGCCGGGCGGGTACAGGCCGACGGCTTTGAGAATGGCGCCCCCGGCTTCATCCGGCTGCTTGACTTCGTCGGTGTAGATGGCTTGGGCGGCGGCCGTGGCCGACAGCCCTTTGCGCTTGCCCCGCGCGCTCAGGCGAGCTGAAAAAATGTCGCAGCGTTGAATCAAGCGCCCCAGCTGCTCAGCCTGAGGCTTGTCGCCCAAGGGCCCAGGCTGCCCGCTGTGGTGGCTGGCCACCGCCCCCAGCCATAAGGGGTCTTGCACGCCCAAGGTCTTGAGCAGGGCCGCGGCTTGAGCCGGGTGGTTGTGCACATGCTTGCGTTGTTCCGGGTTGAGTAGCATCTCTTGCTGCGAGAGACGGTCTTGCAGGTGAGTCATGGCCAGGTTCATGGACAAAGCAGCGCAGCGCAAGGGCTCACGCAGGCTCTCGGGCCAAGCGGTGAGGTGGCGTGCCGCCAGGTCGCACACCACGGTCACCAGCAGGGCGTGGGTGGCGCTGTAGCTGCGCACCTCCGTGCTGGTGGACTGGATCAAGATAAACAACGCCCCGTCGGCATCGCTGTCAACCTGGTCCGCCACATCGGCCTGCAGCTTGAGCATGCGCGGCAGCCATTCTTCGCGCTGCGGCTCACGCAGCAGGGCGCTGGCGCGCACTTGCAACTCGGACCAAATGGTCACCGGGTCGCTGGGTCGCTCCGGCACCACGGGGGCATTGATGTGGTCAGGCGTGGCCGTGGCGAGTTGTTTGAGCGGTACGTTTTGCCGCATCAAATCGTCGAGCTTGCCGGCCAAGGCGCGCTGAAACTGCTCAGACTCGGCCTCGTCGATGTGGCCGCCTCGTTGGATCAGGTGCAGGCGCTGCGCCTCTGACATCACCACAGAGCCCTTGGCCAACAACAGCCGCCCAGTGGCGTCATAGACCGAAAAAGGCAGAGGCGCACGCAAACGAATGGCGCTGGACGGCATGGGGACGAGGTTCATGCGTGTGAGTCAATCCTGAAGGTACACGGCGTGGCCTGAATATAGGGCCTGGTGCGATTCTGTGCCAAGCGGTGCGTCACAACAACAGGGACTGCCCCCTACAATGAGGTGCCCCCTTCAGTACCCCGCCTGCCTGCCCCATGCCTGATCGCGATTTGCCCACCGCTGCCCCAGTTTTACCGATGAAGCTCTCGGGCCTGGAGCCCGTGAGCATTGACGACAACAGCCTGTTCATCAACATCGGTGAGCGCACCAACGTCACGGGGTCCAAGGCCTTTGCTCGCATGATTTTGAACGGCCAGTTTGAAGAAGCGCTGAGCGTGGCCCGTCAGCAGGTGGAAAACGGCGCCCAGGTGATCGACATCAACATGGACGAGGCCATGCTCGACAGCAAGGCCGCCATGCAACGCTTTTTGAACCTGATTTCGGGCGAGCCCGAGATTGCCCGCGTGCCCATCATGGTGGACAGCTCCAAGTGGGAGGTGATCGAGGCCGGGCTAAAGTGCATTCAGGGCAAGGGCATTGTCAACTCGATCTCGCTCAAAGAGGGCGAGGCGGCGTTTTTGCACCAAGCCAAGCTCGTCAGGCGCTATGGCGCTGCCGCGGTGGTCATGGCCTTCGATGAAACAGGCCAAGCAGACACCTATGAGCGCAAGATCGAGATCTGCGAGCGTGCCTACCGCTTTTTGGTTGACCGTGTGGGGTTTGCCCCCGAAGACATCATCTTCGACCCCAACATCTTTGCCATTGCCACCGGCATCGAAGAGCACAACAACTACGCGGTGGACTTCATCAACGCCACGCGCTGGATCAAGCAGCACTTGCCTGGGGCCAAGGTCAGCGGCGGCGTGAGCAACGTGAGCTTCAGCTTCCGCGGCAACGACCCTGTGCGCGAGGCCATTCACACCGTCTTCCTGTACCACGCCATCCAGGCGGGCATGGACATGGGCATCGTCAACGCGGGCATGGTGGGGGTCTATGACGACCTCGATCCGGTGCTGCGCGAGCGGGTCGAGGACGTGGTGCTCAACCGGCGGCCCGATGCCGGCGACCGGCTGATCGAGATTGCCGAAAGTGCCAAAGGCCAGGCCAAAGATGAAAGCGCCAAACTGGCTTGGCGCGGCACCCCCGAGGTCCCGCGCACCGTACAAGAGCGGCTCAGTCATGCCCTGGTGCACGGCATCACCGACTTCATCAACCACGACACCGAAGAAGCCTACCAACAGATCTTGGCCGGGGGCGGTCGACCGCTGCACGTGATTGAGGGCCCCCTGATGGCCGGCATGAACATCGTGGGCGATCTGTTTGGCCAGGGCAAAATGTTTTTGCCGCAGGTGGTCAAGAGCGCGCGGGTGATGAAGCAAGCAGTGGCCCATCTGTTGCCCTACATCGAGGCCGAGAAAAAAGCCCTCGTCGAGGCCGGCGGTGAGGCCAAAGCCAAGGGCAAAATCGTGATTGCCACGGTCAAGGGCGATGTACACGACATCGGCAAAAACATCGTCACCGTGGTCTTGCAATGCAACAACTTCGAGGTCGTCAACATGGGCGTGATGGTGCCCTGCAAAGACATCCTGGCCAAGGCCAAAGAAGAAGGTGCCGACATCATTGGCCTGTCGGGCTTGATCACGCCCAGCCTGGAAGAAATGCAATTTGTGGCGGCCGAGATGCAGCGTGATGCGTATTTCCGCGAGCGCCAAACCCCCTTGCTGATTGGCGGTGCCACCTGCAGCCGCGTGCACACCGCCGTCAAAATCGCGCCCCACTACGAAGGGCCCGTGGTTTACGTGCCCGATGCCAGCCGCTCGGTCGGTGTGTGCAGTGAGTTGTTGTCGGACGAAAAAGCCGCCAATTTCCTGACCGAGCTGCGCACCGATTACGCCAACGTGCGCACGCTGCACGCCAACAAAAAAGCCACGCCCCTGGTGAGCTTGGCCCAGGCGCGGGCCAACAAAACGCCGCTCGATTGGTCAACCTACACCGCCCCGGTGCCGCGCTTCATCGGCCGGCGCACATTCAAGAACTATGACCTGGCGGAGTTGGCTCAAAGCATCGACTGGGCGCCCTTTTTCCAGACCTGGGATTTGGCCGGGGCCTATCCTGCGATCTTGAGCGATGACGTGGTGGGCGAGGCCGCCCGGCGCGTCCAGGCTGACGCCCAGGCGCTGCTCAAGCGCGTGATTGAGGGCCGCTGGCTCACGGCCAATGGCGTCATCGGCTTGTACCCCGCCAACACCCTCAACGACGACGACATCGAGATCTACGCCGACGCCGCCCGCAGCCAGGTGCTCATGACCTGGCACGGCCTGCGCACGCAAAGCGAGCGACCCGTGGTCGACGGCGTGCGCCGCCCCAATCGCTGCCTGGCCGACTTCATTGCGCCCAAGGGTTCCGGGGTGGCCGATTACGTCGGCCTGTTTGCGGTCACGGCGGGTCTGGGCAGCGAGAAAAAAGATCAACAATTCATGGCGCAACACGATGACTACCAAGCCATCATGTTCAAGGCCCTGGCCGATCGCCTGGCCGAAGCGTTTGCCGAGCGCCTGCACCAGCGCGTGCGTACAGAGTTTTGGGCCTACGAGCCCGGCGAGCAGCTGAGCACCGAAGAACTCATTGCCGAAAAGTACCGCGGCATCCGCCCGGCGCCGGGCTACCCGGCTTGTCCGGACCACACCGTCAAGACCGACATGTTTGCCGTGCTGCAAGCCGACGACATCGGCATGTCCTTGACCGAAAGCTGGGCCATGATGCCTGCAGCCAGCGTCAGCGGATTTTATATGGCGCACCCCCAGGCGGCGTATTTCAACGTCGGCAAAATTGGCGACGACCAGATCAACGATTGGGCGCAACGCACGGGGCAAGCGCCCGAGGCGGTGTCGCGTGCACTGGCGGCCTTGCGCTGAGTTCTAGTGTCGCGTCACAGTGAATTTGAAAGGTTGAATAGTTGCGAGGCCCATAGTGAAGTACCAAGGCTGCTGGATTCCCGCCTGCGCGGGAATGACGTGGTGAAATGCCAAGCCCTTCGCCCGTCATCCCCGCGCAGGCGGGGATCCAGGACGGTGCCTCAGGAGCAACATCCCCGGACACGGCATTCCTGCAAGCTCAGCTTGCCAATGCACTAACTGTTCGCTTTAGCGAAATCAACCTTTCAAATTCACTGAGACCGGGTACCAGGCCTCTGGTCAAGCCCCACTTCGGCCCTGCAGCACCCGCCGGTATTGAATGGCCTCAGCCAAGTGTGCTGTCTCGATGTCGGCTGCGCCTTGCACATCGGCCACCGTGCGCGCCACGCGCAGCACCCGTTGGTAGCTGCGGGCTGACCAGCCCAGTTGCGTGCAAGTGGCCTGAAAAAAGGCGGCGCTGGCAGTACTCAAGGGGGTGTGGGCATCCAGCTGGGCGCCGTCCAACGCCGCATTGAGGCTGCCTTGGCGTGCCCATTGGCGCGCGCGGGCTTGAGCCACTCGCTCGGCCACCACCGCGCTGCTGGCGCCTTGGGCGGCAGCAGCCAAGGTGCTGGCGGGCAAGGCAGGCACCTCGACTTGCAGGTCAATGCGGTCCAGCAAGGGCCCACTCAGCCGCCCTTGGTAGCGGGCCACCGCATCGGGGCTGCAGCGGCAGGCCCGCTGAGGGTGACCCAGGTGACCGCAGGGGCAGGGATTCATGGCCGCCAACAACTGAAACCGGGCCGGAAACTCAGCCTGCCGCGCCGCACGTGAGATCGTGATGCGGCCGTTTTCGAGGGGCTCGCGCAAAGCCTCCAGGGCCATGCGCGGGAACTCGGGCAGCTCGTCCAGAAACAGCACCCCTTCGTGGGCGAGCGAAATCTCACCGGGACGTGGCGGCGAACCCCCGCCCACCAGGGCGGCGGCAGTGGCGCTGTGATGCGGCGCGCGAAACGGGCGCTGCGCCCAAGCGCTGGGCTCAAACCGCCCCGCCAGGCTCAAGACCGCAGCAGAACTGAGAGCTTGCTCGTTGTTCAGCGGTGGCAGCAGGTGCACAAAGCGCTGCGCCAGCATGGACTTGCCGGTGCCCGGCGGGCCCACCAACAAGGCGCTGTGGCCCCCGGCCGCGGCCACCTCCAAAGCCCTTTTGGCGCTGCTTTGCCCTTTGACATCACGCCAATCGAGGGTGGGCTGAGCCGGGCCAGCCGACGGCGCATCAGGCTGCGCGATGGGCAGCGGCGTGCAGTGAGGGTTGTGCGCGGGCAGCAGTGCACGCACCACGTCCAGCAGGTGGTCGGCCTGATGCACGGTCAGCCCGGGCACCAGTGCGGCCTCCCGCGCGCTGGCGGTGGGCAGGACCAAGGCGCGCCGGGAGCCACTGCGCTGCACACCCAACGCCAAGGGCAAGGCAGCCCGCACAGGGCGCACAGCGCCCGAGAGCGACAACTCACCCACGAACTCAAATTCACCCAGACGCTGGACATCGATCTGGCCGCTGGCCGCCAAGATGCCCAGGGCCATGGGCAAATCAAACCGGCCCGACTCTTTAGGCAGCTCCGCGGGGGCCAGGTTGACCACGACCCGTTGATTGGTTGGGAAGCTCAGCCCACTGTTGTGCAAGGCCGAGCGCACCCGCTCACGGGCTTCCTTGACCTCGGTCTCGGCCAAACCCACCAAGGTAAATTGGGGCAGGCCATTGCTCAAGTGAACCTCGACCGTGATGGCCGGGGCGTGCAGGCCATCAAGCCCGCGGCTGTGCAAAACGGCGAGTGACATGGAGGGGGCGCTTCGGGCGCGGGTTGCAACATTGGCAGTTTGCCGCTGCCCAACAAGCGACCAGTCTCTGGAATATGGCCGCAAGGGCAGGGATTTGCGATCAAGGCGAGGCGACGCCGGGCGCGTGTGGCGATAACGCCCCAAAATTAGCGCTTTTGCCCCTCAATGGGGCTCAGATGCGCGATTCAAGGGACGTTAGGGGCAAGATGGTGAGTTGTTGCGTGGCACAAAAGATGCTCACAACACCGGCAGTACGCAATTTCTTCTCAAAACACCAGGAGATAACCATGAAGCGCGCTCTGTTGGCCCTCGCCGCCATGATGACCTTGTCCGCCGCCCCCACCGTGTCCCACGCGGAGGGCCCCCTGGCATTCAACGCTGCGGTGAGCAGTGATTACCGCTACCGCGGGATTTCGCAGTCACGCCTCAAGCCCGCCGTATCCGCCGGGTTTGACTACACGGCACCTCAGGGGTTTTACTTTGGGGCTTGGGGCTCCACCATCAAGTGGGTCGAAGACTGGGGCGGTGACGCCAACCTCGAGATCGACCTCTATGCCGGCTACAAGGGCGAAATCTCCAAGGGCCTGGGGTTTGATGTCGGTGTGTTGCAGTACGTGTACCCCAGCGCCAAGACGGCCACCTGGGACGCTGCCTTCAAAGATCCCAACACCACTGAAATTTACGGTGCCTTGACCGCCGGGCCGCTCACGGGCAAGTTGTCTTACTCGCTCACCAACCTGTTCGGCAACTACGATTTTGCCAAAGGCCAAAACAGCAAGGGCAGCTACTACCTGGACTTGTCGGCGCCCTTCGAAGTGGGTGGTGGTTTCACTTTGACGCCGCACGTGGGCTACCAAAAAGTTGAAAAAATCGCCAACGCGTCTTACACCGACTACGCCGTGACCCTGAGCACCGAGATCAAGGGCTTTGCTTTGAGCGCCGCGGTGGTGGGCACCAACGCTGACAAAACGTTCTATGCCGCACCCACCAACGGCAAGTTCTTAGGTCGCTCAGGCGTGGTGCTGGCGGCCAAGTACAACTTCTAAATCCCACCCCCCCCTACTCCAGGAGATGACCATGACGATGGTGACTGCCATCGTCAAGCCCTTCAAGCTTGACGAAGTGCGTGAGGCCCTGAGCGCCATCGGCGTGCAGGGCATCACGGTGACTGAAGTCAAAGGCTTCGGTCGTCAAAAGGGCCACACCGAGCTGTACCGTGGCGCCGAGTACGTGGTCGACTTCTTGCCCAAAGTCAAGATCGAGGCGGCTGTAGATGACTCGATCGTTGAGCAAGTGATTGACGCGGTCGAGTTGGCCGCTCGCACGGGCAAAATCGGTGACGGCAAAATTTTCGTGACGTCCCTGGAGCAGGTGATTCGCATCCGAACCGGCGAGACCGGCAAGGACGCCCTGTGATGTTTCATTGGTTGCCACCCAAAGGGCATTGACATGAAAAAACTGATTGCACTCCTTGTATTGACTCTGTGCACTGTGCTGGGCGGCGGCTTGGCCTGGGCTCAGCCGGCCGCCATGGCCTCGGCGCCGGAGGCGGCATCCGCTGCGGCGCCCATGGCTGCCGCAGCGCCCGCCGTGGCGGCCAGCGCCGCCCCTATACCGCCGCCAAACAAAGGCGACACCGCGTTCATGATGACCGCCACGATGCTCGTCATCTTGATGACGATTCCCGGGCTGGCGCTCTTCTATGGCGGCTTGGTCCGCAGCAAGAACATGCTGTCCATCTTGATGCAGGTGTTTGTGGTCTTCGCGCTGATCTCGGTACTCTGGGTGGTGTACGGCTACTCCGTGGCCTTCACGTCAGGGGGGCCGTTTTTTGGCGGTCTGAGCAAGTGGTTGTTGATGGGTGTGACGCCGGAGTCGCCAGCGGCCACCTTCAGCAAAGGGGTCTACATCCCTGAGTTCGCTTTCATCGCCTTCCAAGGCACCTTCGCCGCCATCACCACAGCCTTGATCGTGGGGGCCTTTGCCGAGCGCATCAAGTTCTCGGCGGTGCTGGCGTTCTCGGTGCTGTGGTTCACCTTCAGCTTCTTGCCGGTGGCGCACATGGTGTGGTTCTGGGACGGCCCTGACGCCATCACCAACGCCGCCACCCTGGAGACCGTCACCGCCTCAGCAGGTTTCCTGTGGGCCAAAGGGGCGCTGGACTTCGCGGGCGGCACGGTCGTGCACATCAACGCCGCCGTGGCGGGCCTGGTGGGCGCGTACATGGTGGGCAAGCGCATCGGCTACGGCAAAGAGTCGATGCCCCCGCACAGCCTGGCCTTGACGATGGTGGGTGCCTCCTTGCTGTGGGTAGGTTGGTTTGGCTTCAACGCCGGCTCCAACCTCGAAGCCAACGGCGTGGCCACGCTGGCCTTCATCAACACCATCATTGCCACGGCCGCGGCCACCCTGAGCTGGTCGTTGGGTGAGACCCTGATGAAGGGCAAGGCCTCGATGTTGGGGGCGGTCTCTGGCGCTGTTGCGGGCTTGGTCGCTGTCACCCCCGCTTGCGGCTTTGTCGGTGTGGGCGGTGCCTTGGTCATTGGCCTCGTGTCCGGCGTGGTCTGCTTGTGGGGTGTGCATGGTCTCAAGCGTTTGCTGGGCGCAGACGACTCACTCGACGTCTTCGGCGTGCACGGCGTGGGCGGCATCACAGGCGCCTTGCTCACGGGGGTGTTTGCGTCGCCCACCCTGGGCGGCCTGGGCACCTGTGACTATGTGGCCAACACCTGCGGGGGTTACCCGGGCATTGCTGCCCAACTCTGGATTCAAGCCCAGAGCATCCTGGTGACCGTGGGGGTCTCCGCGGTGGTGGCCTTCATCGCCTTCAAGCTGGTGGATCTCGTGATCGGCCTGCGCGTCACCGAAGAGGCTGAACGTGAGGGGCTGGACATATCGTCCCATGGCGAGACTGCTTACAACCGATAACCTACCTTCATGGGCCTGGCCATGCCGGGCCCCATGAGGGGTTGAACCCGTTTTCTCCCGAGGAGCGACTTTAGGCCACCGCGAGGTGGCCTTTTTTTTATCTTGCTGCACGGTGACAGAGCCAATCTGCACACGATCGCACTTGCTGAAACCGTTGGTCAGCTTTTGCAGGTCGTAGGCTGGGCGGCTACAACACCCAGGAACTGAACCTCACGTTTGGACGAGGCTTCTCGCGCTTTTGGTGAATTTCGACCGGCCTGAGCATTGCGATGCCCGCTGCGAACAGAACTCCCTAAAATCAGCTCATCTTTCTTCGCTCATGGGCTCACACATGGTTCCTCACCTCATTACCACCTTGACCGGCCCCATCAACGAGCTGGAGCAGCGCATCCTGGAGTCCTTGCCTGCCATTGAGCGCTGGTTCCGTCTGGAGTGGATGGAGCACACCCCCCCTTTTTACAGCTCAGTCGACCTGCGCAATGCGGGTTTCAAGCTGGCCCCGGTCGACACCAACCTCTTCCCGGGGGGCTTCAACAACCTCTCCAACGAGATGCTGCCCCTGGCCGTGCAAGCGGCCATGGCCGCCATTGAGAAGATATGCCCCGAGGCCAAAAACCTGTTGTTGATCCCTGAAAAGCACACGCGCAACATGTTCTATTTGGCCAACGTGGCGCGCCTGATGCAGATTTTTCACCAGGCCGGCATGAACGTGCGCCTGGGCACCCTCGACGACGCCATCACCGAGCCCACCGCCATCGCCCTGGCCGACGGCAGCAGTCTCACGGTCGAGCCCCTCGTGCGGCGTCGGGGGCGTTTGGGCTTGAAAGACTTCGACCCCTGCACCATTTTGCTCAACAACGATCTGTCAGCCGGCATCCCCAGTATTTTGGAAGGCCTGCACGAGCAATACCTGCTGCCCCCGCTGCACGCTGGTTGGGCGGTGCGCCGCAAGACCAACCATTTCGCGGCCTACGAAGAGGTGGCCAAGAAGTTCGCCAAGCTCCTGGGCATGGACCATTGGCTGATCAACCCCTTGTTCGAGCGTTGCAACCAGGTCGACTTTGCCAGCGGCACGGGCACCGAGTGCCTGATGACCCAAGCCGACGCCCTGCTGACGCAGATCCGACGCAAGTACAAAGAATACGGGGTGCAAGACAAGCCGTTCCTGATCGTCAAAGCCGATGCCGGCACCTACGGCATGGGCATCATGACCGTGCGCGACCCGCAAGACCTGGCCGACCTCAACCGTCGTTCACGCAACAAAATGAGCGTGATCAAAGACGGCCAAGAGGTCAGCGAAGTCATCTTGCAAGAGGGCGTGCCCACGTTCGAGCAGGTCGACAACGCCGTGGCCGAGCCGGTTGTCTACATGATTGATCGCTACGTCGTGGGCGGCTTCTACCGCGTCAACAGCGAGCGCGGCATCGACGAAAACCTCAACTCGCCCGGCGCGAGCTTCGTGCCCATGGCGTCGGTCGAACCCATCGCTCTGCCCAAGCCCGGGGCTCGCCCTGCGGCACCCGGACCCAATCGGTTTTACATGTACGGCGTGATTGCCCGTTTGGCCATGCTGGCAGCAAGCTATGAGCTCGAAGCCACCGACCCCAGCGCTGAGGCCAACGCTTGAGCGTGGGCCTCGTGCCCCGTCTCAGTGGATTTGAAAGGTTGAATTGTTGCGCAGCCGATGGCGAAGTGCACAGGCTGCTAGATTCCCGCCTGCGCGGGAATGACGTAGCGAGATGCCAACCCCTGCGCCCGTCATCCCCGCGCAGGCGGGGATCCAGGAGGGTGCCTGAAGCGCAACGGGCCCGTGCGCACTCCATTCCTGCACGCTCTGCTTGCCAATGCACCACCTGTTCGCTTTGGCGAAATCAACCTTGCAAATTCACTGCGACGGGGTACTAGGCACCCAGGAAATGCTTCTTGTAGCGGTGCGGCAAGTCCACAAAGCGCATCAGCAGGGGCAGGTCGGCCGTGCGAAAGTCGGGATCCCAGGCGGGTGGCCCCAAGACCTTGGCACCACAACGAAGATAGCCCTTGATGAGTGCGGGCATCTCGGGCTCCAGGTCTTGCCGCAGGTCGTCCACAGGCAAGGCCAGGCGTGGCGTGACACGCCATTCAGGCGCCGCAAGGTGAGTCTGACGCAACTTGGCCCACAGGCTCGCTGCGCTGTGCCCACCGTCTCGCATGCCGACGCTCGCGCAGCCGATCATGGTGTCCAGGCCATTGGCGAGCATGAATTGCCCCAGCGCGCCCCACAGCGCCATCACCACCCCACCAGATCGCCACTGCGGGTGCACGCAAGAGCGGCCCAGCTCGACGGCGGTGCCGAGCAGGGGGCGCACATTGTCCAGATTGAACTCGGTGTCGGTGTACAGGCCCCCAGCGCGACGCGCGGCGTCCGGCATCAAGACCCGGTAAGTGCCAACCAGCTCGCCCGGCCCATCGCCTGGCCCCACCGAGCGCACCAGCAAGTGTTCACAGAACGCATCGAACCGATCCACGTCGTGCCCCGCGGGCGTTCCGGCCGGTGGGTTGAGTTGTGAGCCCATCTCCTCGGCGAACACTCTGTAGCGCAAGCGCTGCGCTTCGCGCACTTCATCAGCTTGCTGAGCCCACGACACCTCGAAGGGCTGGTTGACGAGTTCGCCACGGGTCTGACGGGAGGCCAGCGGAGCAGACTGTCCCGCTTCAACCCTGCAATCAAAAGGCCCAAAGTCTGGCGCCAAAAAGTCACTCATCGTGTCCCCTTTTGAGTTACATCGGTGGTTCGTAGGTGGCAAGAGTATGACGTCGTGATGTCAATCCGATGACACACGCCGCGATGACTCGACCGACACACTGCCATGTGGGTGGTGTTGACGCGAGCATACAGGCGCTACCCTGCGACCCGGTGATGGTCGTTCGTCTTCCACCGCCAAGCCTCGCTCACTGCTGTCCAGGCCTGCGGGCCTTGCGTCCTTTGGCGACGAATCCAGCCGCGACCCAGCACCCAAGCGCTGCTCACCAGCAACCCCAAGAAAACCCCCGCTGCCACGATCAACAGCCGTGAGGGCTTGGACTTGAGGTCGGGGGGCACGGCCGGGTCGATTTGTTGCAAAAGTGGGCCCTCTTTGGCCTCTTCCAACTTGGCCAGCTCAAACTGACGAACCATGCCTTCGAGCAGCGTTTCTTGAAGCTTGAGTTCCCGTCTGGCACGCACAAAATCCACCGAAGCTTCGGGAATTTTTCCGACCGGCATCTCGGTCAGCGAGGGGTGACCCCCGGGTGCTGCCGCCCCTCCCGCGCTGACCTCAATGCGCGCCAACTCGCTGCGCAAGGCACGCAATTCAGACGACAGGCGCATCACCTCCGGATTTTGCTCCGTGGCCCCCGTTCGCAGCACCTTCATTTGCACCTCACGTGCGGCAATTTGGGCCCGCAAAGCCGAGGCGCTGCCGATCATGGCCTCCGCTTGCTTGTCGAGCACGATCAGGCCAGAAGACTCTTGGAGCTTGCGAAAATTTTGCTCGGCCTCGATCAGGTTCTCCTTGTTTTCCTTGAGTTGCTCCTCAAAGAAAATGCGCCGCTGCTTCGCCTCACCCACGGCCAAGCGACTCAGCAACCGGGTCAAGGCCTTGACGTGGGCGTTGGCCAGCTCGGCAGCAAAAGCCGGGGCTTCATCCTCGACCTCGACCGTGATGACACCACTTTTCTTGTCCGAGGTCACGCGAACCACGAGGCGCAGGGCTTGCCGCAACTCGATGAACGACTTGACCTCATAGCGGTCACGCAACTTGAACTCGGTGTCCAACTCAGTGATCACGCTGTCGGACTTGAGCAGCGCCACATACAGCTCATCTGGAGTTTTTTGACTGGCGCCGCCGAGTTGGCCCAATGCGGCCAACGCCGCCGCCGAGCCGCTTTGTTGCTGCGAGCCCGGTGGCATCAGGGTCGTGCGCGCGGTGAAAATCGGGGGGAGCAAGAAGGCCACACCCAAGGCCACGAGCGTAGCCCCGATCGTGAGTTTGGCGATCAAGCGCTTGCCCTGACCCAGCCAGGCCAGAACCTCGATGGCGCTGGGGGCTTGTCCTTCAGGGGCGTTGGCGGCGGCGGCGTCGGGCGTTGTCACAGAGGCCATGGCTCAGTTGTTCTTCAGTGTCGTGATGGCTGCGGCGCCCAGGCCAAACTGGTAGAAAATCTGTGACCAATCCTTGAGATTGCGCACCAAGGCTCGGCCCCATGTCTCGTAGTCCAACTGATTGGGCACCACCACCGTGTCGCCAGGGTACAGCGTCTGCCGTTGCAGGCTGCGGCTAAACAAGCCGCCATGGTCAGCACCATGACTCACCGTGCCATCGGCGCGCAAGACGAACATGTTGCCGGTGTCCGAGGTCTCTTCCACGCCCGCGAGTTTGACGTAGTCGCCGACCGTGCGGTCTGGCTTCCAGAGGTAGGCGTTGTTGTTGACCACCGCGCCGGCCACAGACACAAACCCAGGCCGCGAGGGCACCGAGATGCGGTCGCCATGGTCCAGCGGCAAATCCGGCAGATCATCCAGGGCGCCGGCCGTGGGGGCCAGCTCCAGTGCGATACGGCCGTTGGGCTCCAGCCGCGCCAGCCGGGCCAATTGCGTGCGCCGCGAGACTTCGCTGGCAGACGTCGCCCCAGCCGTGTTGGGGGCTGCTGTATCGCTGCGCACGGCTTCACGCGCGGTTTGCGCGGCCGACAAGGCCTCCAGACGCGCGACCGCCGCGAGCAGGTTTTCCTTTTGTCGAAGCCGGGTTTCTTCGCGCGAAAAATCCAGTCCATACACATAGGCCTGAGGCGTCAAACCACCGGCCCGCTGAACCAGTGCACGCAAGGTCTCGCCGGGTTTCAATTGATAAACCCCGGGTGCAATGACCTCCCCCTCGACCGATACCAGCCGGGTCTGACTGGACAGCGGGCCACGGATGTCCTTTCGGCTGTAAATCGACACCACATCACCGGGTCGCAGTGCCAAATTTTGGCTCGCATCACCTTGCAAAACGGCCCGGCCCAAATGAAACGAGATGAGCTGCGGGCTCAGGTCAGCGGGGTTCAAGCGTTCGATGGTGGCGTAGTCCCAATTGACCTCCTCCAGCAAGGGGACAGGCAGGTTGCGGCGACTGACCGCCTCACTGCGCACCACCTGCACCAGGGAGTTGCGTCGCCGATAAAAATCAAATGAAATCAACGCCTCTTTGTCCGGGATCAGGTCCAGCACGCGCATGCCCGGTGTGTAAGGGTGGCGCAGCGCTTCGGCCACATAGCCCTTCAGCGTCACCGCGTTGGAGAACGCCGGCGAGATCATTTGCACCGTCAGCACATCGCCATCGCGCAGCTTGTGCATCATCCCCTCGCCATCCAGACGGATCGACTCGACCAGCCGCGCGTTGCGCGGCCGCGCGGGGTCAATGCGCTCCAGCACCGCATTGAACGGGTTGGCCAAGATGGGCAGGTTCCCGGCGTACCGCAGCACATCCTTCATGTTTTCCTGGGGCTGGGCCAACTCATAAATGCCCATCGTGTCCACGGCCCCAGCCAGCGCGACCTGCGGTCCGGTGGTTTGAAACACGACCACATCACCATGGGCCAGCTGCAAGTCTTTCGACTTGTCCCCCAGCACCAAAAAGCTGTACATGTCCAGCTCGGTCAGCACCCGGCCGTCGCGGCGCAGGCTGATCTTGCGCATGGACCCGGTGGTGCCCGGCCCCCCTGCGGCCACCACGGCTGAGAGCAAGGTCGACTGGCTGGGCAAGCGGTACACGCCTGGTTTGAAAGCAGGCCCCACCACAAAGACACTCAAGCCGCGCAGCTGACCCAGGGTCACACTGAGGTTGAAGTTGGTGAACATCCGGCCAATCTGCGCACGCAAGTGGTTCTCAAGGTCGGCGGCTTTGGTGCCAGTGACCGTGAACGTACCCACCTTGGGCAAAGTGATCTGGCCGCTGCGATCCACGCTGGCGCGGTAGTCCACGTCAATGGCGCCCCAGGCCCGAATCAACAACTCCTCGCCCGGCCCCACCACATAGTCGGCTGACACCGGCACGTTGTCCACCACCGGGCTGCTGCCTTTGCCTGCGGCAAAAAAACTGCCGCCAAACACCGGCAGCATGCGGCCCGTGGCGGCCTCGACAAACTTTTGAAACTCGCTCGGCGTCGGAGCCGGCGTCGGCGTCGAAGCCGGTGGCGGCGCGGCGGGTCCAGTGCCCATTCCTGTGGCTGTGCCCGTGCCCGGCTTGTTCGGCTGCGCGGGCAGCGTGCTCGGTGGCGTGTTGGGTGACAAGGGCAGGGTTGTCACCGGCAGCGGGCTACCGGACGGCGACGCCGTGCTGGGCGCCGTGAAGTAGCCGCCGGGTGCCGGCTCTTTCAGATCGAACTGATCCGGCGGCGCGGGCTGTGCCCAGCTGCTGTGCCCCCAGATGCTCATGCAACACACCGCTGCAGCGCTCCAGCGCTGCCAAGCCAAACGAGAAGGCATCAAGTTCATTCGATCAAGGGTTCTCAAGTGCTGTTCAAACCCCGCAGCCGATGAAACAGACTGCGGGCAGGCAACCAATACATCGGACGAGCAAGCAAGTGTACGCATTGATCCCGCCAGCGCAATCCTTGCTTACACAATGACGCTGCCATTGTTGTACCGCGACCCCTCGCCCCCCGCCTCCCTGAACGACCCATCGGAACTGAAGATGGGTATAGACTGCGGCACAGCCTGTTCGATCACGCCATGGACTCTGAAACCGTTGAGATTCAACTCCTGAGACCTCAATCAGCCGAGGCCCTTCAAGCCACCCGCGAGATCTTTCGCGACTATGCCAACAGCCTGCCCATTGACCTGGGCTTCCAAGGCTTTGAGGCCGAATTAGTCGCCCTGCCTGGGGAGTACGCCAGCCCGCACGGGCACCTGTTGCTGGCCATCGTCGATGGCCAAGTAGCGGGTTGTGGCGCTTTGCGTCCCCTGCCCGATGTCGATCATGCCAACGCCTGCGAGATGAAGCGGCTGTACGTGCGCCCCGCGTTTCGCCGTTTCGGCTTGGGCCGCCAACTGGCCCATGCCCTGCTCGATGAAGCCCGGCGCGCGGGCTACTCCGTGGTGCTGCTCGATACCTTGGACGACATGGAGGCCGCCCGTGAGCTCTACGCCTCCCTGGGGTTTGAGGCCGTGGCGCCGTATTACTTCAACCCCATCCCGGGCGCCCACTACCTCAAAGCCGAGCTGGCGTGAGTTCCGCCGACCGCGGCATGAGCCGCGACGCGCACTTGGGCGGCATGCGCCAAGCGGCCCGCGTGGATGTCGCGGTCATCGGTGGAGGGGCCACGGGCTTGGGCATCGCCCTTGATGCAGCGGCCCGCGGTTGGCGTGTGGCCTTGTTCGAGGCTCAGGACTTTGCGCAGGGCACGTCCTCGCGCAGCACCAAGTTGCTGCACGGCGGTGTGCGCTACCTGGCCCAAGGTCACTGGCCTTTGGTGCGCGAGGCCCTGCACGAGCGCGCCACAGCGTTGGCCCACGCCCCGCACATCGCGCAGCCGCTGCCTTTTGTCGTGCCGGGCTACCGCTGGTGGCACCCGGCGTTCTACGGTCTGGGCTTGTCGCTCTACAGCCTGCTTGCAGGCCAGCACCGTTTGGGCCGCACCCGTTGGCTGACGGCGGCCCAAGTGCGCCAATGCGCGCCCACCCTTGAGCCGCGAGGCTTGTGCGGCGGCGTCAGCTACTGGGACGGCCAGTTTGACGACGCCCGTTTTGCCATCGCCCTGGCGCGCACGGCCGCTGCCCATGGTGCCCTGCTGCTCAACCACTGCCCTGTCACGGCCTTGATGCAGCACGCCGGCCGCGTCACCGGCGTCACGGCGAAAGACAGCGAGTCCGGACTCAGCTTCACCTTGGACGCGGCCTGCGTCATCAATGCCACGGGTGTATGGGTGGACGCCGTCGAGCGCCTGGCCGACCCCACTCAAGCGCAAAGCCACATCCGTCCCAGCCAAGGCGTGCACCTGGTCGTGGACCGCGATTTCCTGCCCGCTGGGCATGCGGTTCTGGTGCCGCGCACCCGTGATGGCCGCGTGTTGTTTGCCATCCCGTGGCTGGGGAAAACCCTGCTCGGCACCACCGACACCCCCCGCAGCGATGCCCCGCTGGAGCCTCAAGCCACCACCGCCGAGGTCGACTTCATCCTTGGCGAAGCCGCCCAGATTTTGCGTGCAGCACCCACGCGATCTGACGTGCGCTCGATCTGGGTAGGCCTGCGTCCCTTGGTCACAGCGCCCCACGCGCAGGGTGCCACCGCCACACTGTCACGCGAACACAGCATCTGGAGCGATGCCACAGGGCTCATCAGCATCAGCGGTGGCAAGTGGACCACGTACCGCGCCATGGCCGAAGACGTCATTCGTCATGGCCAGCGCCAAGGTTTGCTGCCCCTGCACGCCGGCGTCACGGCTACGCTGCCGTTGTGGGGCTGCCCGGGCTCCGCGGACCTCATCCGCCCCTTGAGCGATGCGCCCGGAGCGCACAGCTACGGCAGCGATCAACAGGCCCTGCGCCAACTTCCTGGCGCCGATGTGGCCCTGTGGAAAGAAGATGGCCAACTGTGCTTGAGCGAAGCCATGGTGCGTCACGCGGTGCGTGCGGAGATGGCCCGCACGGTCGGTGATGTACTGGCCCGCCGCTGCCGCCTGTTGTTTTTGGATGCCCGTCGCGCCCACGACCTGGCGCCCCGGGTCGGTGAGCTGATGACTGATGAGCTGGGCTTGGGTTTTGACCGCGAACGCAGCGTGACTGAATTTCAAACCCTGGCACAACACTACCTCAACGTGCCGTAAGTCGCAGCCACCCAAAGGGCGCAGAAATGCACGCGCGATCATGCCTCGGGCAAGACGTACGGGTTTACGCATATAATTCCGAGGCTTTGTACTTGGTGACACCTGATTTCACGCTCCGCCATGACTGACACTCTCGATCACGGCCGGCTTTCATCGGGTGCCTGGGCTGCAGCACCACACTCAGACTTGGATGTTGGGGATGAAGACCCCCCTTTCAAGCCCCTGACGCGACAGGAAGCACAGGCCCTTCGGGCCCGTCACCCTTCACCGTCGCCATGGGTGGTTTTGAGTGTCCAGACACTGGTGGGTTTGATCCTCAGTGCCGGGGTGGGGTTGTGGCAAAGCAGCGCGGTGTGGTCGGCACTTTACGGTGTCGCCGCCGTGGTGGTGCCGGGGGCTGTGATGGCCCGCGGGATGTCCAGACAAAGTGGCAAAACCCCGAGTGCAGCCTTGCTCGGCTTCATGGTGTGGGAATTTGCCAAGGTGATGGCGGCAGTGGCCTTGTTGGCTGCGGCGGTCAAGGTGGTGCCCGGCCTGAATTGGCCCGTGCTGCTGCTCACCATGATCGTGAGTTTGAAAGTGAACTGGCTGGTGCTGCTGTGGCGCCGGCCTTCAACCCAAAAGCCAGAAGAGATTCAACAACATGTCCGCTGACGCAAACGCCGCCGCACACGCCCCGAGCGCTAGTGAATACATCCAACATCACCTGCAGCATCTGCAGCTGAATTTTTCCCTCGAGGGTGTCACCCAAAAAGGCATCGTCGACTTCAGCCTCTTCAACGTTGACTCGGTGTTTTACTCCGTGGTGTTGGGCGCCCTGGGTTGCTTGTTCATGTGGATGGCGGCAAGGCGTGCCACGGCGGGTGTCCCTGGCCGCTTCCAAGCCCTCGTTGAAATGCTGTACGAGCTGGTCGATAACCAAGCCAAAAGCGTGATCCACAACGCCAACAGCCGCAAAGTGGTGGGGCCCGTGGCCCTGGTGGTGTTTGTTTGGATATTCCTGATGAACGCCATGGACATGCTGCCGGTGGACTTGATCCCCGCCGTCTGGCACGGCGCAGCCCCTGCCTTGGGCGCCAAAGACTACATGCGCGTCGTGCCCACCGCTGACTTGTCCACCACCCTGGGGCTGTCCGCCAGCGTCTTGCTCATCTGCTTGTTCTACAACATCAAAATCAAGGGCCTGGCCGGTTGGAGCCACGAGCTCATCGCCGCCCCTTTTGGCGACCATCCCATCCTGTACCCGGTGAACTTCCTCATGCAAATGATCGAGTTCACCGCCAAGACTGTCTCCCATGGCATGCGGCTCTTCGGCAACATGTTTGCCGGCGAGCTGGTGTTCATGCTCATCGCCCTCATGGGGGGAGTGTGGGCTTGGCAGTTCAACCCTCTTGAGGGCGGGTTCTGGTTGGGGGTGGGGCATGTGGTGGCGGGCACGGTCTGGACCTTGTTCCATATCTTGGTCATTACCTTGCAGGCCTTCATCTTCATGATGCTGACCCTGATTTATGTGGGGCAGGCCCACGACGCACATTGAGTTTCAAGTCGTCGTTCTTGATGCGTGTCGATTGATTTTTTGATTTCTCTTCATTTCACTTTTTTTATTTCACCCTTAGGAGCAAAACATGGAAAACGTCCTCGGTCTCGTCGCGCTGGCTTGTGGTTTGATTGTCGGCCTGGGCGCCGTTGGTGCCTCAATCGGCATTGCCTTGATGGGCGGCAAGTTTCTCGAGTCCTCGGCCCGTCAGCCTGAGCTCATGAACGACCTGCAAACCAAGATGTTCATCTTGGCCGGCCTGATCGACGCGGCCTTCCTGATCGGCGTGGCCATTGCCCTGTTGTTCGCCTTCGCCAACCCTTTCAAGCTCTAAAAACCCAACCCTTTCACGGTTGAAAGGATCGTGTTGTGAACATCAATGCAACCCTGTTCCTGCAGGCGCTCGTTTTTGCCATTTTGGTGTGGTTCACCATGCGCTACGTGTGGCCCCCGTTGGCCAAGGCGCTGGATGAGCGCGCCGAGAAAATCCGTTCCGGTTTGTCAGCTGCTGACGATGCCAAGGCCAAGCTGGTCGTGGCGCAAAAGCAAGTGGCTGAACAACTCAGTGCGGCCCGTGACGATGCCGCCAAACGACTGGCTGACGCCGAGCGCCTGGCGCAATCCATGATCGAAGAGGCCAAGTCTCGCGCCAGCGAGGAAGCCGCCAAGATCGTGGCCAACGCCAAAGCCGAAGCCACGCAAGAGTCCACCAAAGCCCGCGATGCACTGCGTGCCCAGGTGGCGCAGCTGGCCGTCAAAGGCGCTGAGCAAATCCTCAAGCGCGAAGTCAACGCCAGCGTCCACGCTGACTTGCTCAACCGCTTGCAGACCGAGCTGTGAACCATGGCTGAACTCGCAACCCTTGCCCGTCCTTACGCCGAGGCCTTGTTCCAGGTCGCGCGACAACAAGGGCCTCAAGCCCTGAGCGCCGTCGCCACCCAGATCGAAGCCCTGGCGACTGTGGCCGCCGACCCGCAACTGCGGCAGTTGGCCGACCACCCCAAGGTTCAAGCGCAGCAAGTCTTTGACGTGATGGTGGCCGCGGCCCAGCTGCCGCTGCTCGACGCCGTCAAAAACCTCCTGCACACGGTGATTGACAACGGTCGATTGGTGGCCTTGGCCGAGATCGCAGCCCAATTCCAGGTTCTGGTGAATACCCAGGCCTGTGTGTTTGATGCCCACATCGCCAGCGCCTTCCCCATTGAGCCCGCGCAATTGCCCAGCGTCTTGGCGGCGCTCGAGAAGCGCTTTGCTCGCAAGCTCAACCCCATCATCACGCTGCAACCCGAGCTGATTGGTGGCATTCGCGTGGTGGTGGGTGACGAAGTGCTCGACACCTCCATCCAGGCTCGTCTGCAACAAATGAACGTCGCTTTGACGGCCTGAACGGCACCCCCTGAATACCGCCACACCCCCGCGCTGCACCCCAGCCACCATCCCCAGCGCAGGCCCAGCCTGCGTCCACGGAGACAAGCCATGCAACTGAATCCTGCCGAAATTTCCGAACTGATCAAAAAGCGCATCGAAGGCCTTGGGGTCTCCAGCGACATCCGCAACCAAGGCACCGTGGTCTCCGTGACCGACGGCATCGTCCGCGTCCACGGCCTGTCCGAGGCCATGCAGGGCGAGATGCTCGAGTTCCCCGCCACCGCCACCGGCCAACCCACCTTCGGTCTGGCCCTCAACCTGGAGCGTGACTCCGTGGGCGCCGTGATTTTGGGTGAGTACGAACACATCTGCGAAGGCGACACCGTCAAGTGCACCGGCCGCATTCTGGAAGTACCCGTCGGCCCGGAGCTGCGTGGCCGCGTGGTCAACGCCCTGGGCCAACCCATCGACGGCAAAGGCCCTATTCCGGCCAAGCTGTCCATGCCCATCGAAAAGATTGCCCCCGGCGTGATCGCCCGCCAGTCCGTGAGCCAGCCGATGCAAAGCGGCTTGAAGTCCATCGACGCCATGGTGCCCGTGGGCCGCGGCCAACGTGAGTTGATCATTGGTGACCGCCAGACCGGTAAAACGGCCGTGGCCATCGACGCCATCATCAACCAAAAGGGTCAAAACATGACCTGCATCTACGTCGCCATCGGCCAAAAAGCCTCGTCGATCAAAAACGTGGTGCGTGCCTTAGAGGCCCACGGCGCGATGGACTACACCATCGTCGTGGCCGCCTCGGCCGCCGAGTCTGCCGCCATGCAATACGTATCGGCCTACTCCGGCTGCACCATGGGCGAGTACTTCCGTGACCGCGGTGAAGACGCCCTCATCGTCTATGACGACCTGTCCAAGCAAGCCGTGGCCTATCGCCAAATCTCCTTGCTGCTGCGCCGTCCCCCAGGCCGTGAAGCCTACCCCGGTGACGTGTTCTACCTCCACAGCCGCTTGCTCGAGCGTGCCGCACGCGTCAACCCCGACTACGTCGAGAAGTTCACCAACGGCGCCGTCAAAGGCAAGACCGGATCCCTGACCGCCCTGCCCATCATCGAAACCCAAGCCGGCGACGTGTCAGCCTTCGTGCCCACCAACGTGATCTCGATCACCGACGGCCAAATCTTCCTTGAAACCTCACTGTTCAACGCCGGCATCCGTCCCGCCATCAACGCGGGTATCTCCGTCTCCCGCGTGGGCGGTGCCGCCCAAACCAACCTGGTCAAAGGCCTCTCAGGCGGTATCCGTACCGACTTGGCACAGTACCGTGAGCTGGCCGCATTTGCCCAGTTCGCCTCTGATTTGGACGAAGCCACCCGCAAGCAACTCGAGCGCGGCGCCCGCGTCACCGAGCTGCTCAAGCAAGCCCAGTACGCACCCCTGCCCGTGAGCCTCATGGCCGCCACGCTGTTCGCGGTGAACAAAGGCTTCCTCGACAACATCGACGTCAAGAAAGTGCTCGCCTTCGAACACGGCCTGCACCAATTCCTGAAAACCAGCCACGCACCGCTGCTGGCCCAGATGGAAAAAGACGCTCAAAAGTGGGACGCCAAGGAACCCAAGAAAGACGCCCCTGCCGAGAAGGCCGCGTTCCAGAAATCCTGTCAAAAGGCCGAGGCCGACCTGAACGCCGCCGTCACGGCCTTCAAGAAGTCCTTCGTTTGATGTCACTGACCTAGGAGCTTTGGCATGGCAGCAGGCAAGGAAATTCGCGGCAAGATCAAAAGTGTCGAAAACACGAAAAAGATCACCAAAGCCATGGAAATGGTGGCCGCTTCAAAAATGCGCAAAGCGCAAGAGCGCATGCGCGCGGCGCGGCCCTACAGCGAGAAAGTTCGCAGTCTGGCTGCCAACCTCTCGAAAGCATCTCCGGAGTACAAACACCCCTTCATGGTGGCCAACGAGTCTGCCAAGACCGTGGGCTTCATCGTCGTCACGACCGACAAAGGCTTGTGCGGTGGCTTGAACACCAACGTGCTGCGCGCCGTGACGCAGAAGCTCAAAGAGGTCGAGGCCTCGGGGCAACGCAGCGAAACCGTGGCCATTGGCAACAAAGGCCTGGGCTTCTTGAACCGCGTAGGCGCCAAGGTGGTCTCGCATGTCACCCAACTCGGAGACAAGCCCCACCTGGAAAAAATCATCGGCCCCATCAAGGTGCTGCTGGACGCCTACGCCCAGGGCAAACTCAGCGCGGTCTACCTCTGCTACACCCGCTTCATCAACACCATGAAGCAAGAATCCATGGTGCAGCAACTCCTGCCCTTGTCGAGCGACTCGCTGCACGGCGGTGAGCAGCCGCAGGCCAAGCACGGGTGGGACTACATCTACGAACCTGATGCCCAGTCCGTCATCGACGAGCTGCTGCTGCGCTACACCGAGGCCTTGGTATACCAAGCCGTGGCAGAAAACATGGCCTCTGAGCAATCTGCTCGCATGGTCGCCATGAAATCCGCCACCGACAACGCCGGCAGCGTGATTGGCGAACTCAAGCTGGTCTACAACAAGACCCGCCAAGCCGCCATCACCAAAGAGCTGTCGGAAATTGTGGCCGGTGCCGCAGCCGTCTGACGCAACAAGACGCTCACAGAACTGAATCGAATTTCAAAGGATACAAACATGGCTGACTCGCAAACCGCAAACGTAGGCAAGATTGTTCAGTGCATTGGCGCCGTGGTGGACGTTGAATTTCCCCGCAACGCCATGCCCAAAATCTATGACGCCCTCAAACTCGAAGGCACCGAGCTGACCCTCGAAGTCCAGCAACAGCTGGGCGATGGCGTGGTGCGCACGATTGCCTTGGGCTCCTCAGACGGCCTGCGCCGCGGCCTGATGGTGCGCAACACCCAGCGCCCCATCTCAGTTCCCGTGGGTCGTGCCACCCTGGGCCGCATCATGGACGTGCTGGGCAACCCCATTGACGAGCGCGGCCCTGTGAGCCAAGAGCTCACCGCCTCCATCCACCGCAAGCCACCCGCTTACGACGAACTCAGCCCCTCCACCGACCTGCTCGAAACCGGCATCAAGGTGATCGACCTGATCTGCCCGTTTGCCAAAGGCGGCAAGGTCGGCTTGTTCGGTGGCGCCGGTGTGGGCAAGACCGTCAACATGATGGAGCTCATCAACAACATCGCCAAGGCCCACAGCGGCCTGTCCGTGTTTGCTGGCGTGGGTGAGCGCACCCGCGAGGGCAACGATTTCTATCACGAGATGGCCGACTCCGGCGTGGTCAACCTCGAGAAGCTCGAAGACTCCAAAGTTGCCATGGTCTACGGCCAAATGAACGAGCCCCCTGGCAACCGCCTGCGCGTGGCCCTGACCGGCCTCACCATCGCCGAGTCCTTCCGTGACGAAGGCCGCGACGTGCTCTTCTTCGTCGACAACATTTACCGCTACACCCTGGCCGGCACTGAAGTGTCCGCCTTGCTGGGTCGCATGCCTTCAGCCGTGGGCTACCAGCCCACACTGGCCGAAGAAATGGGTCGACTGCAAGAGCGCATCACCTCGACCAAGGTCGGCTCGATCACCTCCATCCAGGCCGTTTACGTCCCTGCTGATGACTTGACCGACCCCTCACCTGCCACCACCTTCGCCCACTTGGACTCCACCGTGGTGCTGTCGCGCGACATCGCCTCACTGGGCATCTACCCCGCGGTCGACCCCCTCGACTCCACCAGCCGCCAGCTCGACCCCAACGTCGTCGGTGAAGACCACTACGCTGTGGCCCGTGCGGTGCAAGGCACCCTGCAGCGCTACAAAGAACTGCGCGACATCATTGCCATTCTGGGCATGGACGAACTCGCCCCGGAAGACAAACTCGCTGTCGCCCGTGCGCGCAAAATCCAACGCTTCCTGAGCCAACCCTTCCACGTGGCCGAGGTCTTCACCGGCTCGCCAGGCAAATACGTGTCCCTCAAAGAGACCATCCGCGGATTCAAGATGATTGTGAGCGGCGAGTGCGACAGCCTGCCCGAGCAAGCGTTCTACATGGTGGGCACCATCGACGAAGCCATCGACAAGGCCAAGCGCATGGAAGAAGAATCCAAGGCCAAGAAGGCGGCCTAAGCGGCAGTCTCGTGCGTCATGAAGCAAATGATCCACGAGACCGCCACCGCATCTTCACTACCTGAAGGAAACACCAAATGGCTTTGATTCACGTGGACGTCGTGTCCGCCGAAGAGTCGATCTTCTCCGGCGAGGCCAAGTTTGTGGCCCTGCCAGGCGAGGCAGGCGAGCTGGGCATCTACCCACGCCACACCCCCCTGATCACCCGCATCCGCCCCGGGGCGGTACGCATTCAGCGTGCCGATGGCGGCGAAGAGTTTGTATTCGTAGCGGGCGGCATTCTTGAAGTTCAGCCCGACACCGTGACGGTGTTGGCCGACACGGCCATCCGCGGCAAAGACCTCGACGAAGCCAAGGCCACGGACGCGAAGAAACTCGCCGAAGAAGCCATGAAAAACGCCAAAACCGACATCGACTTTGCGGCAGCGCAAGGCGAGTTTGCGGCCATGGCAGCCCAGATCGCGGCACTGCGGCGCTTGCGCAAGAAG
The DNA here is from genome assembly GCA_031374415.1 of Burkholderiales bacterium. Classification (GTDB taxonomy): domain Bacteria; phylum Pseudomonadota; class Gammaproteobacteria; order Burkholderiales; family Burkholderiaceae_C; genus CANHBY01. Next base: position 79,572 of record JANMGB010000277.1, read on the forward strand.
TAAAGCGCGTGTGGGGTACGGCGAGACAAAACATAAGGCCCTTCGGGGCCTTATGCATTTGGGGCTTTGAGTCTGCGCACAGCAGGCCCTTGTACCCCGTCTCAGTGAATTTGAAAGGTTGGAAACGGTGTCTTAGGCCGGAGCAATCAATAGCTCCCCTCGCCCCTCGCGGGAGAGGGGCTGGGGGAGAGGGGCGACATCCACCGGTCAATAGATTTTCGGGCTGGAGATTTCCCCGCCAGCGCCGCAGGCCCTGTTGGAGGCCATTCGGCAAGCGTTGCAGCCCCCTCTCCCCAACCCCTCTCCCGCAAGGGGAGAGGGGCTTAAGCCAGGGAGATTGTCGGCCTTGACTCTTTGCGCGGCCCATGCCGATGTGCGCAGGCTGCGCGGCAAAATCAACCTTTCAAATTCACTGAGACGGGGTACTCGTGTCGCAGCGATACCCTTTGGCGAGCGCGATTCAAAGTGATTGGTGCTTGCGAGGCATCACTTTGAATCGAACCCCTTGCTGCCAGTGGGGGCTGCGTTCAGCCAGTCGTCAGCGCGTCATCCAGGACTTCAACCCAATGACGCACGGGGCGGGGAGTGCCGGATTGAAGGTGTTGAATGCAACCGATGTTGGCGGAGATGATGGTGTCGGGTGCCAGCGGCTCAAGGTGGCTGAGTTTGCGGTCGCGCAGCTGGGTGGCGAGCTCGGGTTGCAGGACGGAGTAGGTGCCTGCGGAGCCACAGCACAGGTGGCTTTCTTGGGTGGCGAGCTGAACCTCCCAGCCCAGTGCCGTGAGCCCGGCTTCGACGTCGCCTTGGCGCTGTTGACCGTGTTGTAGCGTGCAAGGGGGATGAAAGGCCAGGCGGCGTGAGGTGGGGCGTGTCACTTGGTCTTTGAGCAAGGGCACCAGACTGGGCAACAGTTCGCTGAGGTCGCGGGTGAGCTCGCTGATGCGCAGGGCTTTGGCCGCATAGTCGGGGTCGTGGGCCAGGGCGTGGCCGTAGGACTTGACGGTGACGCCGCAGCCCGGGGCGTTCATGATGAGGGCCTCAACGCGGCCCTCAGCGACCCAGGGCCACCAGGCGTCGATGTTGCGCCGCATGTCGTGCAGGCCACCTTCGTGGTCGCTGAGGTGGCTGCGGATGGCGCCGCAGCACCGGGCCTCCGGGGCCACCAGGGTTTGGATGCCCGCCGCATCGAGCACGCGCGCGGTAGCGGTGTTGATGTTGGGCATCATGGCGGGCTGCACGCAGCCCGTGAGCATGAGCATTTTGCGCGGGTGTTCGCGTTGCGGCCAGGTGTGGGCACGGGCGCTGGACGGTGCAGGCACTTTGTTTTTGAGCGCGCCGGGCAGCAGGGGGCGCACCCATTGGCCCAGCTTCATGGCCGGGCCAAAGACGGGCGAGGTGAGGCCTTCTTTGAGCAGCCAGCGCAGGGCTTTTTCGGTTGGGGGGCGCTCGACCCGCGCATCCACGAGCTCACGACCAATGTCGACCAGCTGTCCATATTCCACGCCCGAGGGGCAGGTGGTTTCGCAGTTGCGGCAGGTGAGGCAGCGGTCGAGGTGTTGCTGCGTGAGGCGCGTGACGGGCTCGCCTTCAAGCACTTGCTTCATGAGGTAGATGCGGCCCCGGGGGCCGTCGAGCTCGTCGCCCAGCAATTGGTAGGTGGGGCAGGTCGCGGTGCAAAAACCGCAGTGCACGCACTTGCGCAGGATGGCTTCGGCGGCGTCGCCTTGGCGCGTGCCTTTGAACTCGGGGGCCAGTTTGGTTTGCATGGGTCAGGCGCGCAGTGTGGAGGGGATCACAGGCCAGGGTACATCCGTCCGGGGTTGAAGAGCCCGTTGGGGTCGAAGGATTTTTTGAGCGCGTGGTGGATCTGGGCCACGGGCGCCGCCAAAGGGGTGAAGATATCGACGCGTTGGGCTTCGTTGCTGCAGCGAAACAGGGTGGCGTGCCCGTTGGCTTGGGCCGCCAGCCCACGGATGCTGCTTGCCGGGGCGCTGCTGCGCCACCAGCGCTGCGCACCACCCCACTCAACCAACGTCGGCGTGGCGGTGCCTTGGGGGTTGGGCGGTGGGGTCAGGGGGGCAGTGGTGGCAGGCACGGCCAGGCGCCACAAGGGGCGCGGGTCGGTCGTGTCGAAGAAGGGGTCGTGTTGGTCGCGCAGGCCGCGCCAGTAGGCCTGCGCGGCATCGGCGTCGAGCAGGCTGCCACCGTGGGACGCGCACAGTTGGTTCACGGCAGATTGCACGGCAGCGCGCGCCCCAGCCAGGCGCAGGCTGAGCTGCCCTTGGTGCCAGGCGCTGGCGTTCAGGGGCAGCGGGCAGCCTGCCCAGGCGTTGACTTGTTGCACAGCCTGGGCTTCGGGCATGTCAAAGCGCAGGGTGGCGCTGGCCAGGGGCAAAGGGAGGACTTTGAGCGAGACCTCCAGGATGACGCCCAGGGTGCCCAATGAGCCAGCAAGCATGCGCGAGATGTCGTAGCCGGCCACGTTTTTGATGACTTGGCCGCCAAAGCTGAGCACCTCGCCACGGCCGTTGAGTAGGGTGGCGCCGAGCACGTAGTCGCGCACGCTGCCCACGCTGGCCCGCCCGGGGCCTGACAGCCCGGCCGCGACCATGCCGCCCACTGTGCCGCCGGGGCTGAAGCGCGGCGGCTCGAAGGGCAGGTATTGGCCCTTGGCGGCAAGGGCGTCTTCCAGTTCAGCCAGGGGCGTGCCTGCGCGCACCGTGACCACCAATTCACTGGGCTCGTAGGCGCTGATGCCCAGCAGCGCGCGGGTGTCGAGCACGGTGCCCTCGCTGAGCTCGCCGTAGAAGTCTTTGGTGTTGCCGCCGCTGATGCGCATCGGGGCACCGCAGCCTTGGGCGCTTTGCACACAATTGATCAAGAGTTGGAGGGCGTGGCTCATGCAGTCGAAGGCAGTCTGTGGAGGGCCCCCATCGGGGGCGGGCGGGGGCGCGGCGCGCAGGCTCAGAAACGAGGGAGATCGGGGAAGGGTAGCAAGCCCCGCTGCACGTGCATTTTCCCGTACTCGGCGCAGCGTGCGAGGGTGGGGATGACCTTGCCTGGGTTGAGCAGGCCGCTGGGGTCGAAGGCGGTCTTCAGGGCCATCATTTGGGTGCGCTCAGTGGCTGAAAACTGCACGCACATGGAGGAGAGTTTTTCAACGCCCACGCCATGCTCGCCGGTCACCGTGCCGCCCATGGCAACGCTGGTCTCCAGGATGTCGGCCCCGAAGAGTTCGGCGCGGTGAAACTGATCGGGGTCGTTGGCATCGAACAGGATCAAGGGGTGCAGGTTGCCATCGCCGGCGTGAAAGACGTTGCAGCAGCGCAGCCCGTAGGTGATCTGCATTTTCCCGATGGCCAGCAGGATGTCGGCCAGCCGGCGGCGCGGGATGGTGCTGTCCATGCACAGGTAGTCGGGGCTGATGCGGCCGGAGGCAGGGAAGGCGTTTTTACGGCCACTCCAGAACTTGAGGCGTTGCGCTTCGCTGTCGCTCACGCTGATGTCCGTGGCGCCTGCGCTGCGCAGCACGGCGCTCATGCGGTCGATCTCTTCGTTGACCTCATCCAAGGTGCCGTCACTCTCGCACAGCAGGATGGCTTCGGCGCTCAGGTCGTAGCCTGCATGCACGAAGTCTTCGACCGCGGCGGTCATGGGCTTGTCCATCATCTCCAGGCCCGCAGGGATGATGCCGGCCGCAATCACTTGGGCCACCGCATCACCGGCCTTGCGCAGGTCATCGAAGCTGGCCATGATGCAGCGGGCGGTTTGGGGCTTGGGGATCAGTTTGACCGTGACTTCGGTGATCACGATGAGCATGCCCTCACTGCCCACCACCACGGTCAGCAGGTCCAGGCCGGGGGCGTCAAGGGCTTCGCTGCCCAAGGTGAGGGCCTCGCCGGACTGGGTGTAGCCGCGCACTTGCAACACGTTGTGCAGCGTCAGGCCGTATTTGAGGCAATGCACGCCGCCAGAATTTTCAGCCACGTTACCGCCGATGGTGCAGGCGATCTGGCTGCTGGGGTCGGGGGCGTAGTACAGGCCATGTGGGGCTGCGGCTTCGCTGATGGCCAGGTTGCGCACGCCGCATTCCACCGTGGCGGTGCGGGCCGCGGGGTCGATCTGTTTGATGTGCTTGAATTTGGCCAAGCTCAGCGTCACGCCCTCGGTGTGCGGCATGGCCCCGCCACTGAGACCGGTGCCGGCGCCACGGGCCACCACGGGCACATTCAACTGGTGGCAGCAGCGCAAGACGGCGGACACTTGCGCGTCGGTTTCCGGCAGCACGACCACCAACGGCCGTGCGCGGTAGGCCGTCAGGCCATCACATTCGTAGGGGGTCGTGTCCTCAGACTGCCACAACAGGGCATGGGGCGGCACGACAGCTGACAGGGCCCTCACGACCTCGCTTTGCCGCAGGGCGCGTTGGGTCGTGCCCTGGGCCGGGGAGATGGACATTGCAGGCACAGCAGACATGGGTGCTCCAGGGTATGAGCATCCATTGTGATGCGCTTGCTGCAAGAGTGCGAATTGGCCGTGGCGGCGGTGGGTATTTGCACACGGTTGGGGGCCGGTCGGGTGGGCCGACAGCTACACCGATGCAATTCGGGATGCGTGCTATGCGCTAGGGTGAGGCCAAGCGAGGGGCACGGCCTTGAGCGCACGGCCGGCTTGCAGGGCTTGTTGAAACTGAGGTGCGGTCTGTCGCGGCTCAACGCCCCAACCACGCACCACGGCCACCCCATCTGCCCCCGCCTGTGCCGCTTGCTGCACCTGCTCCGCATCCAGGATGCCGCCGATGGCGACCACGGGGCACGGGGCCATGGCGCACCACCACGCGAGGTTGTCCAGCCCTTGGGGGAGCCAGGGCATGTCTTTGGTGGTGGTGGGCCACACGGGGCCGCAGGCGATGTAGCGCGGGTTCAGGGTGGCGGCACGGCACAGCTCCCACAGGCTGTGGGAGCTGATGCCTAAATCCACGGCTTGAGCCCACGCCAAGCGCTGCGCCTCGGTGAGTGCGAGCAGGTCATCTTGGCCCAGGTGAATGCCCTGCGCCCCGACTTCCAGGGCCAGCGCAGCATGGTCGTTGATGAACAACGTGGCCCCGGCCGCGCGTGCCGCTTGCACGCCCGCGGCGATGGTTTGACGCAAGTGAGCAGACCACTTTGCATCGGCCTGCGCCGGGGTCTTGATGCGCAACTGCACGGTGCGCACGCCGGCCTCCAACACCTGCTGCAGCCGCTCCAGGCTATCGACCACTGCATAGAGATCGAGTCGACTGGCGGAGGGCACCGAGGCCGCGTCAGAGAAGTGCGCAACCTCCCCCCATGACAAGCGGGGCAAGAGGCTGGGGTCGGTGATGAAGTCAGCTTGCGCCCTCACCGGCCCGGCACCTTGGCCTGCCGCCTGCCCCTGGCGCAGGGCGTGCAAGGTGGTCATTTTGGCCAGCACCAGGGCATCGGCCGTGACAAAGCCACGCGCCAACGCGGCCGCGGCCGAGGTCGCGAAGGTGCAGCCGGTGCCATGGGTGTGCGGGGTGGCCCAACGGGGCGCCGCCAGCCAGCCTTGGGCCTGGGGGGTGTGCAGCCAGTCCAGGGCCCAGGTGGGGTTGGCGTCAGTGGCCGGTGAGGCATCGCCCCCCGTGATGCACACGGCATCGCAACCCGTGGCCAGCAACCCGCGGGCCTGGGTGGGGATGTCGGCCAGGCTGGGGTGGGCATCTTGCGGGTCGCGTTGCAGCAGCCGCAGGGCCTCGTCCTGGTTGGGGGTGATGAGGGTGGCGCGCGGCAGCAGCAGGCTGCGGTAGGCGCGCACGGTGTCATCATTGGCAAAGGCCGCGCCGGTGCTGGCACCTAATACGGGGTCGACCACCAACGCGACGGGGCCCTGCTCACGCAGGCGGTCGACCCACTGGGCCACACAAGCGATCTGTGCCGCATTGCCCAGCAGGCCGGTTTTGATGGCGCGCGGCGGCATGTCCTGGGCCAGGGCGCGCAGTTGGTGCTCAAGAGCCTCTAGGCCGACCGGGTGCACGTGGGTCACGGCCTGCGAGTTTTGGGCGGTCACCGCGGCAACCACGGGACACAAGTGCACCTGCAGCGCATCGGCCGCACGCTGGTCTGCACTGAGGCCCGCGCCGCCACCGCTGTCGGTGCCCGCGATGCTCCACACAATGGGCGGCGCGGTCATGACAACAAAAAGGGCTGCCCACCCACGGGCGTGCTGGCCACGGCAAAGTCTTGCTGCGCCATCACGCCGGCCAAGCGCGCCGAGCGACCGGCCTCGATGGCGGCGCGAAAAGCGCCGGCCATGCGCACAGGGTCTTGCGCCTGAGCCACGGCCGAGTTGAGCAATACCGCATCAAAGCCCATCTCCAAGGCCTGGGCCGCGTGCGAGGGCGCCCCAATGCCAGCATCGATGATGAGCACGGTGTCAGGCAAGCGCTCGCGCAGGGTGCGCAAAGCATAGGGATTGAGCAGACCTTGACCCGAGCCAATCGGCGCCCCCCAGGGCATGAGCAGCGGGCAGCCCACGTCGAGCAGGCGACGGCAGGTGACGAGGTCTTCGGTGCAGTAGGGAAAGACGGTAAAGCCGTCACGCACGAGTTGCTCGGCCGCCGTGACCAGCTCGAAAGGGTCAGGCTGCAAGGTGTGCTCGTCACCGATCACTTCAAGCTTGACCCAGTCGGTGTTGTAGAGCTCGCGCGCCATGTGGGCCAGCTGAATGGCGTCGCGCGCGCTGCGACACCCGGCCGTGTTGGGCAGCAGCCTGGCACCGCACTCACGCAAGGTCTGGCTGAGTTGGGTCATGAAGCCGTTGTCACCCGCCGCCGCCAAGGTGCGCTTGAGGCCCACGGTGACGATCTGTGTGCCCGCCGCGTGGATGGCCTGGCTCAAATGGTGGGGCGAGGGGTAGCCTGCTGTGCCCAGCAAAAATCGGCTGCGCAAGCCTACGGGGCCCACATGCCAGAGGTCTTCCGCGGTGGAGGGCATGCTCATGCTCAGCCTCCCACGATGGGTTGAAACAGCATCACCTGATCCCCAGCTTGCAGCACGGCCTGGGCCCGCTGGCCGCGGGCCACAAAGCTGTGGTTGACGGCCGTGGCGATGGCCTGCTCGGCGTAACCCAGGGCCGCCACCAGATCGGCCAGTGAGCTGCCTTGAGGGACAGCGTGCGCTTGACCATCCAGTTGGATGTGGAGGGTGGAGGGGGATGCGGTGTCGTTGTAAACAGCGTTCATGACGAGCTCGTGGCGGGAGTAAGTACCCCAGGGGTTAGGGTGGTAAAGCGGGGCCAAGGGATGTCCAGCGATGACAAGGCCTGTTCAATCAAGGCCGGGGCCAGCAGCCAGCCGTGTCGGAACAGGCCGTTGATGCGCACCAGCCCGGTTTCGGTGTGGACATGGGGTTCGTTGTCGGGGTGGGCCGGCCGCAGATTGGCGTCGAGCCGCTGAATGCGCGCCTCCGCCAAAGCGGGCAGGATGCTGTAGGCGGCAGACATCAGCTCGAGCGCACTGCGCAGGGACACGGCACCGCGGTCTTCGCTTTCGATTTCACTGGCACCGATGACCAAGGTGTCATGCGGGCGGGGCACCACGTACACGCGGCAGCGTGGGTGCAGCAGCCGCACCGGCCGCGCGAGGCCATGACCTGGCGCATGCAGCCAGACGGTCTCGCCGCGCACCCCGCGCAGGGCCGGTGGTGAGTGCTTGTCGTTGCTGCTGTCCGCACGGCGGGCGCCCAAACCGCGCACATCGAACACCCCATCAAAACGCTGCGCAGCCACTTGCCCTGCCAGCCACAACGAGTGCGGTGCGACGCGATCCACCTCGCAGCCCCATTGCCATTGAACGCCCGCCAAAGCCGCGTGATCATGCAAGGCATTCAGCGTGCTGGGCGGGTCGATTTGGCCTTCGCCGGGCAACAGCCAAGCGTGTGCCACATCATGCAAGGCCGGCTCCAGCTGGCGCAGCGCGGCGGGGCTGAGGGCCTGCGGCAGCGGCATCTCTGGGGGCGCTTGGTCCAGGCGTGAGAGGACTCGCTGGGCCGCCCCCAAGTCGCTGCGATGAGCCACCAGCAAGCTACCTTCGCGAGCGAAAAATGTCGCTGCGGGCAAGGTGGCCAAAATCTGCGGCCACAGCGCCAGTGAGCGCAGGCCCCAGCGCGCGACTTGCGGGCTGGCGGCGTCCAACTCGGCCAAGGGGCTGAGCATGCCAGCCGCTGAAAACCCCGCCGCCCCCTGCCCGTCAAACAGCGCCTGGGCGTGCGGTGCCGGGTCGAAGACGGTGACCGCATGCCCCGCTTGCGCGGCCTGCCAAGCCAGCAAACGGCCCAGCAAGCCTGCCCCGGCAATGCCGATGGACAGGCCGCTGCGTGAGCCGCTGTGAGAGGTCACTCAAGCCTCAGGCTGGATGGGGATGTAGATCTCACCGCCCTGCGCCTTGAACTGTGCCGACTTCTCCGCCATGCCCTTGTCGAGGGCATCTTGCTCACTGAGGCCTTTTTGGGCCGCGAAGTCACGCACGTCCTGCGTGATCTTCATGGAGCAAAACTTCGGCCCGCACATCGAACAAAAATGCGCCACCTTGCTCGAATCCTTGGGCAAGGTTTCATCATGAAACTCGCGTGCGGTATCGGGGTCCAGGCTGAGGTTGAACTGGTCGCTCCAGCGGAACTCAAAGCGCGCCTTGGACAGCGCGTCATCGCGAGCGCGCGCCCCCGGATGGCCCTTGGCCACATCGGCCGCGTGGGCCGCAATTTTGTAAGCAATGATGCCTTCCTTGACATCGTCCCGGTCGGGCAGGCCCAGGTGTTCTTTGGGGGTCACGTAGCACAACATGGCCGTGCCCATCCAGCCGATCATGGCCGCGCCGATGGCGCTGGCGATGTGGTCATAGCCTGGGGCCACGTCGATGGTCAAAGGCCCCAGCGTGTAAAACGGCGCTTCGTGGCAGTGCTTGAGCTGCTCGTCCATGTTGGCCTGGATCATGTGCATGGGCACATGGCCAGGGCCTTCGATCATGGTTTGCACATCGTGCTTCCAGGCGACTTGCGTCAACTCACCCAGCGTGCGCAGTTCAGCAAACTGGGCCTCATCATTGGCATCGGCCGCGCAACCAGGGCGCAGGCCGTCGCCTAGCGAAAAGCTCACGTCATAGGTCTTCATGATCTCGCAGATCTCTTCGAAATGCGTGTACAGGAAGTTCTCTTTGTGGTGCGTGATGCACCACTTCGCCATGATCGAGCCGCCGCGCGACACAATGCCCGTGCGCCGCTCGGCCGTGAGGTGGATGAAGGCCAGGCGCACGCCGGAATGGATGGTGAAATAGTCGACGCCTTGTTCGGCTTGTTCGATCAGCGTGTCGCGAAAAATCGGCCAGCTGAGCTCTTCCGCCACACCGCCCACTTTTTCCAGCGCTTGGTAAATGGGCACGGTGCCGATGGGCACAGGGCTGTTGCGCAAAATCCAGTCACGCGTGGTGTGGATGTGCCGGCCGGTGGACAGGTCCATCACATTGTCCGCCCCCCAACGAATCGCCCACACGAGTTTTTCAACCTCTTCATCGATCGATGAAGTGACGGCCGAGTTGCCGATGTTGGCGTTGATCTTGACCGCGAAGTTGCGGCCAATGGCCATCGGCTCAACCTCGGGGTGGTTGATGTTGGCCGGAATGATGGCGCGCCCACGGGCGACCTCATCGCGCACGAACTCGGGCGTGAACTCTTGCGGCAGCTGCGCGCCCATGCTGTTGCCACGACGCCGCTGCTCGCGCTCGGTACTGGCGAGGTACTCGCGCATCCACTCCCGCTTGCCGTTTTCGCGCACGGCCACGAACTCCATTTCCGGGGTGATGATGCCGCGCCGCGCGTAGTGCATCTGGCTCACATTGCCACCGGCTTTGGCACGACGCGGTTGGCGCTGCAAGGCGGCAGCCTGGGCACGCAATTGCGCCAGGCCATCGGCGTCGCGCCCTGCGTGGCGCAGGCCGTCGTCCAAGGCTGCGTGTTGGCGACCGGTGTAGATCTCGGTGTCGCCGCGGGTGTCTAGCCAAGCGCTGCGCAGGTCTGGCAGGCCGCGACGGATGTCGATGTCTGCGGTGGGGTCGGTGTAGGGGCCGGAGGTGTCATAGAGTGTGACGGCCTCGCTGTTGGTCAGGGTGATCTCGCGCATCGGCACGCGGACATCGTTCAGAGCGCCTTCGACATACACCTTGCGAGAGCCCGGCAGCGGGCTGCGCAAGGACGCCAGCCGGGTTTTGAAATCGATCGGCAGATCAGTGGCCAGTTTGTCGGGGGCGTTCATCAGGGGGCTCCTTCGTGAATGAGTGTGTGCTCCGAAGGTCGGCCCCTACATGCTGGCGGGGCGGGTGCCCACGCACAGCAGGTGAAGGTGACGGCTCTTCTTACGCCGGTACAAACCGGTTCAAGTTCGCGGGTTCGGATTCACCATCTCAGCACGCAACACGCGTGCACCCCGGAGCAAAATGCATTGTGGCAGGAATTGAGCGGGCGGTTGGCGTCTGGGGTGCGATTCAAAGTAAAGTGTGCGGTGAGCCAGCGGCCCTCACCCCAACCCTCACAGGGAGAGGGGATGCTGGCTCCCTGTGAGGGTTGGGGAAATGAGGCTCAAACGCCTTCAAGCCGACCGTGACGGCGGCGGAGGCGGGAGATCAGTGGAAGCTGTGCTTGTGAGTGTTCGATGGTCACTGCGCGGGTTGGCCTTCGCGGCACGAGAAGGCTCGGCGCGATTTTGGATCGGGCACACGTTGTGCCTCACCTGGTCTCGTTGGGTGATGTGGGGGACAAACAATCAATGCAACGCCAGGCATTGCATATTTTTAGGTCACTAAAATGACGCCGACTATTTTATTTACACGAAAATTTTTGGAGTCAACGCCCTCCACGCCAGAACTCGAAAAACGGCCGAACAACCCGACAAAGCCAATCATCCTGTCGAGTCCGGAATACCGCGGCATATTCACATTGAATTTCAGGAATATGGCTGATTTCAAGAGGTGTCAGAGTGAGTATTCTGACCTTTTGGATCGGGTTGTGAATTTTGCCAGACAAAATGCCAATGGGGTTGAGCCTGCACTATCCGAGCGCAGCATAGACGACATCAGCGGAAATTTCAGCAAGCTAAAAAATCACATTTCCAATTCAGACGTGGATTTCTTTGGCCCCCACAAAGAAATGATATACGGCCCTGGAAAGGAAATGTTTCACGAGCTGGATGATCTGCTGCAGAACGAAAAAATTCCTCTGCAAAAGCGCCTCAACGCCATCAAGGTGATGGCACCGGTGATGGGATTGTGTTCCGGCGGAGTGCTCACCGCATTGCAGGAGGCCGTGTCCAGCTTAAAGCACTCTACGGCCGGCATAAAATCCGCCGCCTACCGCACCAAGGTGCAAATGATGGAATCCTTGATTTCCGAGCATGTCCACGAAACGCATCGTGGATATCAAAGTGGAGATGAAGTGCATTTCGTCAATGCCTACTTTAATTATATTGCGCAGGACATGGGTGTTCCTCCGCGATTGGATGAATTCGCAAGGATTGTAGAAAGACAAATTGCGACTTCTGAGTTCGAGATGTGCCGTGAAATGGTGTTGGCCAAGCTCAACCCGAATGTCTTGACCAAAGCGATGGCGGACGACTACCTTGATCAGGTCAAAGGTGCGCAGCGGGTTGATGTCAGTCAATCTATTGAAGGCGCTGACTTGACCGATGTAGTGGAGCGAACCAACAGTATCAAGAAGGCAACCCTGACCCATGAGTTTGGAGAGGTGCCGGATGAGAATTACTTGATCCCTGTGCATGATACTTATTCATATCAGTTTGCCCGACAGCCGACATTGATTGCCAAGCACTTCATGGGAGTACTCAAAGAAGAAGGGCTGGTTAATTGTGATGACGCCATCAGCTTAACCAAAGATCAAGCGAACGGCGACATCAAGATGCTGGGGGATCTGTTCTGGCGCGACCGAGACGGAGATTGTGAGGAATTTGAAGCGAAAGAGTTTCTTGCGACATCGCCAGATGATATTTTTCGAGCATTGAGCGACGCTGGAATTTCACCAGCTGAACAAGGCGTTATCCTCAACGGCATTGCCCGACACCTCATTGATTGTACCGATGCCGAGAATATTGAGGTCATCCCTGATGCATGGTTGGCGAAATTTGCAACCCTATTTGAGAAAGGAGCAACTTCCCGCACTCAAATGACGCCGGTGGTGCAGTTGGCTGCCTTCTTCGGTTGCCCGCAGGCCTTGCAGATTGGGATAGACAACGGGGCGGACATCGACGCCAAAGATCCTGAGGGACATACGCCCCTGATGCTGGCTGCGCACAAGGGGCTGCAGGGCACAATAGCCGCGTTGCTCGCGGCGGGTGCGAACCCTGAGCTCAAGTCCCCACAAGGAAATACCGCCTTGATGTTGTGCGCGTGGGAGGGCCACACCGATGCGGTGTCCGAGTTGCTTTCCCATAGCAAGAACAACATCAACGCCCAAAACCTTGATCGTTGTAGCGCTTTGATGCTCGCTGCCCTCGACGGGCGAGACGACGCCTTGGCGGTCTTGATCCAGGCCGGCGCAGACCTGGATCTTGTAGACACCCAAGGAAACAGCGCATCAAAGCTCGCTATTTTGGGAGGCCACGTGCGTGCAGCGCGCCTTCTTCAAATCGCCAAAGTGCCACCGCTGGGTTACGACGCCGCCTTGTTGAGGCTCGCCCACTTGGGCGACGCCGACAGAATCCAACGTTTTGGCCCGTTGTTTCGATCCGGCATGCTCAATCCCAACGCGCGAGGTCCAGACGGCATGACCCCCTTGATGATGGCCGTTAAACAAGGTCATGTGCAGGCGGCGAGGGCCTTGCTCGGATTCGGGGCCGATCCGAATCTTCAGAGTTCCGACGGCAAGACCGCCCTGATCCTTGCCACTTCGACCGGCAGACAGACGGAGACCGTGCGAGCGCTGCTCGCGGCCGGCGCAGACCCCAACACTTGCCGTCACCGCAGCTTGACGACGACCATGTTGGCCGCGATCCGGGGGGACATTGAACAACTCGTTGTCTTGATCGAGGCCGGGGCTGATCTGTCGGTCAAAACTGAGCTTGGCAACGCTGTAGCGATTGCCCGCAAGAGGCGTCGGCCCCCCACAGTGCAATTGCTTGAAGATTGTGCGCGGACACCCCAGCGGGGCGAAACCATGTTGATGCAGTGTGTGCGCCGAGGCCGCGGCGACTCCGTTCGCGCATTCGCTCAGCATGGGCAGCACCTCAATGCACAAAACCCACGCGGCATGACCGCCACGATGTTGGCTGCGGCCAGTGGGCGTCTTGAAGCCTTGACTCCCCTGATCGAGGCCAACGCTGACTTGACCCTCAGAAATCACCAGGGCGAGTCCGCTTTGATGCTCGCTGCGAAAAATAGACAAGCTGCCGCTTCATTCGTCCTTCAGGCCGCGCTGGCACCCGAAGCGGGCCAGACCCCCTTGATGCTATGCGCTACAAAAGGCGACACCCAGGCCCTTCGGGCCTTGATTCAACACAGCCCGATGACCCTCGATGCGCAAGACCCCAGCGGCATGACGGCCGTGATGCTGGCGGCGCAAAACGGTCATGCGAACGTGTTGAAAGCCTTGCTCCGAGCCGGAGCCAGTCCCAGCGTTCAAGCGCACGGCAACTTCACTGCCATGCACATCGCGGCACAAAAGGGAGATGCCGAGGCATTGAGGGCCTTGGTCGCTGCCAGGGTCAACATCGATCCCGGATGCGTGGGGCGCCACACACCCCTGATGCTTGCGGCAGGTGCTGGCCACCTTGGCGCGCTGACCGTCCTGCTGGACGCGGGGGCCAATCTGTCAACCAGGAATGAAATGGGCCTTGATGCGTATGGGCTGGCCGAGCGCAACCAACACAGCGCCGTCATGTCGGCGCTTGAAGACGCGTTTCTTTTAGATGAGGCGGGTCTATACAGGTGATGCAGCCCTGGCTCGCTCAGGTGCGCAGCAGGCCCTGCTGATAGACTCGCCGCTCTTCACGCTGCCCGGCCTCCTTTGGATCCATGACCCAGCCCCATCTTCACCGAATCCTCGTGTGCCGAGTGGACAACCTTGGCGATGTGGTGATGGTGATTCCTTCACTGCGATGGCTCAAGTCCCAGCAGCCCAACTTGCGTATAGAGATGGTCGTGCGTGAGTATGCCCGCCCCTTGGTCGAGCGCATACCCTGGGTTGATCGCGTGTGGTCGCCAGAGCAAGTGTCCCAGGCCGTGGCGTCTCGCGAGGCGCCGCCGGATGCCGTGTTCCATCTTCAAAGCAAGCGACAACTCCTGCGTGATTGCAAGGCTTGGGGCATTCGTTGGCGGGTGGGCAATGTGTTGCGCAGCGCCCAGTGGACGCAGTGCAATCGGTGGGTGGCGATTTCGAAGCGGCGCTCGCGTGAGCATGAGAGCCGGCAGTGTTGGCGTTTCTTTGCGGTGCTGTTTCCACCTGCGCCCTTGGAGGCCTGGGCGTCCATGTTGCGTGGGGCCGATTGGTTGACGCTCGCTCCCACAGTATCGCCTCGTCCGGATGTCTTGGCCCCCTCGCCTGAGCGCCCGCTTAAGGTCTTGGTGCACCCTTGTTCAAATGGCAATGGTCGGCAATGGCCTTTGGCGCATTTTGATGAACTCGTACGGGCCTTATTGGCCTTGGGCCACGTGGTCGGCGTGACGGGCTCCACTGCCGAGAGGCAGGCCTTGCAGGCCTGGCTCTCGAGCTTGCCTGAGGGTGTGCAAGACCACGTGGGCAAGCAATCCTTGACGGAGTTGATCGACCTGATTGCCACGGCCGATAGCCTCGTGGCCAGTGGCACGGGCCCCTTGCATCTGGCCTCGGCGGTGGGCACGCATGCGGTGGGCATTTTTCCGCCCTTGTTTCCTGCGGGGGCCGAGCGTTGGCGCCCCATCGGCCCGCGGGTCACCACGCTTCAGACCCATCGACCCGGCCCCTGTACAAAGAAGTGCACGAACCTCGATTGCACCTGCATGGCCGAGGTTTTGCCCAGCGAGGTGATGGCCGCCGTGGTGTCGGGCACCGGCCCCTAGTACCCCGCCTCAGTGGATTTGCAAGGTTCGAAGTCGATGGATTCATTCGTCAGGCTAGGCGCAAACCGCAGCGATACCCTTTGGTATCGCGAGGATTTGTAACGACGCATGGCGGATGAAGACACGGCTTCCAACCTTGCAAATTCACTGAGACGGGGTACCAGTACCCCGCCTGCGCGGGGATGACGGGCGCAGGGGTTGGCATCTCCCCGCGTCATTCCCGCGCAGGCGGGAATCCAGCAGCCTGTGTACTTCACTATTGACCTCGCAACTATTCCACCTTTCAAATCCACTGAGACGGGGCACTCGGGTGTGCATCAGCGCCCCGTAAGGCGCTCACCCTTGCAAGACGGCGTTGCAGCGCTCAAGCAGGTGTTGCGCCGTGGGCCACTCGGGGTAGCCTGGGACCAATTCAACCCCCGGCCCCAAGGGCCGCCAGTGCGCTGCAATGCTGGGGCCGATCAGGCTCAACAAGGGCGCGCCCACCGCTGCAGCGATGTGACCGGGCCCGGTGTCGATGGCCACCACCAGCGCGGCACTTTGCAACAGCGCAGCGTAAACATCCAGCTGACGGCCGTCCAGACAGGTCGCATCGGGGTAGAGCGTGCGCGCCAACTCGGCTTCACCTGGGCCGGGGTAGATGAGCACGGGGATGTTCAAAGCTTGGGCCGCCAAGCGAACGAACGCCGGAAAGTGAGGCCAGGATTTGTCCAGCCCCCCATTCGCTGACTTGCCTCCTGCAAAGGGGCACACCACCATGTAACGCGCCCCCACCTGGTGGGAGCGCAGCAGCGCTTGGACAGCGGATGCCGCGTCAGGCGCCACGGGCAGCACGACCTGCGGCGTGGCAAGGTCTGCCGGCTGTGGCAAATGAGGCGCCAGCAAGGCCCGCAAACGCAGGCTGAGTTGGCGGTAGTGCGAGGCCACATGCCCCTCGCAGGGCATGGGGATGGCATGTTTCAAAAGAAGGCTTCGCCCCTCGTGCGCATACCCCAACGCCCGCAAGCCCGCCAGCCGAGCCTCCAGCGCACTGGAAAACGACTGCGGCAGCAGCAGGGTATTGAGGCGGCGATCAAACCCGGGGTCTGCTGCTGACAAGGCCCGGCGCAGGCTGCGCAACTGCGCGGCCCGGGCCCACAGGCCCTGGGGCTGCACCAGCACGCGCCAAGGGGTGCCCTTGAACAAATCAGGGGCCCAGCGACCGCGGGCGACCAGGGTCAGGGTGTAGCCGGCCTCGTCCAGTACTTTCAATGCGGGCAAACTCAGCACCACATCGCCGACCCAATTGCGCAAGCGAACGATCAGGTGTTGTGGGGCCGCGTGGCCTGGTGTGGCACCCGAGTCAGGCATGGTCGGCCTCACACAGATTGCGCGTCGAACCCCGACTCGCCCAAGGTGGGCGGGGCAGACGCCGGGGGCAGGAACTCGTGGTCACAGGCCTGCGCCAAATTGTCGAAGCAGGCGTCGGGCGAGGCCTCAGTGTCTGGGCCATAGCTGCTGCGGATTCGAACGCAGCGGGCCACGCCCGCCGCGCGCCCGGCTTCGATGTCTTGGGGCTTGTCGCCAAACATCCAGCTGCGTGCCATATCGAGTTGCAACTCAGCCTGGGCCCGCAGCAACATGCCCGGCAGCGGCTTGCGGCAGTCGCAATCGCGCTGGCCAGCTCCAGCGGGGGCGTGGGGGCAGTGGTAGATGGCCGCGAGGTGGATCCCGGACGCAGCCAAATCATTCACCATCCATTGGCTCAAGGCCTGAAAATCGGCTTCGCTGTATTTGCCACGCCCGATGCCCGACTGGTTGGTCACGATCACCAAGGCCAAGCCCGCATCCTGCAGGCGCTTGAGCGCCGCTTTGGCGCCTTCAATCCACCGAAAGTCTTCGATGCGCACGACATAACCGCTGTCGTGATTGAGCACGCCGTCGCGGTCGAGAAAGGCCGCGGCCCGCATCAATCCTGTACCTTCTGAATGCGCTGGACCAACCGGGTGGTGGAGTAGCCGGGCTCAAACGGCAAGGCATGGGCCTGCCCGCCCCAGCCGCGAACGAGCTTGGCTTCTTCGAGCAAGGCCATGTCGTAGTCGCCGCCTTTGACGTAGATATCGGGCCGCAGACGCTCAATCAAGGGCGTGGGGGTGGGGGTGTCGAAACGCACCACCGCACTCACACTGGCCAATGCGCCCAAGACGCAGGCGCGGTCGATCTCGCTGTTCAGGGGGCGCTCGGGCCCCTTGCCCAAGCCGCGCGCCGAGGCGTCGCTGTTGAGGGCCACAATCAGGCTGGCTCCCATCTGCCGGGCTTGGGCCAGATAACTCACATGCCCACGGTGAAGAATGTCAAACACGCCGTTGGTCAACACCCAGGGCCGAGGCAGGTGGACCTGCCCCCAGGCACCAAGCAGCTGCTCCGGCGAGACCAACTTGGCCAGGGGGTGCCAGGCGGGCAGGCCTGGGGACTCAAGAGGTGCGGGGGGGGTGTGCATCACTCAAGCGAACAACTCAGACCAGCTGACGGTGCTCGTACCGAACTTGCCCACCGCAATGCCACCGGCGCGGTTGGCGTGCGCGACGGCGTTTCGCAGCGGCATGGTGCTGGCCAAAAGCGCGGCCAGGCAGGCAATCACGGTGTCGCCCGCCCCGGTCACATCGAAGACCTCGCGCGCTTGGGCTGGCACGCGCAAGTGACCTTCGGCATCAAAGAGTGACATGCCATCCTCCGAGCGTGTGAGCAAGATGGCGCCAAGATGCAGCCGCTCGCGCAACTGTTGGGTCCGGGTTTCAAGCTCGGCCTCACTGGCCCACGGGCCGATCACCTTGGCCAGCTCGCTGCGGTTGGGGGTGATCACGTCCGCGCCGGCATAGCGCTCGTAGTCAAAGCCTTTTGGATCCACCAGCACGGTCTTGCCCGCCTCTTTGGCCTCTTTGATCATGCGCGGGATGTGCGTGAGACCGCCCTTGCCATAGTCAGAAAAAAGCACCACATCGCTGCTGGGCAGGGCCTGGGAGAACTCGCCGAGCATGAGCTCCAGCACTTCATGATCAGGCTGGCTCTCGAAGTCGATGCGCAGCAACTGCTGGGCGCGGCCAATCACCCGCAGTTTGACAATGGTCTGCAAGCTCGGGTCCGTGCCGGAGATGACCTCAATGCCTTGGGTCTGCAGCAGCTCTCGCAATCGTCGGCCGGCGTCATCTTCGCCCACGACGGTGAGCAGGGTGCAGGCAGCGCCCAGCGTTTGAATGTTGAGTGCCACATTGGCGGCGCCGCCCAAGCGGTCTTCCTCGCGCACGATGCGCACGACCGGCACCGGGGCCTCTGGCGAGATGCGTTCGACATCGCCCATCCAATAGCGGTCGAGCATGGCGTCCCCCACCACCAACACGCGGTGCTGGGCCAGCTCGGCCAGGCTGGGAATGTGCTCAACGGCTGCTGCGGCGATCATTGCCCCACCCCCAGATGCTGCTCAATCAGGGTGCACCAAAGATGGCCGATGAAAATATGCGCTTCTTGGATCCGTGCGGTGGTGTGGCTGGGGACGACCAACTGGTGGTCGCAGGCGGGCCCCAGCGCCCCGCCATCACGGCCCGTGAGGGCGATGGTGGTGATCGACTTGCCGCGCGCCGCCTCGACAGCGCGCAGCACATTGGGGGATTGGCCCGAGGTTGACAGAGCCACCAGGCAATCGCCGGGCTGCCCCAGGGCCAAGACCTGCCGCTCAAAAACGGCATCAAAGCCAAAATCATTGCCTACGCACGTGAGGCTGCAGGCATCGGCTGCCAGCGCGAGCCCCGCGAGCGGAATCCGGTTGCGTATGAAGCGGCCCGTCAGCTCGGCTGCCAGGTGCTGGGCATCAGCGGCCGAGCCCCCATTGCCGCACCACATGATTTTGCGCCCCGCTTGCAGCGCTTGCGCCAGCACCACTCCAATGGCTTCGGCATGGGGGGCCAAAGTCGCCAGGGCAGCAAAAACCTGCAGGTGCTCAGCGTGTGCGCGGTCAAAAGTGGAGGAAGTCACGGCGGCGGAGAGTGAAGTCGGGACAGATGGCATCTGCGCACGCGTTGGGTGCAGACGGGCCAAAACCTCGAGTGTGCCACGAGGCGCGACGTACCCCTGAGCGCAGGGGTGGGGTGCGCTCAGTGCCTGCTCTGAACACGCCCTCGTACCCCGTCTCAGTGGATTTGAAAGGTTGAATTTGTTGAGAGGCTATGGCGAAGTGCACAGGCTGCTGGATTCCCGCCTGCGCGGGAATGACAGGGGGAGAGGCCAACCCCTGCGCCCGTCATCCCCGCCTGTGCCCGTCATCCCCGCATGTGCCTGTCATCCCCGCATGTGCCCGTCATCCCCGCGCAGGCGGGGATCCAGGAGCTTGCCTCAGGCGCGTCATCCCCGCGCGCACGCCATTCCTGCACGCTCCGCCTGCCAATGCGCCACCCATCCGCTTTGGCGAATCAACCTTTCAAATCCAGTGCTCCGAACAGGCCCCAAGGCGCCCATAAAAAACGCCCCCGGGCCAATAAGGCGCGGGGGCGATCAAACTTACCAGACAGCCCGCAGGCCGTCCGCCTGAAGGGCGGGCCTCAGGGCTTGGCCGGGGCCAAGTCGGTCATGCCCTTCATCGGATCGTCTTGTGCCTCGTTTTCCTGCATTTGTTCAAACGCCTGGTCAGCGTCGACCTTGACACCGGTGCCTTTATCGCGGCTGACCAAACCTGGGAAGGCGATCAACAAGCCCACCATGAGGAGCTGGATGCACACGAACGGAATGGCGCCGTTGTAGATCTGGCCGGTCGTGACCTTGGGGATCTTCTTGTTCGTGAGTTTGTCGATGTAGTCGCTGATCGGCGCCACACTGCGCAGGTAGAACAGTGCAAAACCAAACGGGGGATGCATGAACGAGGTTTGCATGTTCACAGCCAGCAACACACCGAACCAGATGGGGTCAATGCCCAGCTTGATCGCCACCGGGCCCAGCAGCGGCACGATGATGAACGACAACTCAAAGAAGTCCAGGAAGAAGGCCAAGAGGAAGACCATGATGTTGACCACGATCAGGAAGCCGATCTGGCCGCCCGGCAAGCCAGTCAAGAGGTGCTCCACCCAGTGAGGGCCACCCGCATACTGGAAAGTCAGGCTGAACACAGTGGCGCCCAGCAAGATGAACATCACAAAGCACGACAGCTTCAAGGTGCTGTCCAGCGCTTGGCGCGTCAGCTTCATGTCAATGCGACCACGTGCCATGGCCATCACCAAAGCGCCCATGGCACCCATGGCGCCGCCGGCGGTCGGGGTGGCAATGCCCAGGAAGATGGTGCCCAAGACCAGGAAAATCAGGGCCAGTGGGGGAATCAACACAAAGGTCACGCGCTCTGCCATGCGAGACAGCAGGCCCAGCTTGAAGGTCTTGTTCAAGACAGACAGCGCAAAAGCCACGCCCACGCCCACGCACATGGACACCACGATGATTTCATCCGTGGCCGTGCCTGCAGGGCGCGTTTTGGCAAACAGCACCGCCAAGCCGACCGACACCACGGCCAGCACACCCAAAGACTTCAGGCCCGAGGTGCCGTCGTCTTCGCGGATGGTGCGAGCCGAGCTGGGCAGGGCAGGAGCCCAGCTGGGCTTGAACAGGGTGATCAGGAAGACATAACCGAAGTACAGACCTGTCAGCACGAAGCCCGGCACGAAAGCACCCTTGTAAAGGTCACCCACGCTTTGACCCAACTGGTCGGCCATGATGATCAACACCAACGAGGGCGGGATGATCTGGGCGAGCGTGCCCGAGGCGGCAATCACGCCCGTCGCCAAGCGGCGGTCATAGCCGTAACGCAGCATGATGGGCAAAGAAATCAAGCCCATGGAGATGACGGAGGCGGCCACCACGCCGGTGGTTGCGGCCAACATGGCGCCCACCAAAATCACCGCATAGGCCAAGCCACCGCGGATGGGGCCAAACAGCTGGCCGATGGTGTCCAACAAGTCTTCCGCCATGCCCGATCGTTCTAGGATCAATCCCATCAAGGTAAAGAAGGGAATCGCTAGCAAGGTGTCATTGCGCATGATCCCCACGATTCGCAGGGGCAGGTTGCTGAGCATGGTGGTCTCGAACAGACCCATCGAAATGCCCAAAACGGCAAAGGACAAACCGCATGCCGCCAGCGAAAACGCCACCGGATAACCCAACAACAAAAACAACACCAGGCAGCCGAACATGATCGGCGCAAAATTGGTCGTCACAAACTCCATCATTTTCTCGCTCCCAGGGCGGCGGCTTCGCGGGTAGCCACCTCTTTACTCAACAAGAACTCTGCCAATTCTTCCTCGGCAGTTTTGCCTTCGGGTTTTTGCGTGGGGTCGGGGATGGCGCCGGCCAAAAAGGCAAAGCGCTTGATCAGCTCAGAGATCCCCTGAAGGCCCAGCAGGGTGAAGCCAATCGGCATCATGATGTACAGCGGCCAGCGAATCAGGCCCCCTGCGTTGTCAGACATTTCGTGCGAGTGGTACGCCTTCAGGGCGAAGGGCAGGCTCAGCTCGATGGCCACCACCACAAAAGGAAACAGGAAGACGCAAATGCCGAAGATGTCGATCCAGATTTGGGTGGTCTTGGAGAATCGGCCCGAAATCACGTCGATTTTCACGTGCTCTTGGTTCAACAGGGTATAGCCGGCAGCGAACAAAAAGGCCGCCGAGTACAGGTACCACTGAATCTCGATGAACGAGTTGGCCCCCAGGTTGAGGGTGTTGATGACCGCTTGAAAGGCGGCGGTGCTGGCGAAGGCCTTGATGACCGCTGCATTGAGCACACAGACGATCACCGCGGCCATGATAAGCCAGGCCACGCAGCGACCAACGAGCCGGGACAGCCCATCGATCGCCCGTGAGATAGATAAAAAGAAGGACACAGGAGTTCTCCAAAAAAAGAATTGAGCTGGCGCCAAACACGCCTGTTGCGCCCGCGCAAACGGACCCCAACAGCCCAGTTTAGGGTTGTTCGAGTGGGGCACCATGGGTGTTTGCTCGGGGTGACAGGGGGTCGGGAGTCAGCTCAAAGGCAAAGCAAAAAAGCCAGACTGATCTCGACCGTGCATCAGACCTGTTTTAGGGATGTTCGGCAAAGGGTTTTACCGCTACGTGTTTTTACGCAATGGCGCGGCGGCCTGTGCGTCTTTAGGATTTGGTTGGTTTCCTTGCCGAAGGGCTGAGCACGTAGCCAAAGCGCGCCGGCAAGCTCGCAAAGTCAACTTCTTGCGGGATCCACGCGCCGGCCATCACCGCGTCGGCTGCCAGGCCCATGTCTTGGGTATGCACCAAGCCCAGCCCCAAGGCGGTGGCCACGAACAAGCGCCCATGCTCATCTAACCAAGCCGACTCGGCCGCAGTGGGCACGCCCGTGTGGCTGCTTAAGCACCACCCGGCCTCGCTGGCTTGCACACGCCAAACCCAGGGTGCGGCAGCCAATTCGACATGGACTTTTTGGGGGCCGTTTTGGAAGTGCCACCGACCCTGCGCATCGGCCAGGTAGTTGCGCGCGATGAAGGCTTTTAGGGCCTGGTGCTCAATCCGACTGCCCTTGCTGGCAGGAAACGGGCCCGCCGCCTGGGTCGCGTCGTCACGCATGTACCAATCACCGCGGGTATCGAGTCCCAGCCAAGCAAAGCAGTCGGGCACGTTGGGCCACTTGCGCAGCGCGGCGCAGACCATCTCATCCATGGGCCACCATCCAGTCCAACACGGCTTGCGGCAGGCTCATCACCTCGCCCGGCCAGCGTCCCACAGGGAACCCGACATGGCCGCCATGGCGTGGCTGCCACAAGGTCACGGGCAGGCTCACCTCGTGAGGCTGGGGCAGGGACTGCGCTGGCACCAGCGGGTCATTGAGGGCATTGAGGATCAGGCTGGGCAGCATCAGGCGGGTCATGTGCGGCCGGCTTGATGCGCGGCGCCAGTAGTCATCGACGCCCTTGAAGCCATGCAGGGGCGCTGTAAACACCTCGTCAAAAGCAGTGACATCTGGCGCTTTGATCAGTGACTCGCGACAAAACAGCCCCGGGTGCTGCGCCCATTTTTGCAGCGCTTTGGGCTTCATGGTGCGCAGGAACATTCGGGTATAGAGCTGACGATTGACGCCACGTCCGAGGGCCTGGCCGCTGGCCGTGACGTCCAGGGGCGCGGACACCGCCGCCACGCCGCTCACGCTGCGCAGCGCTTGGCTGCCTGCCTCTTGCGCCCAGCGCAGCAGCGCATTGCCCCCCAACGAGACGCCAGCCGCCCACACGGGGCCGGCGTGGACACGGCGACAGTGCGCGAGCATCCAGCCGATTTCCTCAAAATCACCCGAGTGGTAGGCCCTGGGGGCCAGGTTCAGGCTGCCCGAGCAACCCCGAAAATGGGGCATCACGAAACGCCAGCCCCGCTCGGCACAAACGCTCGCAAAGGCCCGCGAATAGTGACTGTCAGACGATCCCTCGAGACCGTGAAACAAGACCAACAACGGTGCGGGAGAGTCGCCAGACCCAGCGGGCTCATGCCAATCGGCATCGATGAAGTCGCCGTCAGGGGTGGTCCAGCGTTCGCGACGGTACATCGGGGCGGCGCCAGAGCGGGTGCTGCGTGCCAGACGCGCCCCCCATACGGTGTGGGCGTGACCCGCCCACCGGCCCCCTGCCGGCAACCACACGGGGGGCGTGAAAAGCGGCGACATGCTCAGTGAAGGACCACCGTATTGCGGTGAGATGCCGAGACGTCGTGCGGGTCTGCGGGGCTGGCATGGTGTGCCAGCAAGCGCCAGCCTTGGGCTGTGAGCACGTAGATGTTGGTGGCCACCACCCAGGCCGACTGCGGGCCCTGCTCGCTCACCACATCCAGGTGCTCCAGGACGCTGTGAACGGCGGTGGTGGCGGTGTGCACGCGGTGAACTTGCTCAGCACGCACAGGCAGGCCGCCATGGGCGAACAGCGCCTCAAAGCTGGCGCGAATCGCCGCAGCCCCCACCATGCGCGGCCCGCCCGGGTGCACGCACAGGGTATCGTCTTCATCCGCCCACAAGGCCATCAACGAATCGACCTGGCCACGGCGCAGGGACTCATAAAACTGATGTTCCAGTTCGTCGGGCGAATTCGGGGCTGTCATGCAAGCCAAAACACGGGTCATGAACACCTCTCAGCGAAAGACCACCGTCTTGTGCCCATTCATCAAGACCCGGTGCTCGACATGCCAGCGCACCGCACGCGCCAGCACAACGCTTTCCACGTCGCGGCCCACGGCGGTAAAGTCTTCAGGGCTCAGGGAATGATCGACGCGGGCTACATCTTGCTCGATGATGGGGCCTTCGTCGAGCTCAGAAGTCACGTAGTGGGCTGTCGCGCCAATCAGCTTGACCCCGCGGTCGTGGGCTTGGTAGTAAGGCTTTGCACCTTTGAAGCTGGGCAAAAAACTGTGATGGATGTTGATGGCGCGGCCCTTCAAAAACGTGCACATCTCAGGGCTCAAAATCTGCATGTAACGGGCCAGCACGACCAGATCAATCGACAGGCTGTGAACCAGGGATTCAATGACTTGCTCTTGGGCCCGCTTGACCAGCAGCGGGGCGCCACCGCGCAAAGGCAGGTGATGAAACGGGATGCGGTAGCTGTCGGCAATGTCGGCAAACTCTATGTGGTTGCTGACGATGGCGGCAATATCGACTTGCAGTTGCCCGCAGCGCTGGCGAAACAGCAAGTCATTCAGGCAGTGGCCATGTTGGCTGACCATCAGCAACAAACGCGGCCGGTGCGCCAGGTCATGAAATTGCGCGCTCATCTCAAACAGCGCACTCACCGGCTCGAACAGGGTGTTCAAGGCGATGATGTCCGACAAGGTGTCAGGTGCCGCAAAATGCAGCCGCAGAAAAAACAAGCCCGTGCTGTCGGTACTTTGCACGTCACTGAACTGCTGCGAGTCAATGATGTTGCACCCCGCCTCGTACAGTGCCTCGGAGACGGCATAGACAATGCCCCGTGTGTCACGGCAGGACAGAGTCAGGACAAACTCGCGCGTGGTCATGGGGGGCAGTGGCGGATGGTGGCAAGCGCTTGATTGTACGGAGCCGGCCTTGCTTGAGCCATAAAATCAGCTTTTCCTCCCCGCCCTTGCCGACATGCGCCTACCCATTCCAGATTGGTCTGAACGCAGCCGTGATCTCTCGGCCTTGCTGTCCCAAGCCAGTTTGGGCGACACCCGTGCGTTTTCCACGCTATACGACAAGACCAGCACACATCTGTTTGGCGTGATCCTGCGTATCAATCCTGACCGCGCGCAAGCGGAAGACATCCTGCAAGAGGTTTTTGTGAACGTATGGCGATCTGCCTCCAGTTTCGATGCGGCCCAGAGCCAGCCTTTGACGTGGCTGACACGCGTGGCACGCAACAAGGCCATCGACAGTTTGCGCCGCCAGCAAAGTCAACCCCAAGTGCAGGCGGCGCCCGTGGGGCCGGACGGTGAACACGACGATGGGCTGGCGCACGTAGCCGATGAAGCCCCTGGCCCTCTGGAGCTGCTCAGCCAAGCCTCGCAGGCCCGCGAGCTGGCGCGCTGCATGCAGGGTCTGAGCCCGCAACAAAAGCAAAGTGTGGCGCTGGCGTTTTTTGATGGCTTGAGCCATGCCGAGGTGGCTGCACAATTGCAACAACCCCTGGGCACGGTCAAGAGCTGGGTGCGGCGCGCATTGAACTCACTCAAGGGCTGCCTGGATGCCGCGGTGCAAGCCGATGCACTCAAGTTGGCCACGCACAGGGACTGAGCATGGACTACAGCCGCCCTGAACTGGCCGAACGTTTGGCCGCCGACTACGCCAGCGGTGCCTTGCGCGGGCCGGCACGCCGCCGCCTGGAGGCGCTGATCCCTGCGCACCCCGTGCTGCGTGACGCTGTGCGCGCCTGGGAGGCCCGCCTCATGCCGCTGACCCAAAGTGTGCCGGGGGTGGTGCCGCGTCCTGCGGTCTGGAA
Source organism: Burkholderiales bacterium (assembly GCA_031374415.1). Taxonomy (GTDB): domain Bacteria; phylum Pseudomonadota; class Gammaproteobacteria; order Burkholderiales; family Burkholderiaceae_C; genus CANHBY01. The sequence continues at coordinate 105,635 of JANMGB010000277.1, forward strand.
CAACATCGCGACCCAGCTGGGTTGGGCCACCGCGCCCCGTCGCTGGTGGCAAGGTCTGCCGTTTTGGCGTGGGCTGTCTGCCTTTGCCACGGTGTCGACGCTGGCCCTGTCGCTGCACCTGATTCTGCCCAGCCCAGCGCAGCCGCCCATGGTGGTGGTTCTGGAAGCGGCGTCACCCGTCGAGGGTGTGGTGCCGGCGCGTTTTGTGGCGGGCATCAGCGGTGATGGCCGAGCCGTCGTGACCCAGCCCCTGACCCCCGTCAACCTGCAGGCCGACCGGGCCCTGGAGTTGTGGGCGGTACCGATGGAGGGCGCCCCCCGCTCGCTGGGTCTGATCTCTGCCCAAGCCGCCAGCGTGGTCAAAAAGGGGCAGTTGCCAGCCGGCACCCAAGCCCTGGCGGTGAGCCTAGAGCCGACAGGCGGGTCGCCCACGGGCGCCCCCACGGGACCGATTTTGTTCGTTGGCAAGCTGCCAGACAACGCGACCAGCCCGGTCCGGCAGGGCGGGCAAGGCTAGGGCCTGTTCGGAAACTCCTCGCCAGTCATCAAACGGCCTCTTGAACCTAGAAACGGCAGTTGACCGCTCTCATCCGCTGGCAAGCCCGCATGAATGCTGACAATGTGGCGCACGACGACCTTCACCTTGTGGGTGATAGCGCTACACACCCGATGGCGCCGCGTTGGGGGCGGCTGGCGG
>JANMGB010000313.1:0-4387 GCA_031374415.1 Burkholderiales bacterium
CATAGCGGCAGGCTCCACCAACTCCGCAGGGTTCACCAAGCCCGTGAGCCGACATTCCCCGGTGGCGCTGACCTCGCAGCGCAGCGTGTAGCGCCACTGCCCACCTGGCCCACCGCGCTCGCTGCTCAGCAACTCCAGCTCCACCAGCCGCTGCAAATGCAGCCGCAATTGCGTGTCGCCCCAGCCGCAGCTCTCGCGCAGTTCGCGCCGCGTGAACCTCAGCTCGTCCTTGGCCAAGCATTTCAAGCTGGCTTGCTCGGTCACGTAAGCACTGAGCAACTGCAAGAGCTTGCGCGTGATCGGCGGCAGCTCGTCCAGACTGCGACCCAGCACCTCGTGCGCGATCCCGTGCGCGGCCTCGATGTCGGCCCGGGTGACCTCGATGTACTCCACCGTCTTGTGCGCATTGCGCGCCTGCTGAACAGGCCGCTGATGCTGATGCAGTAAGGTGACCGCATCAATCAGGCTCAAGTACTTCTCATGATCGCGGCGGGCTCTCGCTTGGCTCGCGTGGAAGCTCAATTGATCCGCAAAGGGGTTCACCACCGCCAGCGGGCGCAGCAACCGTTGCGCGTGTTGATGCAGGGCTTGAATGTCCTGCTTGCGCTGCCCCGCCATCAAGCCCTCCAGCGTGCGACGGCTGCGCTGGCGGGCGTGAATCGCCCGCGTCTGCTCGCTGCCCTCGTCCACCGTCAGCACCAGGCAGCGGTTCATCAACTCATCATCGATCTCGATGGCCGTGGTGGTCAGCATCAGCATCACCGGCCCCTCCACGTGATATTCCTGCGTCACCAAGTTGCCGCTCACCGGGTCTTTGCCCGTGGCCGCCATCGTCAGCTCACCATCGGACTGCAAGAGCTTCAGCGCGTAGCTGGCCCGCGCCGCGCCTTCTTCCTCGGCCAGCGCCAGGATGCGGTGCTTTAAGTCCGTCTGTCCCATGTAGTACAGGCTTTGCCCCGTCATCGCGCTGTACCGAATGCGCGACTCTGGCGGCATGAACGCCAGCACGGCATCCATCAGACTCGTCTTGCCCGCCGCCGATGAGGACTGCACCAGCACCGCCAGGGGATTGCTCAGCAAGCGCGACACACAGGCCAAGTAGGCGGTGAGCTTGTTGGTGGCCTCGCCCACCAGGCCACAGGCATCGAAGTCAGCAGCGATGCGCTCCAGCAAGCCCGGTGAGCGCAGCCAGGCCAGGGCAGCGGCGTGGTCTTCCTCGCTCATCACGGGCGCCAACACTTTGGGCGCGTGGGCTGCGCGCTCGCGCTCCGCAATCACTTGCTCAACAGCCAACAGAACCCGCCCCAGCTCCCGGCTCAAGGCCGCCTGTAAATCATCTCGGCCACCCAGTTCAGCAGCCGCCTGGGTGCAGAACACTGAGCGAGCCCGGGCGCTGTACAGGTCCACGCTGTCCACGTGCAATGCCTCCCCTTGCACCCGCAAATTGAGCTTCAAGCTCGCCCCAGGCGGCCCCTTGGGCACCCCGCGCACCTGCCACACCCGCGGGCCGCACACCAGCTTGAGCACATCGCCCTCCAGCTCAAACTCAGGCTGTGGCGCCTCAACATGCACAGCCTCTGGCGGCTCTTCTTTAGCGGCTAAAGAGGAAGAGGGGGAAGTACCCTCCCGACTCGGTGCCACGCCTTTGCCCAACCACGCTGCCTTGCGAATCAACAGCCCCAGGCTCTTGTCCGCAGGCTGCACCTTCAGCGCGTACTCGTTGGCATCCATCCCCTTGGGGAACTCAATGCGCCAGCACTCCATGCCTGCGACCATCAACAGCGGCGCCACCTTGTCCGCACCCCGGTCTCCCGCCTCATCCCGGTCAAACGCAATCAGCACGCGCCGCACACCGCGCTGCTTGAAGACCTCCAGCATCTCCTCGGTGAAGCCCTCCACCCCATACGCGCTTGTCACACTGCGCCACCCCGCGCACCAGAACGTCATCGCATCGATCAGCGCTTCGCACAGAATCACCTCCTCACCCAGGGCCGCAATGTTGAACACCCCGCGCCCAGCCTGCACCCGCGGCAAGTACAAATGCTTCGGCGTGCCCGGGCGCAAATCCTCCCGCAGCTTGCGCCCATACACCTCCAGCACCGCCCCGGCTTCGTCCAAGATCGGCACCACCAGCGAGCCATTGAAGTGCTCGTGGCCAGTCTCTCGCATCAAACCCAAATGCTGCAAACGCGCCCGAATTTCGGCGCCCGCCTTGCGCGTTTTTTCCGGCAACCTCAGCCCCAGCGTGCGGTCGCCCACGCCCAGATGAAAGTGATCGATCAGCTCCGGGTGCGTCAAGCCACGAGCGGCCAAGTACGCCTGAGCTTCCTGCGTGCAGTGCAGCCGCTCGTGGTAGTAATCCATCGTCTGGCGCAACAGGGCAGCATCATCCGCATCAAACGACACAGGGGCGGCCAGCACCCGCACCGTCGGCCCAGCGACTAAAGAAGAATCCTCGCGCAGCAACTCCACCGCGTGCCGAAACGACACCCCTTGCTTCTTCATCACCCAGTCCAGCACCCCACCACCCAGCCCGCAGCCAAAGCAGTGCCACAGGTTCTTCGCAGGCGTCACCACCAGAGACGCCGTCTCATCCTCATGGAACGGGCACCGCCCCACCATGTCCTTGCCCGACTTCTTCAGCTCAACGCCTGCGCCCGACACCAGTCGCTCCAGGCTGATCTCGTTCTTTAGCCGCTCAATTTCGTCTTCAGGGATGCGTGGCATGGGTGCTCCGGATAAAAACCTGTCAATACGCAAACATGGTTTATGCTTGCATGCAAATATGGTACCTTGCAAGCAGCGCATCAGAAAGGGGGTCTTACAGTGACACCATCAATTTCCTTCGATTGGTGGACCATGGGCTTTGGCAAACGATTGGCAGCACTGCGCAAAGCGCGGTCAATGACTCAGCAGGCGCTAGCCGATCAGGTCGGTTGTCACGTCACCATGGTGCGACGTTACGAGTCCGATGAAACCCAGCCCACCCTCGAAGTCATCCGCAACATGGCCCGCGCACTCTCCGTGAGCGCAGATGCGCTGGTTTTTGACAATGACGAGCGCGACCCTGTTGATGAGTTGCGCTTGCAGTTCGAAGCCGTCAGTCACTTGCCCCCTGGTGAGCAAGCTGTCGTCAAAGACGTACTTGAAAGCCTCATCCTCAAGTACCAGGCCAGGCGTTGGGAAGAGGCGCGCCTCGCGGTCGCCCAATCCCCAGCCAAGAAGCCAGCCACCAAGCGCGCTGCTCCTGCTGCCAGATGAACCAAAGGCCGCATCGCGGCCTTTGGTTCTTGCTTATCTCTTCGTCTTAGCCGCTATCCCCCGCGCTCACGCTGCGGGTAGGGGACGGCTTTCAAGCACAAATATTATTTAATCAGTGGTCAGTAATTCCCGCCGTCACTCCTTCGATCCTGATCCATTCACAAAGAAATGAAATTTCCGTTTTGTCTTCCGCGCCGATATAAACAGAGGCATGACTACCACTCTCTTTTACAGAGAAATTATTAATAATATTAGACCCATACCAATCATTAATTTTAAGACTGGAAACACCTATAAATGATAGCTCTATGTAAACAGAATTACAGGCACTTCCCCATTTCGCAGGACGCCGCTCTGGCAACTTGTCCAGCTGAATATTTATAGATATTCTCGGATCATTCCTCGAAAGCCTCACAAAATGAATAAACCCACCAATAAACGACGGGAATTCCCCATATAGCGATGTAAGAGCCTGCGGATTCAAAATATTTTTCATGATTGCTTAAATTACTTTTTGTTTCTGCAGTTAAAGTAATAATGCGGCTCCGTACCATCAACCTTACCAGTCCTGGTATTTTCAGCAGGCCTCACATTGTGATGAGATGGCTGATCGCCTTTGCCACCTTCTCCGAACGAATGTCCAGCAGAGTGATCTTGAATGACCACCTCTTTGCCGTTGACGTTATAAGTCAACTCTCTCGACATAATTGGTTTTTTGTCATCCCCCAAAATTCTGTTGCCGTCGCTATCGGTCAGTGGAACCATTTTTTGTCGAACTGGTTGCTGACTATTTGGAATGCCTAATTGGCGACGAATCTCTCTGAGGCTGGCTCTTCTCGATGGCCCGCATTCATTGCTGGATAAACCAAAGACATCGCTCCATCCAGTGGGATTTGGGGCGTATGCCTGGGAATTTAATCCGCCAGCCAAGCCAATTGGATCCTTGGAAACAAACCTGCCCGAGTGCGGATCGTAGTATCGGTATCTGTTGTAATACAAATCGCCCGACGCACACTTGTCGTAACGGATGCGATTTTCCCTATACGCATCAACAGCTTACGAGCAGGCGCACGCGGTCTTTGACCCCACTTTCTAAAAATTTCGCCTAGACGCACATTTTGGCCCA
>JANMGB010000023.1:0-8167 GCA_031374415.1 Burkholderiales bacterium
ACTACGACCGCGCCACGGAATTCGAGGCGCTCGGTGGTCGGCTCATAGATCTCAACGCCACGCAGTGGAAGGAGTTGGCTGAGGCCAAGTAGCGTCCACGCTTGACAGTGGGCTGCATCTGGCGTCAAAGTTTGACGGCAGAGCAGTCCCTGCCGAGGGGAACAGGCAGTCCGAGGGCCAACCGGCACTCGGACTGCCATTTTTTTGCCCTGCTCGTCTTGCTCACGAAATAGGGCAATCTGCGGTGAAATTTGAAGTGAGGATCGTTGTCGAGATGGGGCAAGATCACCGCCCCTCGTGCCCGCAATCGAGCAATGGATCAAACACCCCCTCGAATCAAGTTCCTCTCTGAAGACATCGATTTCTATCTGCGCAAAGGCGTGGACCTGAGAGAGGTGCGATCACTTTTCGAATATCTCTGCCTGCATGAGAAGTACGCCTTGGCACACGAAGCCGACTGCGCGCCCACCCGTTCGGGACGCCAAATCACGATATGAGACCGAAACGCTGCACGATTCCAAAGGTCTCGGTCTGGCCGCAAAGCGCGCAGATCACCCACGGAGAGCCCAGACAAGGTCATTGTTGAACGCATCGGCCACCGCCCCGCTCTCTGTCCTGCGCTGTTGTCGCGACCTGGCAGTCTTCAACATCCCGAGCACCGCTTCGGCCAAGAACAGCAGCGACCAGGTCAAGATCGCCCCGCTCAGGCGAGGCGACACCCTGGAGTGGCCATGTCGTCCGAGAGGGCGATCTGCTGCGCGGTGAGTTCAAGCTCGACAAGGCTCAGTTGCTGGTCAATGGTCAGCCCGGTCAGCCCATTGATCCTCAGTTCGGCACCCCGTGAGGCAAATTGGGCTGCTGTGTGAACAGACGTGAAGTGCCTGTTCACACGAGCTTCATGATGCGCTCACCGTAGTGCGCGACATTCTGTCGCATGACGAATTCGCACCTCACTTCCTCCGCCCTCGCTCAGCCGCCCATGGCGACATCGAAAGAGCGATTCTTAAATCGAGCGCAGCATTTATTTGCGCGAACCCATGCGCAACGCCATTTGGCATCTTGCCGCTATCACCTGCCCGAAGAGCTCGGTTCGGTGAATGCGCGGTCCGCTGAGCGGGCACTCATGCGCCATTTGTGGCGTCAGGAGTTTGAGCCCGCACTGGACGCCGCCGAACGCCTGGGCTTGGCCAGTGAGCCCTCACCGCACTTTTGGCGCGAGCTGAAACTCGCTGCCCAGCACCTTCAGAACAATGCCCACGTGCGCCGCCATGCGGAGCGTGAACTGCATCAACAACTGCGAGGACTCTTTCGTTGAACCCGGACCTGGTCATCATTGGCGCCAGTTTCGCCGGTTTGGCCTGCGCCCGTGCCGCTGCCCGAGCGGGCCTGCGCGTTCATGTGTTTGAAAAGAAGACACGATCCGGCGACAAGCTGCACACCACGGGCATCCTGGTCAAGGAGGCCATTGACGCCACCCCCTGGCTGCATGAAGTGCCCGAGCACCTGGTACGCACCATCCACGGTGTGCGTCTGTATGCGCCGAACATGCGTGTGCTTGATTTGCAGGCGCCAGGCTACTACTTCTGGGCCACCGACACCCCCGCTTTGTTGAACTGGATGGTGGCCCAGTGCGAGCGCGAGGGCGTGTGCTTCAGCTTTGACACGGTGTTTGAGCAAGCCCAACCCTGTGCGCAGGGCTGGCGGGTGTCCTGTCGTGAGCGTGAACCTGTCACCGCGGCGTACCTGGTCGGGGCTGATGGTCCGCACTCCAGGGTGGCCAAGTCCCTGGGACTGTCCAGCAACGTGGCGTTTTTGTTTGGGGTGGAGCATGAGTACACCCAGGCGCGCATGGCGCCCGACCGGCTGCACTGCTTCATAGACCGCCAATTGGCGCCTGGCTACATCGCTTGGGGCGTGGCCGGGGTCAACGTGCAGCAAGTGGGTTTGGCTCGGCGGGTGGGGTTGGCAGGCTCATCGGCTTGCGGCGCTGCGCTTGCGGCGTTGCGCGAGAAGATTTCAGACCATGTGAACACGCGCGGTTTGACACCTGTGGCCATTCGTGCCGGCATGATCCCTTGCGGCGGCACCTTGGCTCGTGTGGCGCGCGAGCGCGCCCTGTTGGTGGGGGATGCCGCAGGCATGGTGTCGCCCGTGACGGCAGGCGGCATTCACACCGCTTTGCGACATGGCGATGCAGTGGGCCAGGCCGTGGCGCGCTTTGTTCAAGGGAGGGGCCAAGACCCCGCCCTTGATTTGGTCGCGCACTACCCGCGATTTCGCGCCAAGCGGGTGTTGCGGTGGCTCTTTGATCGCATCCCGTCAGATGCCGCGTTCAACGCCCTCTTCCACACAGCCGCCATGCGCCGCGCAGCTGAGGCGGTTTACTTTCATAGGCGCGGCGTGCGCCTGGACGCATACGCTCAATCAATCGATTCTGCAGGCACTTGACGTGGTCTATGAAGCCGCCCCCCAGGCCCGGCGGCCTGAACAACGCCGTGACTCGGGTGATCTCGGTTTTCATGCAAATCGTAGCGGTAGAGCTCGGGGGAATACCAGGATCTCACCGCATCAGATACGTGAGAGCCTGTCCTAACGGCATTTGTATGATCAGTGGTTGCCGAGGCGTTGCCGGCAGGCTGGTATCGATGACTCTCATCGTCGATGACGACTGGCACGTCGTCCGCCAGGCCGGCCAAGGCCTTCCCGCAGCGCACCAACGGTCAGTTTCGTTTTGCGTCGCATCATTCCCATTCCCTTTCCGTGGTGCCTTGAACGTGTGGTTTTGCGCTCATGCGCGCAGTAGGTCCAGAGCCCCTCGATACTTCGAATCAAGCCGAGTCGCTACTTCCATTGGAAGCAGAGCAAGTCGCCCGGCGTCCATGTTGTCGGCTAAGTCGCTGGCCTTCACAAGCACTGCGCGGTGATACCCTTTGACAAGGAGCACATACGCGTTGTAGTCCTGACCTGGCTTCCTGGACAGCACCACCACCAGGTCCACCGCCTCTTTTGGCACGCCCGCTTCGAGAAGCTGGTCCGCCGTTGCCTTTCCATCTTCGATGGCGTCATGAAGCAGCGCAGCAATTTGCTGATACCGGTCACCACCGGCCTCCAGCACACGGAGAAACACCCTCGAAAGATGCTCGATGTACGGGCGGCCCGCCTTGTCGACTTGGCCAGCGTGCAGCCCTGCGGCGAGTTGATAGGCAGCAAGAATGTTCATCGTGCTTCTTTCCGTGGTCAAAGCGGCACCGGCCGCAAGTTCGATTTCAGATACAACGGGTGGCCAGGCTGCCCCAGCTTCGTGATGGCTAAGCAGTGCAGCTCGGGCAGCAACCTGCACACTTCAGCAGCGCGGCCCCGATGCGCCCCATCTTTGCCCCACACAGCTACAACTATCGATGCCCGTTTCGCGACGTCGACGATATGTCTGTCGTTGTCGCTTCCCACCGGCTCGTCCGCAGCCAGCATGACAGTTGGCGCCGTTGCGCGAAGCCCGAACAAGTTGACCATACAGAGCGCGCCAAAGCCCCAAGCCTTTGTGTAAGCGACGCAGCGACGAATCGTCGGGTCGTCGTTGACCTCGTCCGCGGTGCTCGGGTTCAGCCCAATGAAAGCGACATAGCGCTCGTCGACCTGGCTGCCGAACTCTCGCCACAGGGTGTAGCGATATAGGCGACACGGGGACAGGACAGTGTCACGGGCCATGGACTGATTTTCTTTTCCGTTCTAGTTGGGTGTGGCTGGCGGAGCTGTGGATCCGTCTAACCTGTACTGAGCCAGGAAGTCGATGATGTGAGGGCTCGGAGCTGCCGTGGAATAGGCGCCATTTGCCCATGACACGGAACCAACGTAGATACTTCTTTCTTCAAGAAACTGAACCGTCGCATCATGTGGGTAGAGGTACCAATTCGCTTGGATTGGCGCGGCGACAAAGATTGACTTGCCAGCGTACTTTTTATCTACCGTGAACCGGGACTTGAGCTGCACCTTTCTCACGTCCGTTAGCCCCACGGCAATAAAATCTGCCCCCAGGTAGTCGTCATTCAGCCAAAGCGAGGTGTACCCGAAGTCAGCAAGAATTGCGGCCAGCTTGTGAAAGTTGTAGCTTTCCTTCTGACGGCTGTTCAGCTCCGCATACTTGATTCGTTCCATTGGCCCCATTCCGTTCTACTTGCTAAAGCCAACATGGCTGGTGTCGACCACGATACTGCTGTCAAAACGGTCTTTGGCGACGTACGGCCTGGCCCATACCAGACGTTGAGCAGCGCTGCGTTTGGCGCGGGCTCGTTCATGGCGTCGCTTCCATCCCCTGGCCAGGCCTTGCATGTCCCGCTTGAAGATCGTGAACAGTCGGAACTCGGCTCCGCAATATTCGCAAACCCCATACCCAATGCTGTCATAGCCCATGACTCATTCCGTTCAGTTGCTCAGCTTTGCTGGACCGCTCAAGCCCTTCAATTCGGAGGGATGCACATTCCCAATGCCCGCGCTTTCGAACAGCACATCGAAGTTCGCCGAGTCGTTGTGGCCGACGACCACGCCAGGAAGGCCATCGACGATCACCGCCTCACCGCAGCGTAGGTTTGGCATTCCGCGATACCGTGCTGTGCGCATAAGCGCCTCGCTTGTGTGCGCCGGCCCCAATTTTCTGGATTGAATGTCGGTGTATTTGACGTCGGGCCAGCAGTCACGCACCTCAAGCACATACTCATATCGCGCTGCGTCGGCGCTACGGGCGTTCATCACATGGCGATGCTCGCTGCCGACAGGCCAGACCTCGAATGCAAAGATGTCCATCGAGTCCCCTTCCCGTTCAATGTGCCGTCTGGGCGTCCGGATTGCTTCCCAGCAGCTGCAACGTGGCCGAATCCAATTTACCGTCGAAGAACTTGTCTAGTGCTTGCGTGAACACGCCCGCACTGCCTTCCGCCTCATGAAACAAAGTTAGGCAAGAATGCAGTTTTAGATCGTCAGGCGAACCGAAAATTTGATGTGCCGAGCGATCTCGCGTAGCGAGCAGAATTTCTATAAGTGTTCGTAGCCGGGCTCCCAACAAAGGATGAGCGAGGTACGCTTGAGTTTCCGGCAATGAGGCCAAGCCGTAGCGATGCGCCATTTCGCTTCGACCAAGCCCACGTAGTTGTGGGAAGACAAACCACATCCAGTGCGTGCGCTTCTGCCCGGCCCTGAGCTCTTCTACTACCCGTGGCCATTCAGATTCCTGGGCTATCAAGAAACGTTCAAAGTCTGCATTCATCTTCTTTCCGTCACTGTTCAGTCAGCCGCGCCATGAGACGCATAGGAGATTTCGATGTCCTGGCCCAGGTGATGACATCGGTTGCTGATTTTTAGGGCTCAAAGTGCGGCCGTAGTTTGGTTGCAATTCACCCCTATATTACCGGCCGCCCCCAACAGCCAACACCCAGAAAAGCACGCCCCCACCTCCAACTTGAGCCATGTCGTACCAGATCCTCCCGCACCACAACGCGTGGCGGTGCAAGCCAAGCGCAGCGCCTGCAGGCTTGGCGTTTGCGCTCTGCAACCGCGTCACCCCCCCCGATTGGGGGATGACGACAGCGCCCGGTATGCGGGTAAGCTCTCCAAGGGCCTTGGGATCCCACAAAACCTGCTGGGAATCCCCCGCAAACCGGGGCCTGGGTTTGCACGCCCTCGTGGTCTCTTGCTTGCGCGGCAACAATGCATTGACATGACGCCGCTGACGATGGACCCCCAAGCGCGCTCATCCCACGCCACCCCTGCCGCCCATTTTTTTACCCTCACAACCTCACGCAATGTCTGATTCCCTCTTCAACACCATACTCGCAAGTCAGGGTCCGAGCCAGTCCAAGCGCTTGATGTCGCTGCACACGCCGCTGGGCGCCGATGTGTTGCTGGCCGAGCGCATGCATTGCGAGGAGTCCATCGGGCCGGGTAACTTCTTGACACTGCCCGAGGTGGATGAGCTGGGCTTGGGTGACGCTGGCTCGGCAAAGGCGTTGCGCAAAGCGGCGCTGCAAGACATCACGGGCTATCGCCTGTGGATGACAGCCTTGAGCACCAACGCGCACCTTGAGTTGAGTGAGCTGCTGGGCAAGCCGGTGCGCCTGGATTGGCAGACCGATTCGGCTACCCCGCGCAGCGTGCACGGTCGGGTGACGCGCTTTGAGCTGCTGGGCTCTGACGGCGGGCTGGCGCGCTACGCCCTGCGCATTGAGCCGGGGCTGCGCATGCTCAAGCTGCAAACCGATTCGTGGATTTTTCAAGACCAGAGCGTGATCGAGATTGTGGACGAGGTGCTGGGCGAGCAGGCCAGCGCCTGGGGCATCAAATGGCGCTGGATGCTGGCCGACGAGTCGGTGTACCCCCGGCGCAGCCTGTGCACGCAGTTTGAAGAAACGACGTTGCAGTTTGTGTGCCGCTTGTTGGCGGAGGAGGGTTTGTTTTTCTGGTTTGAACATCAGTCAGGCCAAGACTTAGGCCAGCACACTTTGGTGATTGGCGACGAGGCTGCGCTGCTGTTGGCGCACCCGCAAGGCAGCATCCGTTTCACGCAAAGCGGTGCGGCGGTATTTAAGAATGACAGTTTGAACCGCGTTGAGACCTCGGTGCGTTGGGTGCCCACGCGGCTCATTTACGGCTCATGGGACTACCGCCGGGCGAGCATGGTGGAGTCTGAGGTGAGCCTGGCGGTGCCTGGCTGTGAGGATGAATTGGCGTATCACGACGTGCCTGGCGTGTATGCCTTTGAGAGCCCCGCCCAGGCGCAGCGCATTGCGCAGCGCCACCTGGAGTCGATGCAGTTGCCGGGGCAACTGACTCATGCGCAAGGCATTTGGCGCGCAGCCCAACTGGCCACCCGCTGGAAGCTGGCTGATCATCCGTGGGTGCCGGCGGACACCGAGCAGATCACGCTAGGCATGCGGCAGCTGGGTCGCAACAACATCACGGCCGAGCAACACACCGCACTCACCCAGCGCCTGGGCCACTTGCCCGCGCTGTTTTTGAGCAGCTTTGATGCGGCGCTGGATGCGCAAGGCAAGGGGGCAGACAAAGGCGGCAAGAAAGGCAACGACAAAGCCAAAGAGAAGGCCAGCCTGCTCCCCAATCAAACCGAAGCGCCGTTGTTTGAGACCCATCTGGTGTTGCAGGAGGCAAGCCTTCCGTTGCGCGCGCCGCTGCGGGCTTGCGTGGGGCCTGACACCTTGTACGACCGCCCGCGGGCGCGGGGTGTGCAGACTGCCGTGGTGGTGGGCTCACCCGAGCCCATCTACACGGACCGTGACAACCGCGTGCGGGTTCAGTTCCACTGGCAGCGGGGCGCGCGAAGCAGCCACCGCTTGACTCACCCTGAGGGCTCCAATGCCCCGGGCACGGCGGGTGCGGGCACCTGGGTGCGTGTGATGCAGTCCACCGCCAGCATCAACAGCGGCGAAGTCTTCACCCCGCGCAAGGGGCAGGAGGTCATAATTTCATTTGTTGAAGAGGATATCGATAGGCCGATTCTCATAGGCTCCGCCTATTGCGGTCGAGGGCAAGAGGATGCCCAAGGCAACCTCAAAGCCACCGGCCCCAGCGGGGCCACCGGCAATGCAGCGGCCTGGTTTCCGGGGGGTGAAGGGGGGCATGCGCACGGAGCGGTGCTCAGCGGCTTCAAGACCCAAAGCATGGAGGCCAGCCAACTCGGCATGGGCGGTTACAGCCAACTGGTGTTTGATGACACGCCGGGGCAGTCCCGCGCCATGCTGGGCACGACCCACCTGAGCGCTGGCGCGCCGTCGAACTGGCTCAACATGGGTCACTTGCTTCACCAAGTGGACAACCAACGTTTGTCCCCGCGAGGGCAAGGCTGGGAACTCATCTCGACCGGACAAGGTGCCCTGCGTGCGGGCAGCGGCTTGCTTCTGAGCACCTTTGCCAAGCCTGGCGGCACCACCCAAGCCAGCGCCCACAGCATGGAGGCCGAGCACGCCACCCAGACCCTGGCGGGTGCCAAGCAGCTGACGCAAACACTGACTGACACGGCCGCACAGCATGCGGCGTCCTTGCCCGCTGTCGATGTCAAGACAGCGAAAATCAGCACAGACCCCGAAGCCGCATCGGCAAGCCTGCCGGTGGTGGTGCAGCAAGAAGCGCAGCTCAAAAGCCTCCAAGCCACCGATATACAGGG
>JANMGB010000059.1:0-49641 GCA_031374415.1 Burkholderiales bacterium
TAGCCTGGGTCTGGGGCAGCGAGTGGATCCTGGGCTGGGTTTGACGTTGAATGGAACTGATCGATGATCTACGCGACCCTCAAGACTGTTCATGTGCTGTCCATCATCGTGTGGATCGGCGGCATGCTGTTTGCGCACTTCTTCCTGCGACCGGCGGCTGCTCAGCTGGAGGTCCAGGCGCGGCTGCGGCTGATGCACGACGTGCTCGGGCGCTTCTTCCAAGCCGTGCTGGTGGCCTCGCTGCTGACTCTGGCCAGCGGCGTGTGGATGCTGGGCCGTGTGGCCAAGCAGGCGGTGCAGTCGGGGGGCAACTTCGAGATGCCGCTGGCCTGGACCGTCATGGCGGTGCTGGGCGTCGCCATGGTGGCGATCTTCATGCACATCCGCTTCGCGCTCTACAAGCGGCTCGCCCGATCCGTGGCGGCGTCCGAGTGGGCCGCCGGCGGCGCGGCCCTGGCCGCTACGACCGGCCTGCTGCTGATAGCCTGGGTCTGGGGCAGCGAGTGGATCCTGGGCTGGGTTTGACGTTGAATGGAACTGATCGATGATCTACGCGACCCTCAAGACTGTTCATGTGCTGTCCATCATCGTGTGGATCGGTGGCATGGTGTTTGCGCACTTCTTCCTGCGCCCGGCCGTCGCCCAGCTCGAACCCGCTGTGCGGGTGCGCCTGATGCACGATGTGCTCGGCCGTTTCTTCAAGGCGGTGCTGGTGGCGTCCTTGCTGACGCTGGTCAGCGGTGTCTGGATGCTGGGACGCGTTGCCAAGCAGGTGGTGCAGTCGGGTGGCAGCTTCGAGATGCCGCTGGCCTGGACTGTCATGGCGGCGCTTGGGGTCGCCATGGTGGCGATCTTCATGCACATCCGCTTTGCCCTCTTTAAGAGGCTCGACCGGGCCGTGGCAGCCTCCGAGTGGACCGCCGGTGGTGCGGCCCTGGTGCAAATTCGAACCTGGGTCTCGATCAACCTCGGCCTGGGCGTCGTGGTGCTGCTCGTGACGCTGATGCGCTGGACGACTTGAGCCCCAGACCCTGCAGACGCATTTCCATCGGGCTGACGCCTAACGCCACCGCACCTGTCTCGCCGGCGTGGTCGGTGCGCAGGTCGGCCACAAGCCTTAAGGGCAGCGGACGGGCATCGAGCGGTCCGAGCCTTGTGGGCGAAGCCGAGTTAACCGATTCAGCTGTCACAGCTGTGCCTCCAACTGCTTGCCAAGGTCTTGATCCACCGCGCTGAAACCGCTGTGTCCGCTGCGATGACTCAAGCCCTCCGCGACTGCTCGCGCCATGTCGACACCGCTGCGGTGGACCCGGTCAACCTGACTCGCAACAACACTGTCGCCGCACACGCCCAATTGCGCCTCGTCGTCCCACAAGCACTGGGTTCGTCGGGGCGTGGTGGCAGGCGTTTCAACGATGGCATGGCGCCACTGCTGCGCCCGGAGGTAGTTGGGCGTCACCCGCCGGCCTGCGAGCGCCCTAAAGTTCTCCAGCAGCAGGTCGGCCACGGTATCGGCGTCCACATCCTCGTGGTGCAAGGACCAGCGTTGGTCAGCTTCGATGAACCAGCGCTGGGGTCCGATGGCGCGCCGCCCCGGCTTGCTGTGCATGGCGGCGACGCGCTCGATGGGGCTGGCCTGGAATTCAAGGTAGCTGGGCAATCGAACAGGTCGTTCGGTCCCCAGCAGCAGCACCCAGCGGCTGCCGTAGCGCACCGCACGCAGGGCAGCGGTCAGTTCTGCCGACTCCCGCACGAGCGGCACTGCCAAGGGCGCTGGGATGGCGAGCACCAGGGCTTGAAAGTTCTCTTCAATCTCGCCAGCCAAGCTGCTCAGGACCCACCTGATGCCTCGACGCTCGGCCTGCAGGATGGGTGTGTTCAAGCGAACCTGCAATGGCCGCGCAAGGGAGTCGGCCAGGGCCACCATCGACGGCACACCGACAGCACCCATCAGTTTCAGGGTGCGCTCGACATCCGCCTCGCTTTCATTTTGCTTCCAAGCTTTTTGGTTGCGCTCCTCTTCAGCAGGCGTTTGCGCAACGGTCCACGGGTGCAGCGCGGCCAGCTCGCCCGGCGGTTGCACGGCATGAGCGGCCAGGCGGGTGACACCGCTGATGCACTGGGCCCCGTCATCAAACAGGCCCAGGCGGGTGCTGCGTGAACTGCAGCGCCCGCCCAGGCGGGCATCGGCTTCGAAGACGACGGGATCGCAGCCGCGAAGGCGCAACTCCCGGGCGCAGGTCAGACCGGCGATGCCGCCGCCGACGACTGCGACCCGCGGTGGCGACTGGGTTTTGAACCGGCTGTCACTAGCGCTGCTGCTATGATCGTGCATGGCTATTACCTCTTCTATTGTGGTTGGCTGGCCTCTTAATTACGTCTTCTTATTGGAAAAGTTGCACCTGCGCGGGGACCATCCGCAGGGGATTCACCCCACCGGGCATCAAGGGTTGGCATTGAGTGCACCGCATGAGGGATTGACGCTGTTCTGTGCAGGGCTCGCACCCAGGCCGCGGGTTCAGGGTCGGCGGGCCGCTCCGGGTTGCCGCTTCCGCACCGCCAAATTCGGCGGCGGGTCAGCCAACAGGGCCGCACTGCAAGGTAATTTTTTGCGCAACTTGCAACTTTGGCGGCGCGCCTGAGTATGGACAGTGGTACTGCCAGCGCGATGGCGCGCCGTCGGCCTTTGCTGCGATGTCGGTTCGCGCGTGGTGCAAGGGGTTCCAGGTGAGAGATGACCTTCTCGCAGGCGCTATCGACGCGGCGCTGGTCGCGCGGGCCCATCAAGGCGAGACCGTCGCGTTTGAAGTGCTGGTGGTGAAGTACCAGCGCCGGGTTGCCGCAACGATTCGGCGGTTCGTGCGTGACGATGCCATCACCGAAGAGTTGACACAGGAGGTTTTCTTGAGTGCCTTTCTTGCTTTGTCGAGCTTCAAGCCGGAGGGTGATTTCGCGGCTTGGCTGTTCACGATTGCCCGCAACGCGGCCAGGAGCTATCTGCGCAGCGGGCAGAACCGGCAGGACGACCGCCCCGTTGAAGTGCTCGACAATCCGGGTGACGACGACAGATTCGGGGCCGCCCCCAGCCCAGAGGAAGAGGTGATGGCGAACCAGCTTTTCGAACGCATCGACACCGAAGTAGCAGCCCTGCCCGAGGTCCAGCGACGGGCGCTGCTGATGCGAGAGGTCGAAGGGCTTGACTACAAGACCATCGCAACAGCGCTCGAGCAGCCCGTGAACACCGTCAAGTCCCACATTTTCCGGGCGCGCGACGCGATAGCCCGTCGTGTACGCCCGCTTCTTGCACCCACGCGCCACAGGCGCTGGTAGGAGTCACGCCATGAACGAAGCCGCACGCCTGCTAGACGGCGAACTGACGCAAGCCGAGTTGACGACGTTGCTTGAGCGCCTGAAGCACGATGCCACGCTGCGCGACGAAATCTCGGCGCATCAGTTGATACGCGACGGCTTGGCTGGGCTTCGTTCACCGGATGCTGGCTACACGCTGCGCATCCTGGCCGCGGTGAGACGAGCCCAACAGCTCAAACCTTGAACCTAGAAACGGCAGTTGAACGCGGCCTTCGGCAGGTGCACGCCTTGCCGGGCGAGGCGATGGGTGCGGGTGACGCTCAGGACTGCGTTGCCTGCACCGGGATGCCGCGAGCAACGAGTTCGTCGATGCGCGCCATGACCAGCGCGCCGCTCGCCGAGTAGGGATCAAATTCCGGCCAGACGATCTTCGTCTGCGGGTCGACGTCGGACAAGCTGACCCGTGCCATGGACCATCCGCGGTAGCGCCGCTCGGTGATGCTTTCGCAGTGAAGCAGTTCCAGGTTCTTGTGGCGCGGGTCTGCATGAATGCGTGCATACAGAGCCGTCACCTTGCTACGCTCGCCTTCGAGGGCCTGTAAGTACACACCCTGGCCTTCGCAGAGCATGCCTGTGATGTCGTTTTGCGTGTTCCAGACTTGGGCCTTGCGCAAGATCGAGTCGGTCAGCGCATCGGTTTGAGGCCCTGCGTGTCTGCTCAAGTAGATCAGGCGGATCAGCATGCTTCGGGTTTCTTCGACGAAGGGGTGGGAGCAGTTGCCCAGCGACCGAGCCAGTGCCATCGATCAGATGCAAATATCTCTTCAAAGTATAACAAGTGGCAGGTCTGCGCTCGCTCCAAGGGAGACGCGGCACTCGTACCCCGTCTCAGTGGATTTGAAAGGTTGAATTCGCCAAAGCGAACAGGTGGTGCATTGGCAATGCTGAGCATGCGGGAATGCAGTGCGCGGGGATGTTGCTCCTGAGGCACCGTCCTGGATCCCCGCCTTCGCGGGGATGACGGGCAGAGGGTTTGGCATCTCCCCATGTCATTCCCACGCAGGCGGGAATCCAGCAGCCTGTGTACTTCACTATGGGCCCCGCAACAATTCAACCTTTCAAATTCACTGCGACGGGGTACCAGGGCCTGGGCCGCGAGCCCGCGGATGCAACTTCTGCCACTGCACGGCGTTAGATAAGGGTAAACCCACTTAGGACGCCCATCGTGGACCCACTTCTGCTTGCACGCATCCAGTTCGCGGCCAACATCTCCTTCCACATCCTGTTCCCGACCATCAGCATTGCGCTGGGCTGGGCACTCCTTTACTTCAAACTGCGGCACAACCGGTGGGCTCGCAGCCACCAGCTGCCCCTGACTGCCGACACACCCTGGCTGCGGGCCTATCACCTGTGGGTCAAGGTGTTCGCACTGACCTTCGCGCTCGGCGTGGTCAGCGGCATCACGATGAGTTTCCAGTTCGGCACCAACTGGCCGGGCTTCATGCAGGCAGTCGGCAACATCGCCGGACCCTTGCTGGCCTACGAGGTGCTGACGGCCTTCTTCCTTGAGGCCACCTTCCTGGGCATCATGCTCTACGGGCATAGCCGGGTCGGCAACCGACTGCACACTTTGGCCACGGTCCTCGTCGCGGGCGGCACCACCTTGTCGGCGTTCTGGATCATCGTGCTCAACTCGTGGATGCACACGCCAGCCGGTTTCGAGCTGCGCGATGGCGTGGCATATGCCACCGATTGGTGGGCCATTGTCTTCAACCCGTCGATGCCCTACCGGCTGTCGCACATGATGATCGCCTCAGGCCTCACGGTGGCGTTCCTGGTGGCGGGCATCAGCGCCTACCGCTGGCGGCGGGGTGACCGTGGCGACGATGTCCGGCTCACCATGCGAAGCGGTGTGACGGTTGCGGCGCTGCTGATTCCGCTGCAAATTGTGGTCGGCGACCTGCACGGCTTGAACACGCTGGAGCACCAGCCGGCCAAGATCGCCGCCATGGAGGGCATCTGGCAAACCCAGAAGGGCGCCCCGATGACCTTGTTCGGCCTGCCCGATGAAGCGGCTCGCGAGACCCGCTTTGCGATCGAAGTGCCCAAGCTCGCCTCACTGGTGCTGACGCACAAGCTGGACGGGGAGGTGAAAGGGCTGGACGCCTTTGACGGCAAGCACCCGCCGGTGGCGCCGGTTTTCTTCAGCTTCCGCCTCATGGTCGGCGTCGGCCTGCTGATGCTGGCTGTCAGCTGGATCGGCTGGTGGCAGTTGCGCCCGAACAGCCGCCGATCCGTGCCTTCGACCCTGCTCACAGGTGCCTTGCTCGCGATGGCGTTTTCGGGTTGGGTGGCTGTGCTCGCTGGCTGGTACACCACCGAAATCGGCCGTCAGCCGTGGCTGGTCCACGGTGTGCTCACCACGGCGCAAGCTGCCGGGCCGGTGCCGGCGCCGACGATTGCGCTGACGCTGGCGGTCTACGTGACGATGTACCTTGCGCTGGCGGCGGCCTATGTCGCGACCGTCTTTCGTCTGGCGCGCAAGGTCGGTGCCGTGGACGCGTCGGATTTGGCCACACGCGCCTTGCCCACAACCGTGCGCACGGGTGCTGCCCCAGCATGAACACGATCGAAGCCGCACTGCAGGCGCCGGGGGGCTGGTTGCCGCTGGCTTTCCTCGCCATCATGGGTTTGGCGATGTTGGCCTACGTCATCCTCGACGGCTACGACCTGGGCGTGGGCACTTTGCTGGGCGCCGCAGCCGAAGGGGACAAGGACACGATGGTCGCGTCGATCGGTCCGTTCTGGGATGCCAACGAAACCTGGCTGGTGCTGGGCGTGGGCATCCTGCTGGTGGCCTTCCCACCGGCTCATGGGCTGATCCTGGGCGCGCTGTACCTGCCGGTGGCGCTGATGCTGGTGGGTTTGACGTTGCGCGGCGTGGCGTTCGACTTTCGCACCAAGGCCGGCGCCGACCGCAAGGCCCTGTGGAACAGGGCGTTCAATGCGGGGTCGGTGCTGGCCAGCCTGGCGCAAGGCTACATGTTGGGCCGGTGGGTGACCGGCTTCCGTGACGATGGCTGGGCTACGCTGTTCTCGGCCCTGATCGCCATATGCCTGCTGGGCACCTACATGCTGCTGGGTGCCGGCTGGTTGATCATGAAGACGGAAGGCGCTCTGCAACTCGCCGCAGTCCGCTGGGCGCGAGCGTCCCTGGGGCTGACGGCCGCGGGGGTGGTGGCGATCTCGGCGGCCACGCCGCTGGTCAGCCCGGCCATCTTCGAGCGTTGGTTCACCTTGCCCTACGTGGTGTTGCTGGCACCCCTGCCACTGGCCACGGTGCTGCTGTTCTTCATCGTCGAGCGTTCATTGCGGCGGCTGCCGACACGCCTGGCGCAGAGCAATGCGTACGGCGACTGGGTGCCGTTCGCTGGCGCCGTGGGCATCGTGACGCTGGCCTTCTATGGCCTGGCCTACAGCCTCTTCCCTTGGCTCGTGGTTGACCGCCTGACGATCTGGCAGGCGGCGAGCAGCACCGAGTCCTTATGGATCATCTTCGTCGGTGCCTGTGTCGTGCTGCCAGTCATCGTGGGCTACACGGTGTTCAGCTACCAGGTGTTCCGGGGCAAGGCAACGGCCCTGCAGTACTGAATGCACCGTCAGGCGCCGTGACCCTTGATGTAGGCATCCAGGCTGGCGAAGTACACAGGCTGCTAGGAATGACATGGAGAGATGCCAAACCCTGCGCCCGTCATCCCCGCGCAGGCGGGGATCCAGGAGCGTGCCTCAGGCGCAACGTCCCCGCGCACCGTATTCCCGCAAGCTCAGCTGGCCAATGCGCGCCCGACAGCCGCCGCGACACGACGGCTTCTACAATCAGCGGCTTGTCGCAGTGGCCCCACGGCCCACCAGGTTTCCCATGAGCACATCACCCACCTACCGTATCGCCCCCAGTTTGTTGTCTGCGGATTTCGCTCGGCTGGGCGAGGAGGTTCGCCACGTGATTGATGCGGGGGCTGACTGGATTCACTTCGATGTGATGGACAACCACTATGTGCCTAACCTCACTTTCGGGCCCATGGTCTGTCAAGCCTTGCGGCGCCACGCGGTCGCAGCGAATGGTCAACCCGTGCCGATTGATGTTCACCTGATGGTGCAGCCGGTCGACTCCCTGGCGGCGGCTTTCTGCGAAGCCGGGGCGGACTTGGTGAGCTTTCATCCAGAGGCATCCCTGCATGTGGATCGCAGTTTGCAGCTCATCCGCAGCCACGGCAAACAAACCGGCTTGGTGTTCAACCCCGCCACGCCGCTGGACGTGTTGGAATGGGTGATCGACAAGGTCGACTTGATTTTGATCATGAGCGTCAACCCAGGCTTCGGGGGGCAAAGCTTCATTCCCAGTGCCCTGAAGAAAATCGCGCAGGCACGCCGCCTGATTGAGGCCAGCGGTCGCGACATCCGTCTGGAGGTGGACGGCGGTATCAAGGTGGACAACATCCGCGCCGCCGCCCAAGCAGGCGCCGATACCTTTGTGGCGGGCAGCGCCATCTTTGCTCAGCCTGACTACCAGGCCGTGATTCAGGCCATGCGCGCCCAGCTGGCCGTCTAGGTTTGTCATGAGCTACAGCATCAAGGAGGTGTTCTACACACTGCAGGGTGAAGGCGCGAATGCAGGGCGCCCGGCCGTGTTTTGCCGTTTCGCGGGGTGCAACCTTTGGAGTGGCCGTGAGGCGGATCGCACGCAGGCCATCTGTCGGTTTTGTGACACCGACTTCGTGGGCACCGACGGCACCTTCGGGGGCAAGTACGACAGCGCGCCCGCCCTGGCCGCCTTGATACACGCGCAATGGCCCACCAGCCACCCTGGGCCGCGCTTTGTGGTGTTGACTGGCGGCGAGCCGCTGCTGCAAGTGGACGACGCCCTGATCGACGCCTTGCACGCACAGGGCTTTATGATTGCCGTTGAAACCAACGGGACCGTGGTCGCGCCGGCAGGCATTGACTGGCTGTGTGTGAGCCCCAAGGCAGGCGCCCCGTTGGTGCAAACCGAGGGGCAAGAGCTCAAGGTGGTGGTGCCCCAAGTGGGCTTGTCACTGGAGGCACTGGCCGCATTGCCTTTCACCCACCGTTTTTTGCAGCCCATGGACGGGCTGCTGGCCGCAGACAACACCCGCTGGGCCGTTCAACATTGCCTGGCCGACCCGCGCTGGCGGTTGAGCGTTCAAACCCATAAAGTCATCGGTATTCGATAAAGCCCCTGGTCCCGCCATGCATGAAGTCACCCAACGCTTTTTCTTTGAAGCCGCTCACACCTTGCGCCGCGAGATCGAGACCGCGTCCAGTCTGCGCATTCACGGCCACACCTACTGTGCCGAGGTGGCGGTCGCAGGCACGCTGGCCGCAGACACGGGCATGGTGGTTGACTTGGCTCAGCTGCGCGCGCGCATTGCGCTGCTGCGCGAGCAGCTTGACCATCGCTTTTTGGATGAAGTGCCCGGCCTGAGCCACCCCACGCTGGAAGGCCTGTGCAACTTCATCGCCCAGCAGCTCGACCTCACCGGCCTGCCAGGCCGGCTGTGCCGCGTGCGGGTGTGGCGCGAGCAATTGGGCGACGCCTGCATCCTCACCTTGAGCTGAGTCCCATGACCACACTGCACCCGAACAACTCGCCCCGTTCATCCACGGCCCTGAGGGTGCTCAGTGTGGCCTTGTTGTTGTGCGCTGCCTTGGCGATCTGGCTGAGCCTGAAAGACCGCCGTCCTGAGCATGAGGCCGTGAAGCTGACGCCCAGCAGCGCCGAGCCCCTGCTGGGACTGATCACGATGGATGTCGACCCCTTCTTTCGCGACGAGCGCGTGCGCCGCATTCTGGAGCTGCACCGTCTGCCCGTGCAGCTCACGCGCGCCAACGACCGCGCCATGACCCAGCAGCTCCGTGAGGGCCAGGCCCCTGAGTTCATCTTCACTTCAGGCGCGTTGGCCGCACGCGAAGTCACCGACACCCTGCGCGAGGCGCAGGTGAGTGCCAGCACCTCCAGTCCGTTTTACACCCCCGTGGTGGTTGCCAGCTGGAAGCCTATCGCTGACATCCTGATCGCCAACGGCATTGCACAGCCCTTGGGAGAAACCAGCTACGGCTTGGACATGAACCGCCTGGCGCAAGTGATGCTGTCAGGCAAGCGCTGGCGGGACTTGCTCGATGCCGGGGGCTACGACATGTCGCGCAGCGTCCTCGTGTCGACCACCGACCTGCGCCACAGCAACGCGGCCGCCTTGTACCTGGCCCTGACCAGCCAAACCCTGCACGGTGACGTCATCAGTACACGCGCTCAGGGCCGAGACCTCGCGCGGCGAGTGGCCCCCCTGTTCACGCGCCAGGGCTACCAGGAAAACGACACCAGCAGCAACTTCACCGACTACCTGACCCTGGGCATTGGCAAAACCCCCTTGGCCTTCATTTACGAAAACCAACTCATTCACCACGCCCTCAAGCAAGATCCGCAAACCAACGCCGACCGTGGGGTACAGCATCCGGTGTTGCTCTACCCCCAACCCACCATCATCAACAAACTCGTGTTCGTGGCCACGAGCGAGCGCGCTCAGCGTCTGGCCGATCTGCTGGTGCACGACCCGGAGCTGCAGCGCCTGGCGGTCCAGCATGGTTTTCGGGGGGCTGATTTGGGCGCCTTCTTGATGACCGCCCAACCCACCCGCTTGGCGGTGGAGCCTTTGCTGACCTACCTGACCGACGCCCCTGCCTCCGAGATCCTGGCGGACATGATCTCGGTCGTGACCCAAGAGATGGCGCAATGAGCGCCTTGCGCCCTGGCCTGCCCCATCGCAGTGGCCCGGTGCGGGTCATTTTCTGCGCCTTGGCGGCTGTGCTCTTGCAGGGATTGTGGGGCTGCCAAAAAGCACCCGCCGATGCCACCGCCTTGCCCACCACCCCACCCTCCGCGGGTGCACCGCTGCGCGAGCTCGTCGTCCTGGCCACCAGTGATTTGCGCGACACCGAAGGCTTGAGCGCACTCGTGGCCGAAGCCACCGGGGTGCGACTGACATGGGAGTTTGGCGGCACCAACGACAGCACGGAAGCCGTCCTCAACGGAACCACCCGCGCCGATGCAGCCTGGTTCGCGAACGCCAGGCTCTTGTTCAGCCACCCGGAGGCGGCCCCACGCGTGGTCGAGCACAGCAAAATCATGACCAGCCCGCTGGCCGTGGGGGTGAGCCAATCGGTGGCCCAATCCTTGGGCTGGGCTGACCCCGTGACAGCGGCCACGGTCAGCTGGAAGACGATCACCCAGGCCGCAGCGGCAGGCCAGATCACCTACGCCTTGCACAACCCCGCCACCGCCAACCAGGGCTACTTGGCGTTGATGGGCGTGGTCGCCGCCGCCAGCGGCAAGGGTGAGGCTCTGCGCGCGGCAGACATCGACCGCCGGGCCATCGCCAACTTCCTCACCGGCTACCGTTTGTCGAGTGAGACGATCGACTTGACCCAGCAGTTCATTGAACAGCAGGGCCGCCAAGTCAACACCTTCATCACCTACGAGAGCAGCTTGCTGGGCCTCAACCGCGGCGGGCAACTGCGCGAGCCCTTGGTCTTGATCTACCCTCACGAAGGCGTGGCCACGGCCGACTACCCCTTTATGCTGCTCAACGAAGCGCGCCAAGACGACTATCGCCAAGTGAGCGCTTACCTTCGAAGTGCGCCCGCCCAAACCTGGCTCGCCCAAAACACCCTGCGCCGCCCGGTGCACCCCGAAGTCGCCACGCACCTGCAAGACCTGCTGCCCCCCCTGGACCCGCACGGCGAGCTCCCGTTCTCGTCCGACCGAGCGCTGTCGGATGGCCTGATTGACGCCTACCTGAACGAGTTTCGCCGGCCCCTGGCCTCGACCCTGGTGCTCGACACCAGCAGCAGCATGAAGGGGCCCCGGCGCGAGCAACTGTTGCAAGCCCTGCACGGCCTGGCGGGCGACGACACCTCACTGTCGGGCCGACTCAGCCAGTGGACCTACCGCGAGCGCATTGGGGTGCTGCCTTTTGCGGACACGCCGGGGCGCCTGCGCGCCTTTGAGTTCCCCGCCCTGTCACCCCCAGCGGCCAAGCCCGGCGCGAAAAAAAAAGCCGATGACGCGCAAACCATCGAGCAAGTGCGCCAGCGCTTCAAAGCCTACATTGACAGCCTGCCCATGGAGGGCGGGACCGCGCTGTACGACAGCGTGCTGGTGGCCCTGCAACACACCCACGCACAACGCCAACGGCGACCCCACGACCAATACAGCATCATCGCCCTGACCGATGGCAATGACACCCGCAGCTCGCTCGATGCATTCGAGCAAGCCTACGCCCTGCTGCCGCAGGCCGTACACGACATCCCCGTGTTCATGATTTTGTTCGGCGACGCCAACGAGGCTGATCTTTACCGCCTGGTTGAAGTCACCGGAGGCAAAGTCTTCGACGCTCGCACCACCCCGTTGAGCCAAGTCTTCAAAGACATCCGCGCCCACCAGTGAGACCCGGCCATGCCCCTGAACGCCCCCATCCACGCCGTCATGATCGACCTCGACGGCACCCTGGTCGACACGCTGGGAGACTTCGACGTGGTCCTCAACACCGTGCTCAGGGAGATGGACCTGCCGGCGGTGTCGCGCAGCTTCATTGAACACACCATCGGCAAAGGCTCAGAGCACCTCGTGCGCAGCCTGCTGAGCGAAGTCGGTGCACCCGAGCGTTTTGAGCACGCCTGGCCGCTGTACCAACGCCACTACCTGGCCCTCAACGGCACGCACGCCCCGCTCTATCCTGGTGTGCTCGAGGGCTTGCAGGCACTGCAAGCGCGCGGCTTGCCCATGGCCTGCCTGACCAACAAGCCCACGGCCTTCGCCTTGCCCTTGCTGGAGAAAAAAGGCTTGCGGGCTTTCTTCAGCCACGTATTTGGCGGTGATGCCTTCGAGCGCAAAAAGCCCGACCCCCTGCCCCTGCAACGAACCTGCGAGGCATTGCAAACCCTGCCCGCCCACACCCTGATGGTGGGCGACAGCAGCAACGACGCGCGAGCCGCGCGCGCCGCAGGCTGCCCCGTGGTGCTCATGACCTATGGCTACAACCACGGCGAGCCCGTGGGCCAAGTCGACAGCGATGGCACGCTCAACCGCCTGGACGAACTGACATCCTGGCTGCGTTAGCGTCTTCTTGAGCACGCTGCTGCATTTTTCAGCAGGCGCTTGACTCATCCGCCTGGGAATCCGCTCACAAGCGGTCCTTGCCTGGGACAGTTTTCACTCAGTGGCGCACCACGTGCCACGACGCCACTGGGCGAGCGCCCCCCCCTGAGCCGCCCTGCAGGCATGCCATTTGCTACACCCCAATGGGGGTGTCCACGCGGCGCAAATCGTTGCGCCCAGGCAACACCACCCCCGATTTAACACCAATGTTGTTTCGATGACCATTCGATGAAAATGGTCCGCTAAGACCCATCAGCAGTCCGTGAATGAGTGATCTCAAAGGACAACATGACTTCTATTGCTCGCGGCGTACCCCCGCCCCCTCGACGTGATTTGCAGTCATCGCCAGCCCCGACTGAACGCGATCCGTTGCTGGGGCGCCGCTCTGCGAGCCCGCGCAGCCCGGGTGCGCAGACGACCATCGCGCCGCCGCAAGATGAGCCCAGGCGGGACGCCCGCTCCCACCAGCACGGAACGAACAGAGCATCTAGCCCGCCTCGCCGGGTCATTTTGAACCCCAGAATATTTGTCGACGGCAGCCAGCGGCCCGACCAACTGGTCGCCACCAAAATCTCAGACATCAGGGATTCGAGCGGCGCGCTCATCCATGCCAAACAATATTCGTTGCCAAAATACGAAATGGCGGGCACAGGTGCAGAGCCGCACACTGATGCTCACATGCATGACACCAACTATGTGCAGATGGGTGTAACGCCCAAACAAAAGTTGGCCATGATGAATGAAATCGGCATTCGAAATTCAACATCAATGCCCATACCCACAAGCTTGATCAACGTGGAAAGTCCAGGCAAAGCACCCCAAATCTTCGTCAATCTGCCACAAATTTCTCAACAAATTCGACAAATAAAATCCAGCGAATCGCTCGGCAGACCGCAGGAAAAATGCAACCACCATTGCGATGCGTTGGAAGTTTATTATGTGCCACAAGCCATCATCGCAGAAGTTGAAAAGGCGAGGCAAGGAACCAGTCGAGCCCATGAGAAGGGGCTTTCTCTGAGGGACTTTGTTAATGACCCAACCCTCATCGATAGAATTGTTTCCAAATCCGTCATTTATCCTGACACATCCGTTAACTCGCATTTGGCGCATGCCATTAAAAACTCAGGCTTGACGCAAGCTGATCGCAGCAGAATCGACCCCATGATCACCGGCTTGCACCTTGGCGATCAACGTGTGGCCCACAAGTTTTTGAAGGAACTCTTTGTGCACAAGGGGGTTTTCACCGGTATCGGAGAAATCACCTTGAACAAGGAGTTGATAGATAACCTATTTGCGGGTCATCGAGGTCAAGCAAGCACCCGAACTGATGATGAAGCTGGCTTTAACATGGCAGCCCGCACAGAAGCACTTGTCAGTTTGATGGAAATGGCCGGGGTCGTCGGCGCGCCCGTGGTATTGCATTGCGACATCGACAGTCTGCGCAACCAGATGGTCGAGGCCATGAGCATGAGCAATCGTCAAAAGAGCGCTCCGAGAGAGCCGGCGAATTTGGCAGGAATGACGCAGCTCCTCACAGACAGCCGGGTGAAAGACACCACGGTCGTGTGGGCGCACGCTGGTGGTTTGGGTCGATTTATTCAAGCAGGCGAGGGCCATACTGATGAATTAGAAAAACTGTTGAAGGCCTGCCCCAACCTCAAATTGGATATCTCCTGGACAGAGGTGAGCAAGCAGTTGACTCAGAAAGACAAGGTGGACAACTGGGTCTCATTCATGCAGAGGTACAGTGATCGCATTTGCTTTGGTTCAGACACGCTTGCACCTAAAAATTCTGCCCAATGGAATGAAAACAAGGCCACATTTGATACTTTATTTGAAAAACTTGATAAGGCGGACGAAGAAAAATACCACGCCAAAGGAATATCCAGAGGAAATATATTGAACCATACCTACGAAAACACATTCGTAGCCGCACGACAAAAGCTTAGATTTTTTGAAGAACATGTATTGACCCAGGATTTTCATGACGCTCACTTGAACAATCCCAATGGCCAACCTGTGAGTGCCCAGACCGTGAGAGCTGCCCTTGACGCAGCCCACCAGGCCAAGGACAGAGAAAACAAAACAACCACCCGGTCGCCGATCCCTTTGGTGCAAACACCCCAACCAAGCCCACGCCCTGGGTCGATGGCCAAACCTTCCCAGACACCAGGGTCTCAGCGGATGATTTTGAACCCCCGAATATTTCTCGACGGCAGCCTGCGTCCGGACCAGCTGGTTGCCACACGGATATCAACTCTCAGAAAATCGAACGGCGCATTCGTGCATGCCAATCAATATTCTTTGCCAAAGTATGAAATGAAGGGCGCAGGTGTCAGCGTTGAGCCTCATACAGACTCTCACATGCACGACACCAATTATGTTCAGAGGGGTCTATTGCCCAAACAGAAGTTGGCCATGATGGATGAGATCGGTGTTCGCAATTCGACCTCCATGCCAGTATCCATGAGTTTATTGAATCTCGAAATTCAGGACAGAGCGCCAAAAACATTCGTCAACCTGCCGCAACTCTCGCAAAAAGTTCGGGAAATGAGCAATGTCGGGGCGTTTAGCCAGCAGGGTTGTGATAATGATACCGGCCTATTAGAGTTCCACTACGTCCCACAACAACTCGTGGCGGAAGTTGAGCAGGCTAAGCAAGGGACACCCTGGGCGCACGAAAAAGGACTGTCCTTGACAGACTTCGCGCAAGATCCAACACTGATTGACCGAATTGTTGCGCAAGCAGTGGTTTATCCTGATACCTCAGTCAACTCTCATCTGGCGCATGCCATCCATAGCGCAGGGTTGACGGACGCCGAGCGCAGCCGAATTGACCCCATGATCACGGGCTTGCACCTGGGTGATGATCGCGCGGCGCACAAGCTTCTCAAAGAGCTGTATGTCAATAAGGGGGTTTTTACCGGCATTGGCGAGGTCACCTTGAACAAAGAGCTTGGCGACAACATGTATTCTGATCCGCGGAGCCTGCCAAGTGTTCGGACAGACAGTGAGGCAGGGTTTGACATGGAATCACGCGTTGACCCGGCCATCAAACTGATAGAAATGGCCGGGGTCATCGGCATGCCCGTGGTGTTGCGTTGTGATATCGACAGCCTGCGCAATCAACTTGTTGGCGAAATAAAATCTCTCAATCGCGAGAAAGCAGCCCCGCGCGAGCTTGCCAATTTAGCGGGGCTCACCCAAGTTCTCACAGATGAACGCGCAAAAAATACCACCGTGGTGTGGGCTCATGCCGGAGGACTGGGACAGTTCATTCAACAAAGTGAGGGACACACCTTTGAATTGGACAAACTGTTGAAGGCTTGCCCCAATCTCAAGCTCGATATTTCTTGGAGCGAGGTTGGCAAGCAGTTGACTAAGAAAGACAATATGGACGATTGGGTTGCCTTCATGCAAAAACACAGCGACCGCATTTGCTTTGGTTCAGATTCGCTGGCACCCCAAAACTCCGATCAATGGCTCGATGCGAAAACCACGCTGGACTCCTTGTTCAAAGAGCTTGATCTGGCCGACCAGAAACAATTCGGCGCCAAGGGAATATCCAAGGGTAATATATTGAATCACACCTACGAAAACACCTTTGTCGCCGCGCGGGACAAGATTCGTTTTCTTGAAGACCACGTATTGACCAAGGATTTCCACGATGAGCATTTGAACAACCCCAAGGGTCAGACCGTGACCGCCCAGACCGTGCGGGCCGCCCTTGAAGCGGCGCGCACGGCCGTCGAGCAGCAACGCCGCCCGGTGCTGGCTTAAGCGAGGCTCAACACCCCAGGCGCACCGCCTGCACCGGTTGCCCCGTGTCAGCGTTCACGATCACCAGATTGAGGTTTCGGGCGTTGGGCGCTGGGGTGGTTTGCTTGGGATTGAATGTCAACGTCACGGGATTGGCCTTGTTCGCGAGCCACGCGGGCACAGGCCGCCACTCGCGTACCACCGCATCTTGAGCCAAGGTGCGTCCACGGTTCTCGCCGGCCGCCACGGCTGTTCGATGACCGCTCTCGGTCACCGCCCACAGGGCCTCCAGCCGCATGTCGGGCGCGGTGCCCGCCAAGGTGATTTGGGCGCGGTAGCTGTCGCCCTCCTTGAGCAGATTGATGGCCACTGGCGCGATGCGCTGCTCGCTCGCTTTGTCCCGCACGGGCCGTTTGTGCCAATCGGGCCGGTCCCGACCGTCGACGACCACTTGCGGTGTGTAGCTTTGCTGCGCGCCGTTGAAGCGGCGCTGCGCATGCTGGCGCTGGGTATTCTCAGGGCTGGCAAAAGGGTCGGGCCAGCCGAGGTTATCCCAGTAACTCACATGAAAAGCGAGGGCCACGACGTCGGGATCGGTCGCGGCCACTTTCGAGACCCATTGCTCGGCCGGGGGGCAGGAGCTGCATCCTTGTGAGGTGTAGAGCTCAAGCACCGTCGGCGCGCGAGGCCCACTCTTGACCTCGCACGCGGGCGTGGCAGCGACAGCCACCCCCGTGACCAGCACCAGGCTGGCTGGAGCCAGGAGGAACAGCTGCTTGTGCAAGCGATGAAAAATGGCGGATGACATGAGCGGCCTTGGGGGGATGAACGACCTGCTTTGGTCGCGCCACCGCCAGGCGACTTACAGCGAGCACGCAGAATGTGACCGGCGCACTGCCCACTGTTGGCGTTACGCTTAGGGCCCTAATCGTGGGGTTTGGCGTGCGGCTCAACACGACTACCATCCACAATTGAGCATGTCCTGCCAAGCGTCCCCAATTTTCAGCGCCCATGTCGACAAAAATAAAGTTCTTGTGCCTCAGTGCCGTGGGTGCCATCGCTGCCTTCCTATGGGGCGGCTCGCCCAAAGTCCAGCCTGAGGCCACCGCCGCGCCAGCCAGTACCTGGGCCTTCACACCGAGTGACGACACCTTTGACAGCCGAGCCTTGCTCAACCTGCGCTCACTCAACGAGACCCTGGCTGGCGAGACGGGCTTCGTGGGGGTGAACTCAGCGGGCGAGTTGGTGCGGGGCAATGGCCAGCCGGTGCGTTTTTGGGCGGTCAACTCAGAGGTCGGCCGCAGCCCCTTCCAGACCACCCCTTTGGGCCCGACCCAAGCGCCTGAGCTGGCCCGCCACGCGCGCTTTTTAGCCAAACGCGGGGTCAACCTGGTGCGCCTGCACCGGCAAATCAGCCCCGACCTTCAAGCCCAAGCCAACGCGCGAATGGCGGACATCAACGCCGTGGAGCGCGACGGCATCTGGCGCACGGTGGCCGCGCTGCGCAAGGAGGGCATCTACACCGCGCTGTCGCCCTATTGGGCGGGGCCCATGAAGTTCGCCCCGGATTGGCTGCCCGGCGGCCCGCCCCAGCACGCCTTTGGCCTGCTGTTTTTTGAACCCCGATTGCAAAGTGCCTACAAGCAGTGGCTCAAACAACTGTTGGCCGAAGAAAACCCCCACACGGGGCTGCCCCTGGGCCAAGACCCCAGCGTGGCGCTGCTGCAGCTGCAAAACGAAGACAGCCTGTTGTTCTGGACCGTGGACCTGATCAAAGGCCCGCAACGCCAGATGCTGGAAGAGCGCTTTGATGCCTTTTTGCGCGCCAAGTATGGTGATGCCGCCCGCGTGGGGACCGCGTGGCAAGGCGACGTCGACCGTGGCACGGGGGCGCCGCAGCCACCGCGCATGAGCCTGTTGAACATGTCCGAGCTCACCTCGGCGCCCAACAAGCCGGGCCGTGCACAGCGCCAGGCTGATCAGACCGAGTTCTTCGGCCGCTTGATGCACGACTTCAACCAAGACATCGTGCGCTACCTGCGCGATGAGCTCGGCGTCAAGACGCTCATCAACGCCGGCAATTGGAAAACCGCCCACTCTGGCCAGCTGGGCGATGTGGAGCGCTGGTCGTACACCGCCGCCCCCGTTGACGCGGTGAACCGCTACACCAGCAGCGTGCACCAAGGCCCCCACGTGGGCTGGGCCGTGCAAGCCGGGGACACCTTCACCAGCGACAGCGTGTTGCGCACGCCGCGGCTGATGCCACTGGCACTGCGCCAAACGGTGGGCCGTCCCATGCTGGTCACCGAGGGCAGCTGGCCCATGCCCCAGGCTTACGCGGCGGAAGGGCCGTTTCTGGTGTCCGTGTACGGGGGGCTCACGGGGGTGGGTGGCTACACCTGGTTCGACACCCACAGCGAAGGCTGGGGCCCGCCCCAGTCGCCCAACGGCTACCTGGCGGCACAAAGCAAGTGGTCAATTGCCACGCCGGACACCCTGGGCAACTTCCCTGCCGCGGCCCTGGCTTACCGCCAAGGCTATGTGCAACGAGGCCAGCCCGTGCTCACTGAAACCCGCAGCATGGGTGATTTGTGGCGCCGTCAGCCGGCCCTGCGGCCAGAAGAGCCCAGCTTCGACCCCAACCGCGACCGCGGCCAGGTGGCACGCGAGGCGACGGCCGCCGCGTGGCCCGCCGAGGCTTTTTTGGTCGGCCCGGTGCAGGTGGCCTTTGATGACAAAGCCACCAGCAGTCGTGCGAACCCCTTGGCGCCCGATCTGTCACGCTGGATCGAGCCTGGCGTGATTCGCGCCAACACGGGCCAGATCGTGCTCAACCATGAGTCGGGCTTTTGCACCGTGGATGCGCCGCAGGTGCAAGGCGTGGCGGCCCACTTTGCCAAAGCGCCGGTGCATCAACTCACGGATGTGCGGTTTGTGTCGGGCAATGCCTTTGGCGCGGCCATGGCCGTGTCGCTGGACGGTGCGCCCTTGAAAACCGCCAAGCGGGTGCTGGTCCAATATGGCACCCAAAGCCGGCCCACCCACTGGCAGGAAAAGCCCACCCGACTGTCCCTGGACGGCGGCGTCACCGTGGACGGCATGACGCTCACCTCGCACGGGCAAGCGCCCTGGCAAGTGATCAAGGGGCAGCTGCAGGTCAGCATCAACAACCCCGCGCTGAGCCGCGCCAGCGTGCTCGACATGAACGGCATGGTCATTGACACCCTGCCCTTGCAACGATCGGCCACCCAAGTGAGCTTTCGGTTCCCTGACAGCGCGATGTACGTCGTGTTGCAGTAAGCCGGCGCCACCATCCCAGGTCGCGGAGCCAGTAGCCCGTCGCGGCGGATTTGAAAGGCTGAATGGTTGCGAGGCCCTTGGCGAAGTACACAGGCTGCTGGATTCCCGCCTGCGCGGGAATGACATGGGGAGATGCCAACCCCTGCGCCCGTCATCCCCGCCATCTCCCGTCATCCCCGCCGTCTCCCGTCATCCCCGCGAAGGCGGGGATCCAGGACGGTGCCTCAAGAGCAACATCCCCGCGCACTGCATTCCTCCAAGCTCAGCTTGCCCATGCGCCACCTGTTCGCTTTGGCGCAATCAACCGTTCAAATCCACTGAGACGGGGTACTAGGGGATAACCCAGCAAGAGGATTCCCTTAGCACCCCCCGGCGGGCCGCTTTCCGTCAATACACTGGCCCCCCCGCGG
The DNA here is from genome assembly GCA_031374415.1 of Burkholderiales bacterium. Lineage (GTDB taxonomy): Bacteria > Pseudomonadota > Gammaproteobacteria > Burkholderiales > Burkholderiaceae_C > CANHBY01. Next base: position 20,011 of record JANMGB010000059.1, read on the forward strand.
ACTTCGTAGAAGTCAGTTCCGCATTGATGCCACTCGTTTTGAGTGGCGCCCAACAGTGCGAGAACAACATGGTTATAAAGGCCATCGCGAAGATCCCCTATACCGATGCATTCGCGAAACAGACTGCATCGCAGTCAGCAAGGGTTGAACCCAGCCCGGATGTTCAGGCAAAGCGATCCGCGAGCACTCAGTCGGATTCTTTGAAGCTGAGATTGAGCAAGCTAGCAGCGCTCGCCGCCACGCTGTCCGCCCTGCCAAAATCGACCCACTCCTTTGCGAATCCCCCAGTTGGCGGCATCCCCCCCCGAGGATCACGGGTGGCATTTGTCCACAGACAACTTATTCAAAGTTCAGAGGAGTCTCGCCACCCAAGCGCAGGATTTTCGCTGCCCAAGCTGCGGGGCAAAAACACAGACGACGTCGAGGAGTTTGATGATTTTGGTGACCAGTCGGTGGGTGGCCTGCCTGAATCCAACATTGGAGATCCCGAATCTTTTCTGAACAAGTTCAGAACAGGCGACGGGGGAGAGTTCGACGAAGCCGCGTTGCGGGTCTACGGCTATACGCAGCAACTCGAGATCGGCCTGGCCGAACTCAAAAACGCAAGCGAAGAGCCTGTCGTGCACCTCAGCAAGCTGAATGCCTTGGCTTCTGTTTGCGTGGATCTGCTCAAGTTGCTTTGTGAAATCCCCCCTGATCAGCAAAATCTGCCCGCCATTTCTGAAATAAGAAATTCATACTTGTCACAATTGGATGGGCTTTTCCAATCGTCTGGCGATGGGGCGGGCAGAAAAAACTACTTGCATAAGATTGAGCAAACCTACGCTGGCGCGGGGGGGATCAGTGCGCTGGACAGTGTCCCCGGCAGGATGCTGGCCCATCTGTCGGCGCATCTTCAGCCCGAGATCAACGAGCAAATCAGGGACCCTCGTCATGACTTGGCTGTGACAGGCAGGTCCATGCGCAGCACTTTGATACCGATCTTGGAGCGTCACCGCAAGATGCATGAAAGGCAAGCTGGCTTGGAGACCCTTTCAGGAAACCACGCCCAAGCAGCGGAGCTTTTGCAAAAATGTGCTGACTCAGCGCTCCTGGCCAAACACATCTGGGATCCCGATGACACGTCTAGCGAGCATGTGGCGCTGAACTTCAATCTCTTGAAGTCGCAGATCCTTGCCGAGGACGACGATGCTGTTGGGACGCTTGAGGGTCTCTACATGACGATGCTTGCCTTCGCGCAAGAACATGAGGATCATTTTTCAGCCGACTTTGCGCAGGACAAGTTCCTCAAGGATCTTGACGATGCCTACAGTGCATTTCTCGAAGAGGTGGATAACGGGGGGATGAGAGCCAGCTTGGATCACCCGATCGCTCGCCTGTTCGTGAGCGCAGATAAGCATGGCGTCTTTGACGGTTCAGCGTAGGACGCCGTCGCAGTGAATTTGAAAGGTTGAATTCTTGCCAGGCCAGTGGCGAAGTACACAGGCTGCTGGATTCCCGCCTGCGCGGGAATGACATGGGGAGAGGCCAGCCCCTGCGCCCGTCATCCCCGCCCGCGCCCGTCATCCCCGCCCGCGCCCGTCATCCCCGCCTGCGCCCGTCATCCCCGCGCAGGCGGGGATCCAGGAGCGTGCCTCAGGAGCGCTATACCCTCGCAATGCATTCCTGCAAGCTCAGCTTGCCCATGCACCACCTGTTCGCGCTGGCAAAATCAACCTTCCAAACTCACTGAGACGGGGTAGCAGGCCGTGTTCTCGTATCACTCCATCGCCATGCGCTCATCCAGCTTAAAAGTCGCCACCGCCCGCACCAAGCCCTGCGCCTGGACCTTCAAATTTTCGGCCGAGGCCATGCTCACCTGCACCAGCGCCGCGTTCTCTTGCGTGGCTTGATCGATCTGGCCCACGGCATGGCCCACCTCGGCCACGCCGGCGCTTTGCTCAGCACTGGCCGCGCTGATTTCGCCCATGATGTCGGTCACGCGGCGAATGGCTGCCACCACCTCATCCATGGTGGAGCCGGCTTGGTCGACCAAGGCCGTGCCCTGCTCAACGCGCTCCACGCTGGCACTGATGAGCGCCTTGATCTCTTTGGCCGCATCCGCACTGCGCTGTGCCAAGCTGCGCACCTCACTGGCCACCACCGCAAAACCCCGGCCTTGCTCACCGGCACGAGCAGCCTCGACCGCCGCATTGAGCGCCAAAATGTTGGTCTGAAACGCGATGCCATCGATCACGCTGATGATGTCAGCGATTTTCTTGGACGACTCATTGATGCCCTTCATCGTCTCGACCACCCGGCCCACCACCTCACCACCCTGCACAGCCACCGTGCTTGCACCCCGGGCCAATTCATTGGCCTGCTGGGCGTTGCTGGCGTTTTGTTGCACGGCGGAGTTCAAACGCGCCATCGACGTGGCCGTTTGCTCCAGCGCCGAGGCCTGCTTTTCTGTGCGGGCGCTCAAATTGTTGTTGCCTGATGCAATCTCAGCCGCTGTGAGCTCGACGCCCCGAGCCCCGGTTTGCACCGAGCCCACTGTGTGCCGAAAATTTTTCACCATGTCCCTCATGGCGTTCATCAACTCACCGATGTCGTCAGTCCGCCCTGGTGTGAATCGATGGTTCAAATCTCCGGCGGCCATGCGGTTGGCCACCGTCCTGGCGGCGCTCAAACCATCCACGATGGAGTGCGCCACCCCATACGACAAGACCAACATCGAGCCCGCCAGCACCACCACCACGCCAACAATCTGAAGCAACTGAGCCCGCATTTGCGCCTGCAAATCATCCAGGTAAATGCCTGAACCCAACACCCACCCCCAAGGCTCAAACCCCTTCACATACGATATTTTTTCCACAGGCTCGGACTCGCCTGGCTTGGGCCACAAATAGGGCACAAAGCCGGCTTTTTCTTTGCGCACCATGTCGACAAACGCCACAAACAAGGCCTTGCCATTGGGGTCTTTGATGCCCGTGGCATCTTTGCCATCGAGCTCGGGCTTGATGGGGTGCATCACGACCTTGGGGTGCATGTCGTTGATCCAAAAATATTCTTTGCCGCTGTAACGCAAGGCGCCAACCGCGGCGCGCGCGATGCCCTGGGCCTCTTCACGCTTGGCCTTGCCCGAAGTCTCCAGGCCATGCGCCCACTCGATCACGCCCATGGCCGTCTCGACCTGGGCCTTGGTGGCGCTTTGGCGGGCCTCATACCCTGTACGGTAGGTGTTTTGAGCCTGCCAAGCGGCGAACAAAAACACCGCGCCCACACCCAACACGGCCATCACCTGCAGCTTGAGGTTGATGGACCACTGACTGAACCAAGTTGCCACGCTCGTCTCCTGGTTGAGAACCTGCGCGCGTAAAGCGTCGAACCCCTGCCCGCGCAGCCTGAGTGTCAATTCTCAAGCGCACGGCTGGGATCGTGGCCCGAAACAGTGCTGTGAAAGGCGCCCTTCTCTGAGGCCCGGCGCAGCCGATGCACCCACCGTCTTGACTGCAGGGCCCGCCCCCCATTCGGGGGGATAGAGGATGGGTCTGCTGTCGGATAGAGTGGCTGGCTCTAAAGCCGTTTGATCACACACAAAGAGGAAGCAGGATGAAAGACATTTACCTGAAGTTCACCAAGAAGACCAACTCCAAAGACATCATCGGTGAGTCCACCGATGCCGAGCACAAAGACTGGGTTGAAGTGTCATCCTGGATGCATGAAGTTTCTCAACCCAAGTCAGCTACAGCCTCTACCGCCGGAGGCCACACAGCCGAGCGTTGCGAACACGGGGAAATGGGATTCACAAAAGACATCGATAAGTCAAGTGTTTACATCTGGGAGGCCTGCTCTGCGGCTTACGCCTACGACGTTGAAGTTCAATTCTTCCGTGCCTCCGGTACCGTACGTACAAATTATTTGACGATCAAACTCACAGATGCAATCATTTCACATGTGAGCATGAGCATTCCAGACTTTGGACTTCCAATTGAAACAATTGGAATTAAATATTCTAAAGTGACATGGCAATATAAAGGATCGAATACTGACGGAAGTGCCAATGTCGGCAATCACGTTGTCGGCTGGGATTTGTCACAAAACAAATCTGCGGCCTAAAGATACCAACCAAGGGCGCAACATGCCCTTGGGAAATTAATGCATTGGAAGGTTTGACATGCTTACAGTAGATGAAAATGGGATCGTCGACAGCGATCGAATTACCGTCGATAAGAAATCTATCGCGAACATTAGCAATGATCAGAAGTTGATTTTGATAAATGGTATCATCGTACATCAAACAGCATCTGATACTGCAGCAGATACATTAAGAGGCTACGCAAATCCAAAGCACAAGCACGGCGCTCATTTCCTAATAGATCTTGATGGAACTATATATCAAACAGCCTCGTTAACTAAAACAGCAAGTCATGTTGGAAAACTGAGATCAAGGTGCTTCATTAATCTCAGCTGCGAGCCATCAGAAATGATTAAGCATGGCACCAAAGACGGTCAATACTGGCTGGGGGATCAAGTTAAAACCTCTGCACGTATCGAGGCGGCAAAACCATATCCAGAGAGATACCCCGACAACACCGACTCCATAGGTATTGAAATTGTTGGCAACATACGAATTCCAGAACGCCTAAAAAAACATCACGAAACACTATCTGAAGAGGCCAAGAAAGTAAATCTTGAAAAAAAAGGTGTTTACGATACAGTAAATGCCTCACAAAATAGCTCTCTTATATGGCTAATGCGGCAGCTGATGGATACCTTCAAAGATATCAAGGAAATCATCCCACATCCGACCGTTTCACGAAAAGGCGGGGATCCAAAAGCCAATGGTGAGGAAGCTCATACTGCTCGACCGGCGATAAACGCGGTGATGCAGTCCAGACCTACGCCTACGCCTACGCCAAAATAAATTATTTATTGATAATTTTTCTTGAGCAATCATTATCTACCGGCAACCAAAGAATGGCAAACCATAATCATGGGAATCTAGTTAGATTTTTGTTATTCTGTTTTGCAATATGTATAACCACGTCGGCAAAGGCTTCCTTGTGTGAGTCAACTCAAGCTAGTGACGTGCCGATTGACGCCACAGATAACAATGCGGCGAGAATTTTGAAACGATTGGTGGAGCGGCAGAGGAAGGCAAGTCCGGACATTCCAGTCAAACAAATATTGCAATCATTCGCACTTAACATCAAGTGGCATCACCAATGGAAGTCGGTCTTTCGGAATGATGAAAGGGGTCTAACAATGGATCGTATCCCTGCGCGGTGGCCAGACGTACCTACAAATGAGCTCAGACGTGCAGAGGAGGAATGCGGAGAAGACGGGGCGGCGCTATCATCATTTGCTCTCGTGGATGTTGATGGAGACGGGCAGCGAGATATTATTATTGAAAGGTATGTTTCTGGCACAGGACTCCTGGATCAAGACAGCATTTCTACAGAAAGTTTTGTTAATGTATTCTTGCGTAAAGGCAAACACTATTCACGAGTACCTCACCCTAACCTCGATGAGATATTCGAAAATAAAGATTTGACCCCCTATTATTACTATTTGTACGGCAGCCAGTGGGAGCGTCGGATGCGGGCTGCGCACTGGGTAAAGTTATTGGGCCGCGTGTACACGGTCATAGAGGAAGAACCGGAGGATGGTGTAGACAGGATTACGATACTCCGGCCCGCCAAGTTACCGAGCAAGATCGCTGAATGGACTGTCCCATTTGGTCGCCATCAAGCCCCAAGATAGCAATTCTCTCAATTGACGCTCACTCCCGCTGCAACATCGAACGCCCCAGCGCCTCGGCCACCTCAATGCCATCCACCCCCGCTGACATGATGCCGCCCGCATAACCGGCCCCCTCGCCCGCAGGGTACAAACCGCGCACGTTGAGGCTTTGCAGGTCTTGGCCACGGGTGATGCGCAGGGGTGACGAGGTGCGTGTCTCAACCCCTGTGAGCACCGCGTCAGGCAGCGCAAAGCCGGCGATCTGGCGCTCAAATGCGGGCAGGGCTTCGCGGATGGCGGCCAGGGCCTCGGGTGGCAGACTGGGGCGCTCAGGATCGGCCAGATGGGTGGGCAACACGCCAGGCTTGTACGACGGCAGCACAGCGCCCCAAGCGGTAGAGGGCCGCCCCTGCAAAAAGTCACCCACGCGTTGCCCCGGGGCGGCGTAGGTCGATCCGCCAAGATCAAACGCCCGCGACTCCCAGATGCGTTGAAATGCCATGCCGTCCAAAGGGCTCACCGGCCCGTCGTTGCGGCCATCTTGCCGATAGTCTTGCGGCGACATGCCCACGACGATGCCCGCGTTGGCGTTGCGCTCAGCGCGTGAGTATTGGCTCATGCCATTGGTGACCACGCGGCCGACCTCGCTGGTGGCCGCCACCACGGTGCCGCCAGGACACATGCAAAAGCTGTACACACTGCGCCCATTGCTGGCGTGGTGCACCAGCTTGTAATCAGCTGCACCCAACAAGGGGTGGCCCGCATGGGGGCCAAAGCGTGCGCGGTCAATCAGGCTTTGGGGGTGCTCCACACGAAAGCCCACCGAAAACGGCTTGGCCTGCATGAACACACCACGCTCATGCAGCATCACAAACGTATCGCGGGCGCTGTGGCCCACGGCCAGCACCACATGCTCTGTGCGCAACTGCTCACCGCTGGCCAGCGTCAGGCCGCGCAGCTGACCGTCTTCAATCAGCACGTCCGTCACGCGCTGCTCGAAGCGCACCTCACCGCCCAGCCGAATGATGTCGGCGCGAATTTTCTCGACCACGCCCACCAATCGGAACGTGCCAATGTGCGGCTTGCTGACGAACAAGATTTCTTCCGGCGCACCCGCCTTCACAAATTCTTGCAGCACTTTGCGCGTGAGATGCCGCGGGTCGCTGATCTGGCTCCAGAGCTTGCCGTCACTGAACGTGCCCGCCCCGCCTTCACCGAACTGCACATTCGACTCGGGGTGCAGCGTGCTCTTGCGCCATAAATCCCAGGTGTCTTTGGTGCGTTGGCGCACCTCTTTGCCGCGCTCCAGCACAATCGGGCACAGGCCCATTTGCGCCAAAATCAGCGCGGCAAAAATACCGCAGGGCCCAAAGCCAATCACCACGGGGCGCAGCGCGCCACCGGGCTTGAACCAACCCGGCGGGGCCACCGCCACAGCTTGATAACGCATGTCGGGCGTGGGCTTGACGTGCGGATCGCCCCGCAAGCGCTCCAACACCTCGGCCTCGTCAGTCCACTGCACATCCACCGTGTAAATCAACACAATGGCCGATTTTTTGCGCGCGTCGTAGCTGCGCTTGAACACCGTGAAATCGAAGCCATCGATCTCGGGCAGGCCCAAACGTGCTGCAATGGCGGGGCGCAAGGCCTCCTCGGGGTGGTCCAGGGGCAATCGGAGTTCAGTGAGTCGCAGCATGGCGCAATGATTGAGAATTCGGCCTGCGCATTGTCGGGGATGGCTCAGAAGATTTCTTCTATCCTTCCGGTTGATGCCCTCAACACACTGATTGGACTGGCCGAATGAAGTTAACGACATGGATGTCCCCGTCACACCTGCGGCAATGGGCCGGGCTGAGTTGCCTCGTGGTCAGCGGTCACTGCGCAGCCCAAGGGCTACCGGCCGAGGTCGAGAGCGCCTTGCAAAAGGCCCGCGTGCCGCGTGAAGCCATGGTGGCAATGGTGCAAGAGGTGGGGACCAACACCCCTTTGCTGAGCTGGCAGGCAAATCAAGCCGTGAACCCGGCCTCGCTGATGAAGTTGTTCACCACCTACGCCGCGCTGGACATCCTGGGCGCAGCCTGGACCTGGTCGACGCCGGTGTGGGTGGAGGGCAGCATTCAAAACGGGGTGCTCAATGGCAACCTGGTCATCAAGGGGCAAGGCGACCCCAAACTCGTCATGGAGCGCCTGTGGCTGTTGCTGCGGCGGGTGCAGCAGTTGGGGGTGCGCGAGATTCGCGGCGATATCGTGCTGGACCGCAGCGCGTTCAGCGTACCCGCCCAGAACCCGGCCGATTTTGACGGTGAGCCCCTGCGGCCCTACAACGTCAGCCCGGACGCCCTGCTGCTGAACTACAAATCGGTGGTCTTGACCTTCACCCCTGACCCGCAACGCAATTTGGCCATGGTCAGCATGGACCCGCCCCTGACCCAACTGCAGTCTGACAGCAGCGTGCCCTTGTCGAGCGCGCCTTGTGGCGATTGGCGTGGCGCGTTGAAGGCCGATTTCACTCAAGCGCAGTTGCTGCGCTTGAGTGGCAGCTACCCCGCGAGTTGCGGCGAGCGCATCTGGCCCATGGCCGCGACAGATCCCAGCGCCTACAACCAACGTGCCTTGCAGGGCATGTGGCAGAGCCTGGGCGGGCAACTGAGCGGCAAGGTACGTGACGGCGCCGCACCCGGCACGCCCCCCACCTTCGAGATGACGTCACCCGGCTTGGCCGAGGTGATTCGCGACATCAACAAGTACAGCAACAACGTGATGGCGCAACAGCTGTTCTTGACCCTGGGCCTGACGCAGCGGGGCTTGGGCACGTCAGAGAACGCACGCGCCGTGGTGCGTCAATGGGCCAGCGACCGTTTGGGCGAGACCGACCGCGAGTGGGTGATCGACAACGGCTCGGGCTTGTCACGCGAGAGCCGCGTCTCTGCCCACATGCTGGCGCGCTTGCTGCAAAGCGCCTGGGCCAGCCCGGTGATGCCGGAATTGATGAGCTCATTGCCTGTGGGCGGGGTCGACGGCACGATGAAGCGCTCCAAGGCCAACCAAGGCCGTACCCATTTGAAGACCGGCTCACTGCGCGATGCCGCTGGGGTGGCAGGCTACGTGCTGCACCCGAGCGGGCGACGCTATGTGCTGGTGGCCATCATCAACCACCCCGATGCCAATGCCGCCCGACCCGCGATTGAAGCCCTGGTGCAATGGGCCTCCGGGCCCGGGGTCTTGCGCAAGGCCGTGGCCGGGCAGAGTCAAGCCAACGAACGTGGGAGCAATCCATGATCTGGTCTGACGCCCTGGGCTATGTGGCAGCCACACTCACCACCAGCGCGTTTGTGCCGCAAGCCTGGTTGACGTTTCGCACGCGCGATGTGAGCGGCATCTCCTTGGCGATGTACAGCGCGTTCACGCTGGGCGTGGCGCTGTGGCTGGGCTACGGCATCACCCTGCAAGCCTGGCCCATTGTGGCGGCCAATGGCATCACGCTGGTGCTGGCGGGGTCGATCTTGACGATGAAATGCGTGTTGGGGCGCGCCTCGAAGGCGCGTTGATGCTTCACCCATTTTTAGGCTGATGCTGCAGCGCGCTGCAAGCGGTCTCGCACACCATCCCAGGACGGATCCAGGGGCGGCGTCTCGACCCAGATGAGCTGGGCGCCCTGCGCATCAAAGTCACGCAGCACAGCAAACAACTCGTGTGCCGCGGTGGCGGCATCGGCCGGCATGCGGTGCCACAGCACGCCCGATGGCACCCGCTGCGCGCTGCGTCCATACACCGCCAGCTTCACCGGCGCGTCGCCCAAAACTTGCAAGGCCGCCGTGAGTTGCCCGGTGGGCATCAAGCGCAGTCGGGCCACCGGTGCATAGTGGGCCAGCAAAGTGCCTGATGCCCGTGGCGAATGAGCGTCTGCCTGGCCCAAGGCTTGGCCCAGCACAGCCTCGATTTGGGCGGGAATCAAGACGCCCGGGCGCAACAGCACAGGTGGCGTGCGCGTGCAATCGATGATGGTGGACTCAATGCCCACCTCGCACGCCCCACCGTCAAGCACCAGCATTGAGTCATCAAACTCGGCCGCCACATGGGCGGCCAAGGTCGGGCTGATGCGGCCAAAACGGTTGGCACTGGGCGCCGCCACACCCCACACCCCCTGGACCTGGGCCGCCAGCAACAGCGCCTGTGCAACGGGGTGCGCGGGACAGCGCAAGCCCACACTGCCCTGCCCGCCCGCGGCGGCCTGAGCCACCTCGGGACGGCGCGGCACAATCAAGGTCAGCGGCCCGGGCCAAAACGCGGCCGCCAAGCGCTGCGCAGACAGTGGCCAGTCCGCCGCAAAACGCTGGGCAGCGCTCACATCGGCCACGTGCACGATCAAGGGGTGGTCGCTGGGACGGCCCTTGGCCTGAAAAATTCGGGCCACCGCGGCATCGTCATCGGCACGGGCCCCCAGGCCATAGACCGTCTCTGTCGGCAACGCGACCAGCTCACCCCGGGCCAGGCGCGTGGAGGCCTCGGCGAGCCACTGAGCGTCACTACCAGCAACGATCATGACCTAAAACGGGGGCAAGCCAAGCAAGACCGCCGCTCGGCGGGCCACAGCTTCAGCTTGCGGCAAGCTGGCGGCCGTGACGGTGAGGTGGCCCATCTTTCGCCCGCGGCGCGGGTGAGTCTTGCCATACAAGTGCAAGTGGGCGCCGGGCAAGGCCAGCACCGCCGCCCAGGGCGGCGTACGCTCAAGACCATCGGCCCACCACAAGTCACCCAAAAGGTTGAGCATGACCGCGCTGGAGTGCAGGCGCGGTGCCACCAAGGGGGCCTGTGTGAGCGTGCGCACTTGCAGCTCAAACTGCGACACATCGCAAGCGTCGAGGCTGTAGTGGCCTGAGTTGTGCGGGCGTGGGGCCATCTCATTGGCCACCAGGCTGCCGTCTTGCAGCACAAAAAACTCCACACACAAGACGCCCACGTAGTCCAACGAGGTGGCCAGGCGCTCGGCAGCGTGCACCGCCTGGGTCGCCAAAGCCGCAGACACCCCGGGGGCGGGCACCCGGGTCACCGCCAGGATGCCGTCCACGTGCCAGTTTTGTTGCACAGGCAAATGCACCAGCATGCCGTCGGCATGGCGGGCCACGATGACACTGATCTCCAGGGCCAGCGGCAACATCTTCTCCAGCAGGCAGGGCGCCTGGCCCAAGGTTTGCCAGGCCTGCGCCAGCGCGGGCCGATCAGCGACGCGGATCTGGCCCTTGCCGTCGTAACCCAAGCGCGCGGTTTTCAAAATGCCGGGCAGCAACTGCGCCGGCACCTGGGCCAGGGCCTGCGGGCTGTCGATCAAGTGGTGCGGCGCGCAGGGCACCCCACAGGCCGTGAAATGCGCTTTCTCAGCCGCGCGGTCTTGGCACACCGCCACGGCGGCCGCCCCAGGCGCCACCGGCCGCCGCTCAGCCAGGGCCGCCAACGACTGCGCGGGGACGTTCTCGAACTCGGTGGTGATGGCGGCGCAGCGCTCGGCCAGGCTGTCCAGGCTCGCCGCGTCATCGAAACGCGCAGTAATGTGGTCGTGGGCGGTGAGGCCGGCGGGGCTGTGCGCATCGTCATCGAGCACCACCGTGCTGTAGCCGAGTTGCTCCGCCGCCTGCACAAACATGCGGCCCAACTGGCCGCCCCCCAACACCCCCAAGGTGGCGCCGGGGGCAATGAAATCAGTCGAGCGGGTGCTTGCGTTGTGCGTCATGGGGTCACAGCGTGGTGGGCATCAGGTCAGTGAGGCGCTCATGGCGCGAGCGGCCTCGGTTTGGCGCGCGCGGTAGGCGTCGAGCAGGGTGCGCAAGGCGGGCTGCTCAGTGGCCAGCATGGCCACTGCGAACAAGGCCGCATTGGCCGCCCCCGCGCCACCAATGGCGAAGGTCGCCACCGGAATGCCCTTGGGCATTTGCACGATCGAGTGCAGCGAATCAACCCCTTGCAAGTGGCGGCTGGCCACCGGCACGCCGAGCACCGGCACGGTGGTTTTAGCGGCGAGCATGCCCGGCAAATGGGCGGCCCCCCCGGCGCCGGCAATGATGGCCCGCAGACCGCGCCCGGCGGCCGCCTCGGCGTAGGCGAACATATCGTCGGGCATGCGGTGGGCGGAGACGACACGGGCTTCAAAAGGGATGCCAAACTCGGTCAGAATCTCGGTGCTGGCGCGCAGGGTTTCCCAGTCACTGCTGGAGCCCATCACCACGCCAATCAGTACGTCCTTCACTGGGGCGCCTTTTGATGCTTTACTTGATGCCTCATTTGCCAAGCTGCTCATGCGCTCTCCAGTGGATCCAAACCTTGAATTGTAGGCCGCCACGCCCCACGTGCCGGACTCTCCCCTGACCTGACTGACCCACACCATGATCGATATCACCATGCAAAACCTGGAGGCCGAACTGGTCCAGGGCTCGACCCAACAACCTGTGTTGCTGGACATCTGGGCCCCATGGTGCGGCCCCTGCAAGACCCTGGGGCCTGTGCTGGAAAAGCTCGAGGTGGCCTATGAGGGCCGCTTCAAGCTGGCCAAGCTCAATTCTGACGAGCACCCCCAGATTGCGGCGCAGCTGTCGCAATTGTTCGGCGTGCGCAGCATTCCATTTTGCGTGATGTTCAAGGGCGGGCAGCCTGTGGACGGCTTTGTTGGCGCCCTGCCGGAGGCGGAGATTCGCGCATTTTTGGCCAAGCATGTGCCCAGCGCCGATGAACTGATGGCCGAAGAAGATCTCGCCCAGGCCGAAGAATTGCTGGCCGAAGGCGATGTGCCCAGCGCCTTGGCCAAGCTCAAAGAGGCCTTGATCCTGAAGCCCGATAACGATGGGGCCCGCTTTGATTACCTGCGCGCGCTGTTGCAGCAGGGGCAATGGGACGCGGCACGCGAGGTCTTGGCGCCGGTGGCTGGCAAGCTGATGCTCGACGCCCGCCTGAGCGCCTGCCAACACTGGCTGCAAGCCATCGACCGGGCACCCCAAGCACGCAGCACCGAGGCCCTCACGCAGGCCCTGGCCGCCAACAAACGCGACTTTGAAGCACGCTTTGAGCTCGCCCAAGTGCACTTCGCGGCGCAGCGCTTCAATGACGCGCTCGACGCGCTGCTGGAGATCATCATGCGCGACAAGGCCTGGAACAACGAGCTCGCACGCAAGACCTACGTCGCCATTTTGGAGCTGATGACCAAGCCGGCGCCCAAGGCCAAAGCCGAAGCGCCCAAAAGCACGGTGGAAATTGCCGGCCACGTGACCACACTGCCGGCCGACCCGGTGGTCGACGGCTACCGGCGCAAGTTGAGCATGGCTTTGTTTTAAGGTTGAAGAGACGACCCTGCTGCGAACGGTGCGATCTCCCATGTCCCCTGCGCTACCGCAAAGAGCAAGAGCATCAAACCAGCCGCCAGCCGCTTTTGCTCCCCTCGCCCCTTGCGGGAGAGGGGGCTCGAAAGCGCGCTACCCACCCATCACATGGGATTCGCACGCACTGGAAAACGCCAGCGCTGAAGGCGCACATCTTGAGGTCGCTCGAATTTTTGCTGAGCGCAACAGATAAAAAACATTCCGCCCATCAGCCCTCATTGCAGAGCCATCGCCCGCTGCGCCTCCAGCTGCACCAGCTTCTCCCGCACCTTCTCCCCCACCTGAAACTGCGGATTGGAAAACCCCCCTGGCTTGTTCACGTCGCGCTCACACTGCTCAATCACCGCCTTCGCCGCCACATGGGCCTGCTCGAAGGACAGCGTGTGATGCAACTGCTCGCCAAAATTCCACGTCGATTGACTCTGGGTGCTTGTGGCTAAATAAGCACCGTTCCCACTTCATCCTTAAGGAGCTTCTTTGAAAGTAAACCGATTCCTCATCGCGACCCTCGCTTTGACCGCTGCAGTTTGGGCCCACGCTGGCAAGGCCGAGCGTGACTTCTATGCCAAGGAAAACGAACCTGCGATCAAGAAGGCCTCAGAGACCTTGAAAAAGTCTTGTGGCTGCGATGTGAAATTTGACGTCAAGGTCGACACCTTTGAAACCGTTGATCACCTGCGCAAGGTGAACCACATGGTGTCGTCCATCTCTGATAAAGCGCCGGCCTATTGCAATGATGCCCCCAGCAAAGCGGCCATCTGCAAAATGAAAACGCTGGAGATTGCACGCACGAAGGAAACCACCATCACTTACGCCAACGGAAAAATGGTGCTCACAACGGAGGGCGAGTCCACGTACGGCTGGGATCACATGGCCGAGAAGCTGGACAAATAAATCCCAGTTGGATTCGTCGTGAAGTGACGAAGGCCTGTAGAAGCGTATCTCGTAATTAAAAGGGGCCGACCCTTTCGGTGTCGACCCCCGGACGACAGCGTCGCCTACTTCATCAGAAGCAGCAAGCCAGCATTTCCAGGCAGCACTGCAAATCGCCGCAGCAACCATTCGCGGCGAACGCCACGGCCGAGACGACGAGCAGGCTCACAACTGCTGAAAGTTTGAAAAACTTGGATTTCATTTTGGATTCCTGTGTTCAGCTGAAACTTAGGGCCTGTTCGGAGCAGGCCCTGGTTGTTAGTTGGAGAAATTAACCCCGTGTCACCTGGGTGGCTTCCAGATGTCAGCATCCAATAGTCTCAGCCGTTGGTCCGCGTATGGAGTGTCCGTGGCCTGTGTGGTCGCTGGAATCGAGGACTGACCAACACTTGGAATCACCGGCGTTGTACAGGTTGTGCAGGTCATCGCGACGCATTGGGCCGAGTCGGTGCACTCTTCCAGGCAGCACGGGCCATGGGCCCGCGCGGAAGCGGCCGTGAACTGGAACACGACAAAAAGGGCAATCGCTAAGGCGAACAACTTCCCCACACCACCAGTTTACGCCCACTGACTCCGCGTGACCAAGTTTAGGGAAAGCGACCCAGGGCAAAGGCAACCCTGCGCAAGTCAACGAGCTGCTGAAGAAAAAGCCGCGGGTTGAACCGACGGCCCGTACGCTCAGGATCGTGCCGCCCTCGGGCTAACCCGGTCCTCCAAGCAGCGAATCCCCTCGGGCGTGGTGATCCCATGCCGCGCGGCGACGGTTTGCTCGTCGCCGGCATGCACTTCATTCCCATTCAACCCCATGATCGCCTGCTCCTCCAAACGGCGGATACCGTCGGGCGTGGTAATGCCGTGCCGCGCGGCGACCGTTTGCACATTCTGGCCGCCGTGCGCGGCATACCCCGCCAGATGGTTGATCGCGCGGGTCTCCAGGCGGCGGATACCGTCGGGCGTGCAAATGCCATATTGCGCTGAGATAACTTGCACGCTCTCTCCGTCATGGACGTCCTTCCCCGCTCGACCGCTGATCAACCGGTCCTCCAAAATACGGATTTCGTTCTTTGTGAGATTAAAAACACGGGCCACAACCGCCACGTTCTCACCGTTCGACACAGCCGTGTTGGCGTCACGATGGCCGAGGATATTTTCTAGCCTGGGCAGCTCAGGCGGGCGGTGTTCGACGGCCTGTCCAGCGACTGCAGCTCGCCACGCCGTCAACGCCCCCGCCCTGTGTTCTGGCGGCAGCGCATGCATGCGCTGCATCATTTGTCGCAAAGGCTCAGTCCGCAGGTCAGGGCGCAGAGAGTCAATGTTTCCCAAGGACTCTTCCAGTCCGTCGATGTTATTTACCTTCGAAATCTCGCGAGTGGCTCGCAAGCTGCTGAGTTGCGCCTCGAGTCCCGTCCGTACGACCTTGTTGGCGCCCGCCATCGCGAACCGGTCTTTGGCTGGCAGAGCGCTGGCAATTTGATCGAGCATTTCTGGCGGAAGATCGCCCAATTGGACCGGCGCTGGCCCATCAGCGCCCAGCCGCAACGCCTCCAGACGAGCCTCCAGCGTCGACGACACATTCACAAATTGCGACCCAAGACCCGAACGCACAGAGTGGGCAGCAGGTGCTGGCCTGCGGGACGCCAACTCAGCGTTGGTGTTTTGGGCGGACCCCTGTTCGGGTGGCCGGGTACCAGCCCTGTTGGCCGCTTCCCTCCGGGGTTGCCGTACCACCACGGTCGGCAACGGAGTCAAACTAGAAAACTTCACCATGTACATCTCCCTCAGTCCTACGAACCATAATCAAACAACAAGACAAGACCGCAGCCGTGCGCAGACTTCTGGCGTTCTGGCGATGCACCTTGGTGCAATCCGAACCGCACCCCAACGGGGCGTTTTATGTTTCAGATGGCGGTGCACGCCGCAGCAACCAGAGCCGGCAAGGCTGGGCTTCCGACTTGTGAGCCTTGGCCAGAGGGCGGCATTTCATCCACAGTCCAAGTTCTCGGCTTGGCGGCTCACGATCGAAAGTCTCTGCGATGGACCGCGCCAACATCGAACATTGGTAGTTTCCCGATTGACTGCGGCCCGCGCTTAATCTAGCACGATCCGCGCCACCACCCGGTGGCCTCGCCCGCCCACGGGCCCTTGAGCACAGCCAACTCGGCATCGAACAAAGTCGTCAATCCCACCAACTCTTGCTCTTGCGACTGCACCAAGTCCTTGTGCGCCTGAACGCCGGCATCGTTGGCATTAATCGGATGGCGCAGATTCAGGGGCAGGGCTTTTCACTGCAGCTCGGCAAGCTCTTTGTTTAGGGCCTGCCGTTTGCGTCACCCTCCCCACCGCGCTCAGCATCAACGGCCTGCTCGTGAGCGCCTCACGTTGGGCCTTCGGATTTGCCGCCCTCACGTACCAACTCCACAAGGTGGGAGTGCCTTTGTCGGGGGCTGTGCGTGGGCGAGTCGGTGGCCGACCCCTGGCGCTTGAACCTGGCACCCCGTCTCAGTGAATTTGAAAGGTTGAATTCTTGCGAGGCCCATGGCGAAGGACGCAGGCTGCAGGTTGAGGCACAGAAGAAAAGGATTCCAAGAACAGCGAATCTATGCCCTGGGCCAGTGCGGATTGGTCGGCAGCATGATGGGGGAAAGAGAGGCCGTACGCAAAAGGCAGGCCCAGCCTGATTCAATCGCAGTTTGTAAGCTTGGCCGGCCCATCTTGACTAAGCGCCGGGACACTGCTCACGCGCTGACTCGCCACTCGTTCTCACCCTGTTGACTTATCGGAGCTTGGTACATGAAAAATCTCTCGCTTTTGGCCTTGGCCGCAGCCACCGCCGCGGTGTCCTTGAACACATTTGCACAGTCGCCTGCGGCTGCTCCGGTGGATCCAAACGCCTTCTTGAATCAGTTCGAATCGACCTTTGGCAAGTTTGAGGGTTATCGCCGCTCGGGCGCCAAAGGCATTTGCGCAGTGGGTGAGTTTGTTGGCACGGCCGAGGCGCGCGCCTTGTCCACGGCGTCGGCCTTCAGCGGCCGACCCGTGCCTGTGGTGGTCCGCTTCTCGGTGGGCGGCGCCAACCCGAAAGCCCCTGACAATGCCAAGTCTCAGCGCAACTTGGCATTGCAGTTCAATTTACCCAACGGCGAGCAGTGGCAGATGGGCAATATCTCAGCGCCGGTGTTTGGTGCCTCGTCGCCTCAGCAGTTCTTTGGGCGCCTGGCTTCCCTGCAGCCCGATCCAACGACCAAAATGGCTGATCCTGCCAAGGTCAAAGAGTTTGCTGACGCCAACCCCGAGGTGCTTCTGCTGAGCAAGCACCTTGCGTCACAGCCGGTACCCGCCAGCTTTGGCACCGTCAATTATTGGGGCGTACACGCCTTTGGCTTTGTCAACGCGGGTGGCACCAAGCAGTTCGGCAAGTGGATTTTCGAGCCCGTGGATGGCCTCAGCGGGCTGACAGACGATGAAGCCAAGGCCAAGGGGCCGAGCTTTCTGTTTGATGAGCTGCGCCAAAGGGTGAAGGACGGCAAGGTGGCGTTCAACTTCAATCTGGAGCTGGCCCAAGCTGGCGACAAAATCGACAGCGCCACCGTGCCGCTGCCTGAAGGTCGCAAGAAGGTCAATCTGGGATTGCTGAAGGTCACCTCGGTCTCTGCGGATGGCGGCGGCGACTGTCTGACCATCACCTACAACCCCATGGTTCTGCCCAAGGGCGTTGAGCCATCTGCTGACCCCATGATTGCCGCTCGGGCAGCCCCGTACGCTCTCGGGCTCGGTCGGCGCGTGACAGAGGGTGCTAAGCAACAGTAGCGAGATCGCTCAAGTCCAGCGCGCCAACACCACCAGCACGTTGGCTTGCAACTGCTGGTGCGCAGCCCACTGCAGCTGCGCTTGGCGTTGGTGTCGCGCGGCCTTGCGCCCCTCGCCCCAGCACCGATAAAGCTGTGCCAGGCGGCCGTGGGCCATGGCACGGTCGTCGGCGTGGTGGCTGAAGCGAAACGACGCAGCGGCCGCGCCGGCATAGTGAAGCGCCTTGTCACGCTCACCCAAGCGCTCGCAGCACCAGGCCATATCGGCCAGCACCATGGCGCGCAGGGGCAGCAAGCCCTGCCCATCAGCCTGGGGCGCATGGGTCTCGTAGAGCGCCAAAGCCTGCGCCGCATCGCCCAACACAGAGTGCGCCAGCGCCATTGCCACCTGGATCAACGCAGGCAAGGTCGTCACGCCGCGAACGCGATCAAATTGAACCGTGGCGGAGGCGGAGGTCAGCGCTTGGCGCGCCTCACTGGCGGCCTCGCCCCCCCACAGTGCGGCGTGCAATGCATGCATGGCGCGGTGCCACGCCATGTTGTGAATCAAAGCGCTCAGCGTCACGACATCCCCCTCAGCCTGCGCATGTTGCCGTGACAGGGCATACCAAGGCTGGGCCAGGTCAATGCGCTGGGCAAGGTGAAAGGCATCGGCCAGCACCAGGCACGCGCGGCTGCGCGCGGCGTGGTCCTTGGGGGCAGCCAAGGTGAGGGCCTCGCTCACATGCTCGGCCATGGCATCGAGATCGAGGTGGACGTAGTCGAAATGCGCCAACCACGCCGCACTCAAGGCCTGCTGCGCGACCAAGCCCGCCGCCTCGGCCAGGCGATGGGCACGCCGAACCCGGTCGCGTGCGTGGGGCGAGAGGTCTTGAAAATAGGCCAACCACGCTTGCGCCAGAAACAGGCTGACCGAAATCTCGGGCACGGGCTGCGCACCGAACTCTTGCGCCAGCGCCGCGACCTCGCGGCCTGCCTCGCTCAGCTGCCCCTGGCGCGCCAACACGCCAGCACGCTCGGCCCGCAAAACCCCGCGCTGGGCACGGTGAAGGCAGTGGGTGATTTTTCCATCCAACCACAAAGCGCGGCGGGTGAGTGTGCTCATTCAGGCGGTCAGGCGCTCCAGAGCCTCACGGTACTTCGCGGTCGTGCGCTCGATGACGTCGGCAGGCAAAGCGGGTGCAGGCGCCTGCTTGTTCCAGGGCGCACCGTTGACCTGGGCTGAATCCAGCCAGTCACGCACAAATTGCTTGTCGTAGCTGGGCGGGTTGCGCCCCTCGCTCAGGGCCGACTGATAGGCTTCGACGGGCCAAAAGCGCGACGAGTCTGGGGTGAGTACTTCGTCCATCAGGGTCAGGGTGCCCTGGGCGTCCAGACCAAACTCGAACTTGGTGTCAGCGATGATGATGCCCTTGCGCAGGGCGATCTCTGAGGCAGCGCGGTACAGGGCAATCGACACCTCACGCACTTGCTGTGCCAAGGGCGCGCCGATGATCTCGCTCATGCGAGCGAAGGTGATGTTTTCGTCGTGGTCGCCCATCTCGGCCTTGGTGGCGGGGGTGAAGATGGGCTCGGGCAAACGGCTTGAATTGCGCAAGCCGGCCGGCAAGGGCACACCACAAACGGCCTGGTGGGCTTGGTACTCGGCCCAGCCACTGCCCGCCAGGTAGCCCCGCACCACGGCCTCCACAGGCAGGGGCTTGAGTCGCTTGACCAACATGGCGCGATCACGCACTTGGGGCCGCTCTGCCACGCTCACGACGCTCAAGGGGTCGTCTGACGTGAGGTGGTTGGGCACGATGGCGCCCAAGCGCTCAAACCAGAACAAAGCCATCTGCGTGAGCAAGGCCCCTTTGCCCGGAATGGGCTCGCCCAGCACCACGTCAAACGCACTGAGGCGGTCCGTGGCAATCATCAAAATGCGGTCATCACCCACAGCGTAGTTGTCACGCACCTTGCCGCGGGCTAACAAGGGCAAGGAGGTGATCGATGAGCTCAAAAGGGACAAAGTTGTCACGTCACACCCCCGAAGGCCCGGCTCAGACCACCGACTGCGCCAGCTCGCCGCTGGCGTAGCGACCCGCGACTTGCACCAGCGTCAGCGGTTTGATCTTGGCGGCTTGGCCTTCACAGTTGAACTCGACATAGCGCTGCTTGCAGATGGCCTTGGCCGCCTCGCGTGCGGGCTTGAGGTAATCGCGGGGGTCAAACTTCTCGGGGTTTTGCACAAAGAAGCGGCGGATGGCGGCGGTCATGGCCAAACGCACATCGGTGTCGATGTTGATTTTGCGCACGCCATGCTTGATGGCTTCTTGAATTTCGCTCACGGGCACGCCGTAGGTTTCTTTCATGTCACCGCCGTACTTGCGGATTTCAGCCAGCAGGTCTTGGGGCACGCTGGAGCTGCCGTGCATCACCAGGTGGGTGTTGGGGATGCGGCGGTGGATTTCTTTGATGCGGTCGATGGCCAGGATGTCGCCGGTGGGCTTGCGGGTGAACTTGTAGGCGCCGTGGCTGGTGCCGATGGCGATGGCCAGGGCGTCGAGCTGGGTGCGTTTGACGAAGTCAGCCGCTTGCTCGGGGTTGGTCAGCAGTTGCTCGCGGGTCATGGTGGCATCGGTACCATGGCCGTCTTCTTTGTCGCCGCGCATGGTCTCGAGTGAACCCAGGCAGCCCAGCTCGCCTTCCACGGTCACGCCCAGGGCATGGGCCATGTCGACCACCTTGCGCGTGACCTGCACGTTGTACTCATAGCTGGCGATGGTTTTGCCGTCGCCCTCCAGCGAGCCGTCCATCATCACCGAGCTGAAGCCCAGGTTGATGGCGCCTTGGCAGACCTCCGGGTTTTGACCGTGGTCTTGGTGCATGACCAAGGGGATGTGCGGATAGGTCTCGATGGCAGCCGAAATCAAGTGCTTGATGAAGGCTTCACCCGCGTACTTGCGTGCGCCTGCGCTGGCCTGCAAGATCACTGGCGCGCCGACTTCATCGGCAGCGGCCATCACAGCTTGCACTTGCTCGAGGTTGTTGACATTGAAGGCGGGAATGCCATAGCCGTTTTCAGCGGCATGGTCCAGCAACTGGCGCATGGATACGAGGGGCATGGTGAATCTCTCAGTGAGTCATGGAAAAACCGGATTGAACTGAACACCGCAGTGCTGCAGGCCAAAGTGGTCGAAATTGTAGCCAGTCTGGGGCCTGCCGCCTCAAACGCCCCCCCAGAGTGAGGGGCCCGCGGCGGCAAGACTGCGGTGGCACGCAGAAATGCACTGCAAGGCCCCCCTTTTTCTGAGGCCCGCCAGACCCTGGCCTGCGGGACACTGAAGCCGACCCTCCCTGAGGCCCACCATCCCGAAAGGCTGACCATGGCCCGAGTTGACATCAACGCAATGACCCTGTGGATCACCGCCGCGGCGGTGCAACACCCGCACACCTTGCTGCAAGAGGTCATGGCGCGCACCCACGTCACCCGCGCCACGGCCCATAAAACCCTGAAAAAGCTCGCCAGCCTGAACTGGGTGGTCAATGACGGCACGCCGCGCCGCCCGCACTACCGCCCGGGCTTGCTGCGTCAGGTGGTGCGCCGCTATGAGTTGCAGGGCTTGTCTGAAGATGGACCCTGGTCACAAGACTTTGCACCTTTTTTCACGCTGCCCGCCGAAGTCCAGCGCATGACGCAGCATGCATTTTGCGAGCTGCTGAACAACGCCATCGACCACAGCGAGGGCAGCAATGTCACCGTGTCACTGCGCCAAACGCCCAGCCAGGTGCAGCTGCTGGTCTCGGACGATGGCCGTGGCCTATTTGACAAGATCAGCCATGTGTTTTCAATTGGCGATCCGCACACCGCCATGCTGGAGCTGAGCAAAGGCAAACTGACCGGACAGCCCCTGCGCCACACGGGGCGGGGCTTGTTCTTCACCTCCAAGCTGGCCGATGTCTTTGACCTGCACGCCAACGACGTGGCCTTTCAACACCGCGAATGGAGCCGCGCGGGCTGGCTGCCGGGCCGCGCACTGAGGCACCAAGGCACGTCGGTCTATTTTTCTATTGCGCTCGATACCAAGCGCACCCTTGACGCCGTCTTGCAGTCGTTCAGCTTGAACGGGGCCAGCTACGGCTTCGAGCGCACGGTGGTGCCGCTGCGCCTGGTCTCGAACGCCCACACGGGCCTGGAGTCGCGCGCGCAAGCGCGTCGCGTGGCTGACCGGTTGAATCAATTTCAGCGCGCCGAAGTCGACTTTGAGGGCATCCCCCATGTCGGCCACAGCTTTGTGGACGAGTTGTTCCGCGTCCTGGCGCTTCAACACGGCCAGACCGAATTGGTACCCGTGAACATGTGCCCCGCGGTGGCCGCCATGGTTCACAGCGTGATGCCGCAAGGCGTCTGACAGGCGCGTCGCTCGCGTTCGAGAGGGCATGCGTCAACAGGTTTTAAGATCGCCGATCCAACAGGCGAGGATTCGGCATGACGGGCACCAACAAATGGCGCAAAGCAGGAAGAGGATGGTGGGGCCTGATACTGAGCTTGGCGTGCGTCCAAGCGGCCTTTGGCCAAGCCACGATCAAGCGCGACGGGCAATGGCGCGCGGCGCTGGGCGTGGGGGGCAGCGTCGCGTCGGGCAACAACCGCTCGACCAACCTCACCATGACGGGCGAGGCCGTGCGTGCCACCGAAAGCAGCAAATGGAGCCTGACCGGTCGCCTGCTCTATGCCTCAGCGGGCAGCAACACCACCGCTGACAATAAGGCACTGGGTTCGCAATACGACAAAGACCTCTCCCCCACGTGGTTTGCCTTCAACAAGGTGGAGTATTTGCGAGATCAGCCCGCCAACCTCAACTCACGGTTTTCCTTGATTGCCGGGCCGGGCTTGCATTTGTTTCGCGACGACGACCACACCGTGGACGTATCGGCCGGCATGGCCTACACCATGGACCGCTACGTGCGTCCCAGCCTGGTGACGCAAAGCCTGCGCAACGAATACGGGCGTGCAGAGTGGATGGTGGGCGAGGACTCCACCCACAAACTGTCCAAGGATGCCTCACTGCGCCAAAAACTCACCCTGTTCACCAACACCAAGCAAACCGGGGGCTACCGCTATGTGTTTGAAATCGGCGTCTCGGTGGCCATCAACTCGCGCATGAACCTGACCACCGGCTTCACGCGCCGCTACGAAAAAGACCCCGGCCTGGGCCTGAAAAACGCCAACGGGCTGCTGCTCACGGGGATTTCGTTCAAGCTGGATTAATCGGGCCCGTGCTCGAGCCCCTCTCCCGCAAGGAGCTATCGTATGCACACATCGTCATCCTGCATGAGCCAGACCCCAGCCGTATCGAATATTTGCCAGCACCTGTAGGCCGTGGCGCATGGTGATAGGGCCGGGTTTGCGCTCGCTGGCATAGCCCTTCCACCCGCCCAGCCGGGCAACAATCCACGCCGCCCAAGCCAGGCTGTGTTTGGTATGAGGGTTCTTTTGCTTGGCCGTCTTGCCTTCTAGGGCCTGTTTGTGTTGCCCTCGCGCGCCAGCGTCAGTTGCATCGTGTGCACCGCCGCAGACAGGGCCAGAACCACCAGTCGCTCTAGGCGCTTGGCCTCCTCCACCAAGCTCGACTCAACATCTAAAGCTTGAATCTTGAGTGTGCGAAACGTCTGCTCAATGTGCCAACGCTGGCTGTACCACTGCACACACTGCATCGCTTGCTCTAGGGCCTGTTATCAAAGCCGTCGCCAGCCATAAGTTTGAACTATGACCCCGCCGCAGAGAATTTGAAAGATTGATTTCACCAAAGCGAGCAGGTGGCGCATGGGCAAGCTGAGCTGCAGGGATCCAGTTCGCGGGAATAACGGGCCTGAGGCAGCATCCTGGATCACCGCCTGCGCGGGGATGACGTGCTGAGGGTTGTGCATGTCATCCCCGCGCAGGCGGGGATCCAGCGGCCTGCGTACAACGCCATTGGCCGCTTCACGCGGCTTGTTGAGAAATGCGGAAGTCAAGACTTCATCAGGCCGGATCAATAGGGCACCGCTTCCAACTTCTCAAATCCACTGAGACGGGACTCCCATCACAGCGGGAACGGTTCTTGCTAAACGATCCGGCATCACCAGTTGCGGTCGTCAGCTGTGCTGGCCATCAAGCAGTTTTTCGCTGTACTCCCCGCGGGGCGTGGCTCAAACCAGGGTAACGGTTGGACCACGCCGGGTTTTCCACTGGCCTGCGCACGAGTGTGTGCCTTGCAACCAAGGATTTGAGTGATGCGTACGAAACTTCCCCTCACGGTGTTGGGCTTGGGCTTGGGTGCGGCAGCCTATGGATTTTCCACCCCTGATCCATTAAGGCCCAAGAAGCTGCCTCAAACTCCAAGCAATAAGCTTTCAGATTCGCGCTCTTTTCAACGCGGATCCAAATCGACTCTGAAGACAATTTCTGGCAAGGACCGCATCCTGAACGACGACACCAAGAATCGCGCCTACAGTATGCAGTGGTTGCTTCGAAAATCAACCGCCTGTTTTTTTAATATCGACTGGAGCCGGATCAACAAAGAAATAGATCCTGAATTGGTGAAAAGGTTTACCGATGACAAGCTTCGTTCTCCAGCTTATTACAGTAAGGCGCTTGTACACGGGATGAGTCCTTTGTCTGCAGAACAAGCCCAGGCTGAAGAACCCTCGATGTCGATATTGTCCTTGGCATTGGCAAATGGTGTTTCTTTGTACGATTTATCATTGGAAATATTAAAGGGGCAGAATTTTATCGATTCTGATCGGCCTTCGCCTTCAACCGGTTTGCGTGTTGTCGATATTGGTTGTGGAACAGGGGCATTGACAAAAAAATTATTAGCGACGCATGCTGATCAAATAGAGCGTGTGGATGGGGTTGATGCGTCGCCGCACAAGCTGGCAAATTTTTTTGAATCAATACCCGTGGACGATCGATCAAAAGTCAGCTTGCATCACATGCTAGGTGAAAATCTGCATTCACTAGAAAATAATAGCGCGGATCGTGTGGTCATCAGCTTTGTATTTCATGAGATGCCACAGGGTGTTTGCAGAAAAATACTGAGCGAAGCCTGGCGAGTCATGCGTCCAGGCGGCACCATTCACATTGTTGATATGGACAATCAAAATCCCAGAATAAAAAATCTTGGTTCGACCAACGTCGAAAATTGGTTAATTGAACCTTATATGGACAGCTATTTGAAAATGGATATTCAGGCTATACTTTCAAGATTAAATTTTACAGACGTCCATCGAGTGACCTTGGAATCCCCGGCGCCGATTGCGGGCTTCACCGGGCGCAAACCCAGTTCCACCTGATACGCGGGGCGCTCCGACCCCTTTCCCAATGGCGTTCCTCAACGGACCTGACACACCTTGAGCATGTTGGTGCCGCCGGGGTAGCCCATGGGCTCGCCGCAGGTGATGGCGTAGGTGTCGCCCGGCTTGAGGACGCCGCGCTCCACCAGCATGGCCTCGGCGTGAACCAGGGCTTGATCGCGCTCGCTGAAGTTGGGCATCAAGAGGGGGCGCACGTTGCGGTACAGCGCCATCTTGCGCTGACTGAAGACTTGCGAGGTCAAACCATAAATGGGCACGTGAATTTTGTAGCGGCTCATCCATAGGGCGGTCGAGCCTGAGTCGGTCAGCGCCAAAATGGCCTTGCAGCCCAGGTGATAGGCGGTGAACAAGGCCGCCATCGCAATCGATTGGTCAATGCGGCCAAAGGTCTTGTTGCTGAAGTCGGCGTCCAGCGAGACCTCTTCGGCGCGCTCGGCGGCCACGCACACGCTGGCCATCATCTCAACCGTCTCGATGGGGTATTTGCCGGCTGCGGTTTCGGCACTGAGCATCACCGCATCGGTGCCATCGAGCACCGCATTGGCCACATCGCTGACCTCGGCCCGCGTGGGCACGGGGTTGACGATCATGGACTCCATCATCTGCGTGGCGGTGATGACGATGCGGTCGAGCTCGCGGGCCATTTTGATCATGCGCTTTTGCAAGGCCGGCACGGCGGCGTTGCCCACCTCGACGGCCAAATCGCCGCGCGCCACCATGATGCCGTCGCTGGCTTTGAGAATGCTCTCGAGCACCGGAATGGCCTCGCTGCGCTCAATTTTGGCGATCAGCGCAGGCTTGTGGCGCCAAGCCTCACCGGCCACATTGGCCAGCTGACGCGCCATCTCCATGTCGGTCGCGCTTTTGGGAAAGCTCACGGCCAGGTACTCACATTGAAAGCTCATCGCCGTTTTGATGTCTTCCATGTCTTTGGCCGTCAATGCGGGGGCCGTCAAACCGCCCCCGGCTTTGTTGATGCCTTTGTTGTTGGACAGCTCGCCGCCGATCACCACCGTGGTGTGCACGGCGTCACCGCGCACGGCATCGACCGTCAGCTTGAGCAAACCGTCGTTGAGCAGCAGGGTATCGCCGGGGCGCACGTCGCGCGGCAACTCTTTGTAGTCCAGGCCGACGCGCTCGTTGTTGCCCAAGGTGGGCTGGGTGTCGAGGATGAATGACTGGCCGGGCGTGAGCTCAGTTTTGCCATTTTCAAACTTACCGACGCGAATTTTGGGGCCCTGCAAGTCGGCCATGATGGCCACTTCCTTGCCCACCTGTTGCGCCACCTCGCGAACCAACTTGGCCCGGTCGATGTGGTCTTGGGCTTTGCCGTGCGAGAAGTTCAGCCGCACCACATCCACCCCCGCTCGCAACATGGCCGCCAACACCTCGGGTGAGCTGGACGCAGGGCCCAGGGTGGCAACGATTTTGGTGGCGCGGGGCATGGGCAGAACTCCAGAGTGTGGGAGGTCTGATTATTGGGCCAGCGGGGAGCCTTTGATGCAAAAAATATTAGGGCCTGTTCGGACACTCCCCCAACCGCTTTGTCCCGCAGGCCTCAAAGAATCAACCCGCCGCGCGCTTTTGCAAAATCTCAAACGCCGGCAGGGTCTTGCCTTCGAGCACTTCGAGGAAGGCCCCCCCGCCCGTCGAGATATAGCCCACGTCTTTTTCGATGCCGTATTTGGCAATGGCCGCCAAGGTGTCGCCGCCACCCGCGATGCTGAACGCGGGCGAGTGCGCAATGGCGGCCGCCAAGGTGCGCGTGCCGCCGGCGAATTGGTCGTACTCGAACACGCCCATGGGGCCGTTCCAGACGATGGTGCCCGCCCGGGCAATGATGCCGGCCAACTCCGCCGCCGTGCGGGGCCCGATGTCCAAGATCAAATCATCCGGCTGCACGTCTTCAGCAGCAACCTTGTTGGCCCGCGCAATCGCTGAAAATTCATTGGCCACCACGACGTCACTGGGGATGGGCACCGCCGCACCACGCGCGGCCATCATGTCCATGATGGCCTGCGCTTCGTCAACCAAGCTGGGCTCGGCCAACGACTTGCCAATGGGCAACCCCTTGGCCAGCATGAAGGTGTTGGCGATGCCGCCCCCCACGATGAGTTGGTCTACATTGGCCGCCAGGGCTTTCAAGATCGAGAGTTTGGAGCTGACCTTGGAGCCCGCCACAATGGCCACCAGCGGGCGCTTGGGATGGCTCAGTGCTTTGCTGATGGCATCAATCTCCGCCGCCAACAGGGGCCCGGCACACGCCACCTTGGCAAACTGCGCGATGCCGTAGGTGGAGGCCTCTGCCCGGTGGGCGGTGCCAAACGCGTCGTGCACAAAGATGTCGCACAAGGCGGCCATCTTGCGCGACAGGGCCTCGTCGTTCTTTTTCTCGCCTTTGTTAAGCCGGCAGTTCTCAAGCAACACGATGTGTCCGGGCTCGACCTGCACGCCGTCGACCCACTTGGCGATCAAGGGCACGGGGCGGCCCAACAACTCGGCCAGACGCTGCGCCACAGGGCTCAGAGAATCAGCGGGCTTGAATTCACCTTCGGTCGGCCGGCCCAGGTGCGAGGTCACCATCACGGCAGCCCCAGCTTTCAAAGCCAGCTCAATGCAGGGCAGCGAAGCGCGGATGCGGGTGTCTTCGGTGATGCGGCCGGCATCGTCTTGGGGCACGTTGAGGTCAGCGCGGATGAACACACGTTGGCCAGCCACTTTGCCTTGGGCCACGAGGTCTTGAAATCGGATAACGTTCATAGGGATAGGGGGGTGATGTCAAAGAAATGCTCGGCCGCAAACTTGCCAGCCCAAGCCGCTATTTGACCAGGAAACGCGGTCTGCACGGTTCTACTGGGCTGTCGGGCATGCCATGCTCATGAAAGGGGTGCGTGCCGAAGCACCTCTGATGAGAAATGCGACTTGCGCCACCGGATCTCGCCTCAAGGGGGTCGGGGCGAGGTGCGGGCATACCGACCGCCTCCGTCGCCTTGCTATGGCCAGCAAGATCTTGATCTTTAGCTCAAACTCCCATCACGCCCCCCACATCGAGCCCCCCCATGAGCGTATTGCCCGCCCAGCCAGCCCCCCCATCCACACACCAAGACGCCACCACCATCGGCCTGATCGGGTTGGCACACGGCACCTCGCATTTTTTCCATTTGTTGTTGCCGCCCCTGTTCCCCTTTTTCATCCGCGACTTTGGGCTGAGTTACTCGGAGCTGGGTTTGTTGGTCAGCATGTTCTTCGTCATCTCGGGCTCGGGTCAGGCGGCGGCGGGGTTTTTGGTGGACCGCATCGGCGCTCGGCCGGTGTTGTTTGCCGCGATGGCTTGTTTTGCGCTGGCTGGTTTGGCCACCGCCGTCGCACCGGGTTATGGCGGCTTGATGCTGGCCGCGGCGCTCGCGGGTTTGGGCAATGCCCCGTTTCACCCAGCCGACTTCACCATTTTGAACAAGCGCGTTTCTGCACCTCGCTTGGGTCATGCGTTTTCTGTGCACGGCATCGCGGGCAATTTGGGCTGGGCGGCAGCGCCTGTTTTTCTCACGAGTTTGGCCGCCGCGAGCGGGTCGTGGCGGGTGGCAGCGGCTTGCGCCAGTGGCGTGGCGCTGGCCGTGCTTGCCGTGCTGTGGATCAACCGGGCTTTGATCAATGACCGCGTGAGTCCCACGACGACCGAGGGAAAAGCCGGCGCACCCCGCCCCACCCCGTCCGCGCCCGAGCATCCCATGGCCTTTTTGAGGTTGCCCTCGGTATGGCTGTGTTTCTCCTTCTTCTTTTGGTCGACCTGCTCGCTGAGCGCGATTCAAGGCTTCGCCAGCCCTGCTTTGCACACGCTGTTTGGCTTGCCGTTGGCAGTCACGGCCTGGGTGGTGACCGGCTACATGCTGTGCAGTGCGGCAGGCATGGTGGTGGGCGGCTTTTGGGTGGCGCGCGCTGAGCGGTTAGAGCGGCTGATCGGCGCCGGTTTGCTGGCATCGGCCTTGGCCCTGTGTGGGGCGGCCAGCGGCTGGTTGCCGGGCTTGCTGGCGGCGTGTTTGACGGCGTTGGCGGGGTTCGGCGCGGGTTTGGCCGGCCCCTCGCGTGACATGCTCATCAAGCGCGCCGCGCCCCCTGGGGCCACCGGTCGCGTTTACGGCGCTGTGTACTCCGGGCTGGACCTTGGTTTTGCCGTGGCGTCTCCAGTGTTCGGCTATTTGCTCGACCACGGCTGGGCTGCGAGCATTTTTTATGGCGCAGCCGTGACGCTGGTCATGGGGGTGGTCTCAGCGAACCTGGTGGGCAGGCTGAGCACCAGCCTTCGTCCCTCCTGAATCGACATCCCCACCGAATGCGCGGGGGGCTCCATCCATTGCGGTAGGCCGCGAAGCGGCCCAGAGGCGAAGCCGACCGGATTGGGTGGGGGGGATAGCGCGCCGTCCGCAGGACGGCTTCAGTTGTCGGGGCGATCCTGCTGCTGGATG
>JANMGB010000157.1:0-1113 GCA_031374415.1 Burkholderiales bacterium
GAGTTTTTCTCAAAAACACCAACTTTTGACTTTTTTTCTCAAAAACACCAACGCTCAAAAACTAGGTTCTTGGTTCGGCTGCAACAACCATCACGCGACACTTTGTCTGTCAACGTCAGCGAAACAAGAGCAATCGCTTTATTGCTTGCCGCAGCTCGCCTTGTTGTGGCCCGGCTGCTTGCACTTGCCGCACACCTGCGGCTTCTTCTTCTTCTCAGGCTGCGCCGAC
Organism: Burkholderiales bacterium; assembly: GCA_031374415.1. Taxonomy (GTDB): domain Bacteria; phylum Pseudomonadota; class Gammaproteobacteria; order Burkholderiales; family Burkholderiaceae_C; genus CANHBY01. The sequence continues at coordinate 230 of JANMGB010000157.1, forward strand.
GATGACGACGACGCTGCCGCCGCCGCCGCCGCCTCCGCCGGGCGCTTGCGCTGCTCCTCGCCTGTCGACGGGATGCGCTTCTCGTCCGACGGGCCTTCTCGTCCGACGGGCGGCCGCGCTTCTTGGCGCTCTGCGTGCTGCCGTCGGCGAGCACGACGGGACCCTTGCGCAGTCCGTCGCGCTGCAGTTGGCTCATGTTGATGGCCACCGGCTTGATCTTGTGCTGCATCGCCGACAGCAGGTGCGCGCGCAGGACGCCACGCGCCGTGAACTGCGCGACCACGTGCGGCGGTACCTGCACCTCTCGCTCCACCGCGTAGACATGCACGCACGGCACGCCGAGTGTTTGCGGCAGACCGCAGCTGCACGTGCGCTCCGCCCAGTTGACATTGAACGCCGCCTGCTCGCGCAGCGTCTGCACGATCGCGCTGCCATTCGCGCGACCGTCGTTGTTGAACGCGAGGTTCACGCGACCGACACCGGGCAAGAGCTGGCGCTGCTCGAGCGCCCGCTGGCCGAGTGTGCCGTAGAACGGCTTGAGCTCCTCGCGCATGACGATCGACTGCAAGCCGTCCGACGCGCCGATGCCGATGAAGCGCTTCACCGCGTCGAAGCGCTCTGCGAGGTACTCCAGGATCAGGTTGAGCGCGGCGCAGAGCGCGCGCCCATCTTGAGCAGGACGGCATTGAACGACTCACTGCGGGAAGCTGAGCCGGCGCGGCGCCGGAGCAGATGACGCGACGAGCGAAACCGCTCGCAAATGGCCACTCGTCGGCGAACGCCCCGGCCGCGTCGGCTGCGCACCGCTCGACGTCGAGCGCGGAAGCCGTCAACTCGCATTTGACGCGCCATTTCGTCGGTCTTGTCGCCGTCGAGAGAGCGAC
>JANMGB010000178.1:0-1580 GCA_031374415.1 Burkholderiales bacterium
GCTTGACTTTGCCAATCATGGCCATGGTGATCACTCCTTCTCCCCTGCTCAAAAAGGTGGCAGGGTAGGTTGAACACCCGGGTCAAATTTGGGTCGGCACTATCGCTCTAAGTGGGTCAATTTTCGGTCGGCGCCAACACACCACTGAAGTGCTTGTCGACTACGTGTGCGGTGACATTGACAAGCCGGTGGTGGTCGCACAGATGCACAACCCGAACGATCCACCGCCCTGGCCGGTGGATGAATCGGTGAACCATGCGGGCGTGCTGTCTGGGCTGCAGACACACAGCCACGACGGGCCTGCGGATGGCGTCAATCAATGGGTCACTGACGACAGCACAGGGCAGCTGCGGGCGCGCTTGGGCAGTGGGACCGCACAGGGGTGGAGCGAGCTGAGCTTAGGCCATTTGATTCAACAAGGGCCTCAGGGTAGCCACAGCAATCGGGGCGCCTGGTTGGGCAGCGGTTTTTACGGACACACCGACGGATGGGCCGTGGTGCGCAGCCATGAGGGCTTGTTGCTCAGCACCAGCACCCGGTCAGGCACCTATGGCAGTGCAGCCAGCACCCAAATGGACGCCGCCGAGGCCGTCCAACAAACGCTGGCCGCGCAAAACCTGGGCAAGCGCTTGAACGCCGCCTTGACAGGGCAGGGTGCAGCGTCATTGATGAGCCACGAAGAAGATCCCTCGCGGCCGCTGCAAAAGCTGATGCAAGACGTCGACCCCGCCGAGCAAGGCCGCTTTAATGGGCCCGTGGGCGGCCAACGTTGTGGGGCCCCGGTCGGGGGGGGCTCGTCGGCTGACAGGACGGCAAAAGTCATCACCTTGGACAGCAACCTCCAGAGTGATCCAAAGGGCTTTCCCGCCACATTTGCCCACGAAGTGGGCCATGCCAAATACCCAGGGCCATCGCATGAAGCAAAAGTCATTTAACGTGGTACAACCCCGAGCAAAACGGCCAAGTAGTCAGGGGACCATCCAGCCTTTTGGCGCTTAATGTTGATGCTGGTTTTGCTGGATTTTTCTTGCTTGATCAGGTTCAATCGGATGCGCCGCAGAATGGCGAAGTTCTCTGCCCCGTGCCTCACTCGCACACGGCACGCGTCCTCATCGAAGGTCATGTCCAAAACCCAATGGCAGCTGTTTTCAATGCCCCAGTGAGCTCGTATTTTTTGGTTGAACCCTACGGCGTCGAGCTCCAAACTACTGATGTAGTAACGCCAGTCTTTGGTGGGCTTGCCCATGTTTCGCCCGTTGACCACTTCTCGGGTTGACTCGATCATCACCACGCTTTTCACTGGGCCCCAGCCCGATAGTTGGCCCTCGATGGCACCCAAATCAGTAGCCACAACACAGCGTCTTGTCTCAACCCTGGAGTGGCCTTTGTCAATGCTCACGTCCTGCATCAAGACGCCATCTTTGACCTTCTCCTCAGCGCCCGGAGCGTGTCAATGACTTTGCGCCACCTGGTGTCATGAATTTACAGTGCAGTCTTGAGGGTGGAAGGGCTCCTGAAGTGGCGGGTTGATCCATGCGGCGGTGGGCATGGAAGGCGGCTGTGGCAGCTTGCTTTTGAAG
>JANMGB010000014.1:0-1947 GCA_031374415.1 Burkholderiales bacterium
TGATCCCAAAAACAGTCATCGCCTGCGCCGGGTTGTAGAGAAGGCTTGTGCGGCCTACCGCGGCCCAGACACCTTCCTCGAATTCCATCCGGCATTCCCCCATCGCGGTGTGCGGCTGGACTTTCTATTCAATTGGCAAAAACCGACCGAACTGGCCTCCCGCATTCAATCCATCATGCCTGCTGACACTGCGGGCGCATTCACCGCTTTCGGCTGGGACGCCGTGAATGTGGTGGTACAGGGCATGGTGGCTTTGGAAGACCGGCCCAACCTGATGAAGCTCACGCGCTACATAGAGGGTGGCATTGAGCCCATTCTGGAAGTGTGTTTGCAACGCTTCTACACGGAGCTGCTCGGACCGGCTTGGCGTGACACGCCTGAGCTCAAAGACTTGATGCTTGCAGCGCAACGAGGTGAGCTGCGCGGTCCCACACCCACCTCAAAACCTGCATTGCTGGCCATGGTGGTTTTTTATGAACAGCAGGTGGCTCCCAAGCACCACAACAAAGTGCTGGACTCGCAGATTCGCACCTACCGGCACAACCGCGAGCACTACCAAAAGATCACAGCCAACCTGTTGCCGATCTTGTCCATGCTGACCTCAGGTGAGTTGGGTGGCAGCTTGTCCCCGGACCCATTCAACACGGTGGATCTTCGACCCGTGATGAACATGGAGAAAATCGAGAAAGCTGGCCACGTGCTCTACATGTGCCTGGACTCCCTGCCCGACCCCTCGGTGGCCACGGCAATCGCCGGACTGGCTCTGGCCGACATGGCAGCCCGTGCCGGGATGCGCTACAACATGCAAGAAAAAGTCGACATCTCGCTCTTTGTGGACGAAGTCTCCAACGTCATCAACACCCCGCTCATCGAGATTTTGAACAAAGGCGCGGAGAGCGGCATCAAGACCACCTGCGCGATGCAAACGCTGGCAGACCTGGCCAAACGATTGGGCAGCGAACATGCAGCCCGAATGGCCTTGGGCAACCTCAACAACTTGATCGCATTGCGCACGAAAGATCAGCCCACGCAGGAGTTCGTGGTCGAGACGTTCGGCAAGACGGCGATCCACAGCATGAAGGTCTCCCGCAGCCACGGCAGCGATGCGCACCTGGGTGACTTCTCAGCCGGTTACTCGGCACAACTCAGTGAGAGCTTTGAAGAGATGGTGCCCGCCCACATCCTGGGCAAGCTGCCCAACCTCCAGTACTTCGCCTGCGTATCGGGTGGGCGGGTGTTCAAGGGGCGGGTGCCCATCATTGACACAGAAGTGCCGACCTCATGATCCGCGCCACATTCATCGCAAGTCTTGTCACGTTGCTGATGTTGGTGCTGTACCTGCCGTCCGTGTACTCAGCGGAGTATCTTGTGGGACAGGTGCGCCGAGATCATCAACAAGCCGTCCAGGCGTGGGGCGGGGAAGTCGCAGCACAGCTGCTCGAGTTTGCCTTGCAGACTCAGGATGCAACCCAAAGTGTGGGGTCGCCTGGCGAGATGGTCCCGCAAGCGAGCCAGCCCGCTATCGCTCTGTCTGACATCCATGATCGTGTGTTTGGCAGCAGCTACGCCCAAAGCATCAAGGCCTTGACGATGCTGGCCGCTTTCCGACTGGCGGCCATGCTACAGGGGTGGCCCTGGGTGATGCTGGTAGCAGGGATGGCCCTGATCGACGCTCAAATCCGGCGACACGTCAAAACCAAGCAATTCGAAGGGCATGACCCGGAGCACTTTGCGGCCTACCTGGTTGGCTGCTCACTGCTGACATGCGCAGCGATGATGGCCGTCGTCATGCCCATGAACTTCCTGCCCATCCTGTGGCCTTGCCTGCTGGCCATCGTCCTGTTTGGACTGACACGGGCTTGGGCAAGCTTTCACGTTTGACCAGTAACCAGCTCGCGCTGCAGGACCGCTGCGAGGCGCAAAAGGGCAAGTCATGAGTCTTGACAG
>JANMGB010000020.1:0-1649 GCA_031374415.1 Burkholderiales bacterium
GTCGGTGCTGCGCTCGTTTCTGCAGACGCTCAAGGCGATCGGCGGCGGCCACGTGCGCTCGTTCATCACGGGCATCATACCGCTGGCACTGGCCGACGCCTCGGGCTACAACGTCGCCTGGAACCTGACGCACGATACGCGGTTCGCGTCGTTCGTCGGCTTCCGCAACCGCGACCTGGAGCGCGGTCTGGCGCTCATTCCGCACCTGAGCGCGGCGCAACGCGACGGCGCGCTCTCGCTCATGCGCAAATACTACAACGGCTACTGGTTCCGGGGCGCCACCGAGCCGCTCTACAACTCGACGCTGTCGTTGTTCCTGCTGGACAAGCTCGCCGACAAGTCTGGGAACATCGACGAGTTGCTTGCGATGGACGCCGCCGGCAACCCGTTGGTCCCGCATGAGCTGACAGACGACAACGTGTGCCTGAGCAACAGCTTTGTTAGGCTCGCGCGCTCGGTGCCCGAAGGCGAACGAGCGGTGGCCGAGCTGCTCGGCGAGTCGGTGCCACTGAAGATCCCGGGCGTGGACGATGTAATCACGCTCGACAATCTGCTCACCCAACCGTCTGCTGCCGCGATGCAGGCGCTGCTGTTCTACCAGGGCATCGCGACGTTTACCGACGCCAAGGGCAGCGGGCTGCGCGTGCCCTACGAGCTGATTCGGCAGACGCAGTTTTCGCCGCGCAACAGGCTGCAGTTTCGCGACATCGACGCGCTGCTGCGTGCGCCGACTGCGGCGCTGTTTGAGGCGCTGTTTGCCGACATTGCCAGGATCGCCAAGAGCGAGCCAGGCGCCATTCAGAACGAGTCGACGCTGCAGTACCACGTCGCGCTCGTGCTCTCGAAGCTGTGCCGGCCGGCCGACATTCGGCTCGAGGTGCGCGCCGACAACACGCGCAGCGACGTGCTGCTTGAGCGCAAGGACGCCGCGCTGGTGCTTGAGCTCAAGTACGTGCCGCTCGAGTCGCTGACGCTCGACGACGACCTGCCGCTCTCAGAGCTCACCGAAGAAGAGCTGTTGTGTGTGCGGACGACGGCGCAGTCGCTGCACATGCCCGAGGCGGGCGAGTCGTTGCTAGTGCGCAAAGTGGCGCACATCGTGCTCGGCGCGCAGGAGCAAGTGGCCGCGCAGGCGGCGAGTCTGCGTGAGGCTGGACGCATCAACGCCGCGACGCCGCTGCACGCGTGGGTGGCGGTGCTGGTGGGCGACCGCGTCATTGTGCGCGCCGAAGGCGACCGCGTGGTGCCCGACAACAGCAAGCGAGCGCGCAAGTCGGCGGCAAAGTGAAGCATTTTCCATTCAAAGGTACTCTCACGCGTTGCCGATTATTACGGTTGCGGCTGTCGAGGGGTGGCGACAGGACATGCGGTCGCTGTCGCTTCGGTGTTGGTCATCGGTGAGACAAAGGGAAAGTAGTCGAGGCACAGGCCGCAGAGCATGCAGAACGAGACGAGCGGCGGCATCCAGAGCAGCGAGCGGTCGCCGGCCACGGTGTGCAGTGAGCCGACGCCGAACCAGTTGACCAGCAGCAGCGTCGTCTCGTCGCGCACCGCGCGGTCAACGACGCCGCGAAAGAAGTCGGGGCAGGACAGCATCACCGCGGGCACCAGCGTCAGGTTGCTTGCCAGCACCGACGCGACCGCCACCG
>JANMGB010000250.1:0-4101 GCA_031374415.1 Burkholderiales bacterium
GCCTGCGCCTGCGCCCGCGCTCGCGCCTGCGCCCGCGCTCGCGCCCGCGCCCACGGTCGCGGGCGCGTCCCTGCGCGCACAGCCGGCATTTGCACAGCAAGAATCGGCGCCTCACGTGTCTTACCCAGCGCCGGCGTTTGCGCCCGTGCCTGCGCCCGAGTCACTGCGCGCGCCGCCGGCGTTCGCGTTTGCAGCGCCTCCACTCGCGGCACCCGCCGCACCGTGGAGTCTCGGTGCCCGCTTTGGCGAAATGGATCAAATCATGGCAAACCTTGACAACGAGGGAACTGTGTAAACACAGTAGATGTGCATTTTCTTTACACGCAACTACAGCACAAGCTGTGCGCAAGAGCCATTTGCAGTGGTCAAGTGCGCAGCACAATGCTGGCCATAGTGAGGCTTGCGCCTTGATGTAAGACCGAGCCGAGCGCAATGGTGGTGCGCGCCACACTTACGACGCTGTCGAACACGTAATCACGCGGCGGCACTCGCGGCTGGCCAAAAGTGAGCCGCAGCGGCGTGGCGCTGGCGCCGGGTGCGGCTAGAGCCGCCAGCGCGACGCGGTAGTCAGCCATGCACGCAAGCTGCGTGCCGTTAAGCGCGAACAGATACGATCCGGTCGGCACGTCGGCCAGCGGTCCGACGCCTGGCACGCCAATGACAACTAGCGCGCCCGTGCGACGCATTGCCGGGGCGCCGTGCTCGCGCAGCCACGGCGCGCCTGCCATGAACTGCGAATCCTCAAGCATGTTGAGCGACATCTCGGTCAGTGTGACGCCGCAGATAATCTCAATAGGCGCGGGGTCGAGATAGGCGTCGCGCATGCGCACGGGCGCGTTGACAAGCATGTCCCACGCCACAGTCTGCGTGCGCCCGTCCGCAAATTCGACCGTAATCGGCACGTTGACCTCAAACGTTGCAGCTGCTTGCTCGGGTGTAAGGCCGACGTATGCGCCGGGCGTACTGGCCAGCCACGCTAGTTGGGCACAGCCGAGCGTGTCAATGGATGCGCTGCCAATGCGCGTGACATAGCTGCCCTGTGTGACGGCAGGGGCCAGTGCGCTGCATGCGCCAACCTCGGCAACGTACAGACTTGCGCGTGCAAGTGCTGGCGCTGGCGCTGGCGCGGCAGCACGCTCGCCGAGTGTCGGCACGAGCACGCTTTCTGGCGGTGCCGACGTGCGCAAGTCAAGAAACGGCCCGTCGGCGTTGATAAACGTGCCACCGGCCTTTGCTGATAGGATGCAAAGTGCGTTGGCAACCGAAAGGGCATCAGAAGCGGGAATGGCATAGCCAAGCACGTTAGTGCCTTCAACGCCGCTTGATGGCATGCCCGCGTAAAGCACGCGTGGCGCGGCGCCAGGCGTGGCGCCAGGCGCGAGCACCCACAAGCCGCCGCCGCTGTTGCCATGGTTGATGCCCGCGTCAATTGTTAGCATGAGGCGCTCGGCGGCCGTCGTGCCGAAAACTTGAATCTTGGTGATTGTGCCAGTTGTCGCGTTGAGCGACTCCTGACCAAGCGGGTAGCCAAGCGCGCAGCACGGCAGACCTTCGATTGCTGCAGAGCGCGTGTCGGCAGCCTCGGGTGCGTTGCGCGCGCACGTGTCCGCGTACCAGGCCGCCACGCGAGCAGACGCGCGCGTGGCTTCGGTAGCGCCGGCGGGCTCGGCAGCGCGCAGTTGCGCAATAGCGGCAGGCACGTTGGCGACGCAAATGACAGCAACGTCACGTGCAGCGTGCGTGCCGACGACACGTGCGGGCAGTGTCAGCGCGCCCCAGCTAGGCATGTTGATTGTAACATCGATCGTGTCTGCGACAACGTGCCGGTTTGTAATGTACAGCAGCGTGCCGTCTGGTTCAACGCGGAACAGCACTGCACTGCCTGAAGCTAGAAAGCGCTGCGCGGGTGCAAGCGCGCTTGCGCCAGCAAAGCTTAGGCCCGAGTTGAGCACGCGTGCAACAGCGTACGCAAAGCGTGCTTGTACATGCGCGGGCTCCATGTACACGTGCGCAAGTGTGGTGCAGCAGCGCGGCGTGTGCCATATGGCGCCGCGCGCATCGCTGCACTACATTCAAACATGGCGGCGCCCGACATGTTGAGCGACGAGATGCGCGATCTGTACTTGGCACTGCTGGCTGCGCCTGCTGACGGGCAAGTCAAGCCAACCATGAAAATCGAATTTTCAATGAGTGGCATTACCACAACGTTAAGCGAAACCACAAAGCTGAACGTTGACACTGTTGAGGGTGTGCTGAATGACGAAGAGTATTCAACAATGTGGGAGTGGCTTTACTCGAACCGACGCGAACAAATCGGGGCGTTGTATGACCATTACATGAATTCGGCCCGTGAGCTACCGTCCTATCTTAAGGATTACGTCGCTGAACCGCGTGTGCAACAAGAAGATGCGGCAGCGCCGCTGGATGAGAAACCCCCGGCGCCTCTTGTGCCTCTTCCTCCGACAACAGAGGTGCCGCCGCTCGTGCCGCTGGTTGAGCAGCCCCTGGTTAATGTGGACCGCGCGTCTGCTACACTTGCCAATGGCACAAGCGACATTGAACAGACGCTTCTTGCGCGCACGATTGAATTGGCAACGTCCAGGCAGGTGGTGACGACCGCAATTGCCGTAGGTGCCGGGTTTTCCATTGGCTATTACAGCGCATTGATGAACTCGGCGTACGGCCGGCCGCCTGTAGAGACGGTGGATGATATGCGCGCCATTATCACAACCATTTCTGAACAAGTTGGTCCGCCAGGTTTCTTGTGGAATTCGATCACCGATGTTGTGCGAACCAAGGCAATCACGAACATGAACAACATGTCCGCGGAAAAGGTCGAGCAGCTGTATCATGTCATTTACTACTTGACCCAAGCTGCGAAAATGCTGGGTGAAGCTAGCATTGACCCTGCGTACGCGACGCTGTTCAGCCTGGGCTACCTGGGCGCGCGCATCACGGATCGCAAGACGCGCGTGCGCACGCGCACGGTTTCTCCGGCTGTTTCGCTTGCCGCGACGCACGACTATGTTGTCGCAGTGCTCAACGACGCGTCGCCAGAGCGTATGGCAGATGCACATCAAGCCTTGCTGGCAACGTGGGAGCTCGCGCATATGTAAAGCCGCGCGCACATGTAACACATTACATTGCCATGGCTGCGGATGACTTTTACCCACGCTCAGTGTATCGTCGGCGTCCAGACTATGATCCGGACCCGGATCCGGATCTGGATCCGGATGCGTTACCGTCGCGCATTGATCGCGTGTGTGCGGCGCTAAGCGCACTGGTGCAGAATAGCGCGTTCATTATGCCTCTGATGACGTCTGCGCTTGTGACACGCACGGCCGTGTACCTGCTGTACCCGCGCCCTGCCACTTACATGAAGGTCATGGACGCGCTTGGTGTTGCCAAGGGCTTGCTTCCCGCGACGTTTGGCGCGGTCGAGCCAGACGCGGCGGCGGCGGCCTTTGTGAGTGCGCTCAAGGCTGCTGTACCTGGCATTTCCAAAGTTGGAGTTTCTCTGTACCAGCAAAGCACTATTGCGCAAGACTCGACAGCGTGGCACATCAAGAAACTCATGCACGTTCTGCTTGCCAAGGCTTACACCGACCCCGACGGGCCAATCACGACATGGAAAGCGGCCATGTCTTGGCTGCCGACGTACGCGGCACAGCTGTTGACCGGCTTGCGCATTAGCGCGGAGACTTTTGTCGCGGTTAATCGGCAGCAGGGCGTGTTCACAGTGGAGAACGCGGCGCTGCTTGCGCTGCTTGCAGGCAGCGTGGTTGCGGTTGCGCGCATACGCGGGTACCTAAGCACAGACGAGATCAGTGCATACTTTATCAAGCGCGATGCTCGTCGCGCACTGGTGCCGACGCTGCTTGGCGCAGGAGCCGTGCTTGCCTACTATTTTGCCCCAAGTGTCATTGCAAGCGCGCAGCAAGCCGTTGCAAGCGCGCTTGGCATGGGGGCGGCCGTACATCGCATGCATCTGCGCAAGGCACGCGCAGCGCGCTATGCGCAAGTAACACGCGCCTGAACCGCGTTCAACAAGAACCAGTCAGGCTTTCCCGTTCAACTCGCATGTGTTAAACAACATAAATT
>JANMGB010000255.1:0-1225 GCA_031374415.1 Burkholderiales bacterium
GCCTGCGCCGGCCACGGCCGCCAGAGAGAGCAAAAACAAGATCGCTGGCAGAATGCGAAGATCAAGCGCCTGAATTTCTGCGATTGACGACCTTAGCGCCATAAGTAGAGCAATGGTCAAGACGATTCCAGCCGCGCTACCACTTACGGTCGAGACCAAGCCGCTTCGCATCAGCATCATGACAATGTCCCGCCGCGAGGCTCCGAGAGCTATTCGCACTCCGATCTCCCGGGTTCGCGCAGCAGCAAGATACGACGTTAGTCCGTAGAGCCCGAGCGCAGCAAGGCATAGCCCGGTAAAAGCAAACAACATGAGCAGTACGGCCTGAAATCTTGGTTGCTCCATGTACTCGTCAATCTGAATCTGAAGGCTAGCTTGGCCAAGGCGGAGGAACAGCTCAAGGCGGAGCGATCGAGCGCCGCTGCGAGTGAACAACGCAAGTGAGACCAACCGATCATCGTTTCAATTGTTCTGCGCGGCTCAGCGCTGAATGATTTGTATACGTGACTGCGACGATTGCGCCGAAGGCTGTTGCGTGGCTGGTCGGCGGACAGCGGGAGCGCGAACAACGCCGTCAGCGTGCGAACGATGAGCTTTTGCTGGAGCGCCGTGATCTTCTTGGACACGGTGCCGAACGCGTCGCGGATGGCATCAGAGGTCGTGTCCTTGACGTCGATGTAGTGCAGATTGGGCTTGTCGGCCGCAAAGAGCGGCGCGTACTTGGCAGCGTCGACGGCGACGCCGAGCAGCATGAGATGGAAGTTGGCGATTGAGCAGCTGTGCACACGCTGAATGACCGAGTCGAGCGTGTGCTGCGCGCTGCACGTGTCGTCGCCGTCGGTGAGCAAAACGACGACGCGCAGCTGGTGCGAGTCGTGCTGCGGCTTGGCGTGCATCTGGAGTGCGTCGATCGAGTGCACGATGGCGTCGTAGAGCGCAGTACCGCCTGAGGGCGCGGCGTTGAGCAGCGCGACGTGCTTGCGCCAGGCGATCATGTGGTTGCGGTCAAACTTTTGCAGCACGTCGGTGCTGGTGTCGAACTTGCAGAGCGAGAGCACGTCGTGCAGTTTGAGCGTCTGGACGAGCGTGTGCAGGCTGCTGGTCGCCGCCTGAATGCGCGCGCCGGCCATCGAGCACGGTCGACAAGCACACCGCGTCGCCCAAGTTTGCGTTTGCGGTCAACGCGACTGCGGCTCGACTTTGACGAAGTGGCGGTGCAAAAGCG
>JANMGB010000260.1:0-3091 GCA_031374415.1 Burkholderiales bacterium
GTCGTCAAAAATAGGCTCCCGCCTGTCGCCACGGGATGTGACGTGGTAAACGGCACCGGGGAACTCGATACGCAGGGGGCGAGACATGGCGAAACTCTAGCGGAAAACAGGGCGCTTGGGGGTTGATATTTGAGACCTGACTCCATCTCTGGACCCCATCTCTTCGGCTGAGCGATGTGGTGGGCGAAGTTCTGCCAAGCACTTGATTTTCTATGATTCTTTGCGGGCCCTATGCGATGAGTCACAAATGCTAGGGGATTACCCCTTGAATCGATGGCTCCTATTTGTCAATCAAAGTGTAAACTGATGGCTCAATGAGGAGTCAAACATGAGCCCACCGCTAAAAAAGCCCCCCGTCTACTTCACAGTGGCACAGGTGCGCTTCAACCCTCTCCTTAAGCTTCCCGACTTCCTTCCATCCATTCAGGAGGCCCTCCGGAAGATTGGCTTTCCAGCTTTCACCGTGCACAACACCTTCGCTCTGCAGTTCGCCGTTCAGGACGGCCAAGCCGTGCCTCAGACGGTCCCGCACGGGCAGTATCTGTTCGCCAACGTCAAGCAGACCCACTGCTTCGTCCTGAGCTCAGACTCGCTCACGTTCCAATCGACCGACTACGGGACCTATGAGTCGTTCTCCGAAGCCTTCTTGGAGGGACTGGCTTTAGTCCACAAGGAGGTTGCGCTCGCTTTCACTGACCGGGTCGGTCTGCGGTACCTGGATCATGTGTTCCCCAAGGCGGGGGACAACCTGACGTTGTACCTATATAAAGAGGTCCAAGGCCTAAGTGCTCGGCTAGGTGGTCAATCCGTGCACTCATATTCGGAAGCGCTCAATACCATTCACAACGTGAAGCTGCGAGCACGGGTTGTTATTCAGAACGGTGGTCTTGCCTTTCCACCTGACCTCCTTCCTCAAGGGATGGTGGTGCAGCAGCGCTTCACTCAAGCTCAGGGTATGCACGCCATCTTAGACACCGACGGCTCTGTTGAAGGTCGGGGGCTTTTCTCGCTCGATGTTGTTCGCAAGCATTTGTTCGACATCCACGAGGTTATCGGCGCAGCATTCCGAGCGACAGTGACCGACCATGCTCGTGCCGTTTGGAGCGAAGCATGATGGGCCTAACCGTTCCGGGCTCTACTGACTTTGCGGCGGTCCAATACCGACTGGTCCCGGTGGTCTGCAGTCGCGACATGGTCTTGGAGCGGCCGCTTCCTATTCAGACTGTTGGAACCGGCGGCGTTGCCAGTGAGCTGTTCGTTCGTCGGGCGTTTGGCTACCAACCCTACGAAATAATTGAACAACCAAAGCCCATTGAAAACGCACCGTACGCCGAACTGATGGGTACGGTAAAGGCCGGCTTCGGCCGCACCATGTCCAGGTTGCCGGAGGTGTTTGGGGTGTCGCGCCAGACGCTCTACAACTGGCTGGAAGGCGAGACACCGAAAGTTGTCTACCAGGAGCGGCTACGGCAGCTCGCTGAAGCGGCACAGGTTTTCGCTGGCCTCGGTATCAAACCGACGACGCCCATGCTTGACCGGACGTTGGAACAGGGCAAGTCGTTCCTGCAGCTGATGGCGGCCGGTGGTGACGGCCAGGAGACTGCGAAGAAGCTCATCCGCGTTGTCCAGCGAGGCAAGGACTCGCGCGCCAAGTTGGACACTCTCCTGGCGGGACGAAGGGCAACCCTGTCAGCCTCCGACATTGCATCGCCAACGCTGGATGAGGACGCTTAACCTATGTCTGAGCAGACACCGCATTGGACTGACGATACGAACTGGCGACAGGGCCACGTCCTGCCGCCTGATGCTGCAGCACACTTCGGTCTGAAAAACGCTACTGACCCTGGGTCCACATGCGTGGTGGTCATCACCCATGACTGTGACCTTGCGATCATGAACCTGCATGTTGAGCCGCATGTCGAGGTCATCGTCGGGCGCACGGTCGACGCTGCGACCGGTAACTACAGTTGGGGCAAGTCCCCTCGGACCCTACATTACCCTGTTGAACGCGACGGTGCTCCCGCAACCATCGAACTGGTCGCGACCGCGAAGATCGTCCTCCTCAAGAGCGACATGGCCCGGTTCGAGCCAGATCCACAGTTCAACCTTGACGGCTCAACCCTCGCGGTGTTGCGTAGCTGGCTCAGCGCAAGATACGACCGCACTGCCTTCGCGACTGCATTCGTGAGGCGGATGGGGGAGACGAAGGCCGATGACAAGCTCGCCAAGGCCTTAGAGCGGTACGGCAAGAACGTTTCTTTCACGTACTTCGACCTCGACAAGGGAAAGTGCGTCGAGCGATCTGAGGGCGACCCGTACAAGCTGAGAGTTGTGTTGGTCTTCAATCCGGGCGACGACCCAGAAGCGGCAGCCCATGCCGCTGAGAAAGCCGCCGAAGTCGTCGAGACTGCGCTACGTGGGCGCCTCCCAGAAGGAGGAACGTCCATTCAGCTCGAAGCCTGCTTCGCCATTTCGGAAGACGAAATCACGGTGAGCGAGGCAAGGGTTCTGAAACATTGGCGCCTTGAGTACATGACTCATCGCGCAGAGGGCGAGCAGCTTGGGCCACCAGCCATCCGCTGACAACTGATGGCGTCTTGATCACTCATGGCAACAACATCTCACTTTGCGCAGGACACCGACCGACCACGCATCCAGTGTGCGCATTTCGGTCATTGGGTGATCCATCCAGACACAGCCTGGTGTGCTCATCCCGACGCGCCGCATGTGCAAAGCGCAAAGAGATGGGGTCAGGTCTCAAATATAAACCCCCCAAGCGCCCCGGCGGCATCAGCATGACGGACTTGGTCAATGAGCTGGGCCTGACGCTGTCACGGGTCAGCCAGTTGATCTCGCGTGCAGAGAAAGTGGTGCAGACAACAGCGGGTTGATCTTGATCTCCGGTGAGTTCGAAATACTTTGCTTTGGCCTTTATATTCGAGACCTGACCCAATACTGTTCGTTTAGATGATTTTCTGTCATGATCTCCATTCTGCGAACTGCGATGGAGATTCATGGCACGGACGAAAGCGGAGTTGGGGCCAGGGGCCCGTTTGAGCGACTACCTCAGCGCCAGCCTTTTAGCGCGGGT
>JANMGB010000261.1:0-5124 GCA_031374415.1 Burkholderiales bacterium
ACCCGCGCTAAAAGGCTGGCGCTGAGGTAGTCGCTCAAACGGGCCCCTGGCCCCAACTCCGCTTTCGTCCGTGCCATGAATCTCCATCGCAGTTCGCAGAATGGAGATCATGACAGAAAATCATCTAAACGAACAGTATTGAGGCCTGACCCCAGTGAAGCTCTTGACCCCAGTGAAGCTCTCTCACCAGCATCAAGCGGGCGCAGCACCAGCTACGAGCTGGGCCATGCGGGCGCTGATGACTGACTTGCTGAGCAACTGGGGTACTCAAAAAAAGCCGTCAAGCGGCAGGAACAGGCTCAACTGGCCGGCCGGGTTCAACACCACCACCCAATCGCCGCGCGCGATCAGCGGCAAAAACGTCGCGCTAGCCTCGTCGAGATTGACCGCCTTCAACTTGCTGCGCAACTCTTCCGCCTTGTCGGGGTACTGTTTGAGGAGGTGTGAAAAGGGTCGGGCGCGTGCCTTGGCATCCGCCACAGACTCTTCATACGCACGCCAGAAGGCGGGCCGTTGGGCCAGGTCAATGCCTTCCAAGGACAAGAACAAAACATCGTTCTTCTCGTCCGTCGATTGAGTCGGCCGTGTGCCAAGAAGCCACGGGCCGGTGAGGGGAAGCCGTTGATATTCGGGTCGGGATTGGGGAAGTTCGGGCAAGTGAACCTGATTGGCGGTGATGACGCGAAAGCGGTCCACTTCAAAGACGGCGGCAATCGGCCGCGCTTCAAAGACCGCGTTCATGCCGTACACCAACGCGCTCAGTTGGATCAAGCCAATGATGGCCAAATCTCGCCTCAAATGAGGCCAACCCTTTTGGCGGTTGAACACCGCAAACGTCAGCAGCGGCCCCAAGATCACATCCACGGTAGTGAGCAAAATAAACAGCTCTTGACCACCCGCCAGCAGGCGATAAGTTCCGGGATACCACAGGCCAAAAACCAAGCCCGCAGCCACAGCGGCGACCGCTGCGGAAATTAGCAAATGGATGCAGCCAGCACGAGCGCGGCTAGGGATATCAAGGCGGTTTAGCATGGGTGGCGTGAGATGGCGATGTCATTGCCCCCCGGTCATCTCTGTAGAACCCTTCTGGCTAGGTCTCCGATTTACCCGTCTCTGCCCCTGGCGATCACCTCGGCAGGATGGAAACGGGAAAGGGGAGACCCGAGAATGACCTAGGGGCTGTTATCAAAGCCGTCGCCAGCCATAAAACTGCCTCTTGAACCGAGCTTCGGCGTTGCAAATGCTCGCAATACCGACTGGTATTGCTGCGCTTTGCGCCTTGCGGCTCACTCAAATAGACCATTTCCTTGGCACCGACGATTTCGAATAACAGTCCCTAAAAGAAAGATGGGGGATAACTCCCCATCTTCTGGCACTCAGGACAATATCAACGGCACTCGGAGGGAGCAAACCGAGCTGGCAGCGTACCGACAACACTTGTGGCATAGATCGCAGCAGAACCAGCCGCACGACATTGCCATTTCAACGCATCTTGAGGGATGGTGAATGCAGCTGTGGCGTTCGGCAAGGCCACCGCTGCAGCTGGAGTGCCTGTGTAGGGATTGAGCGTCAACAACCCATTCGCGCCAGCAGCAGTCGTTGCCCCCGCACGTTGAGTGTAAGTAACACTGATAATGCCTGTCGCCGCCGCAATTGCTACGGTAAGAACATTTTGGGTAGCCGTAGGGCCAGTGAAACCGGTGGCGTATCCCGTGGCAGAAGTGATGCCGCTCGTTAGAATGTCACTAACAGTGGTTTTCGCGGGCGCCGCCAATGCCAGCCCCTCAGTGACGCGCGCCCGAATCGTGTAATCCTGATAAGCCGGCAAAGCCACTGCCGCCAAAATACCAATGATCGCCACGACGATCATCAACTCGATGAGGGTAAAACCCTTTTGTATGGAACGTTTCATGACCAACTCCTGTTCAAGGTTGTGAGAGGGGAACCGACGTGTCTACCAGTGCATTCGGCGTGCCAAGCTCTGTAGCCCTTTTTTCGTGAACTTTTACCGGTCAGCCTGACACGATCAGTCACAATCACCTTGAGAGCGCCCGCTCACGATCCGGGGTAGCGACAAAAAATGTCAAGATGTGCCCACGGCCCTTCCCCGCCTAAAACTCATACTCCACTTGGAGCCGGAAGGTGTTGCGCGGCGCGGCATCGCTCAGCCCCAACAACAGACCCGCGTTGTATTTGAGGGCCTGGCGCCCACCGAGCCCAATCCGTCCAAAAACGGCCGGCCCGGCCATGTGGGGCTGCTCGGACTTCGGCTCCCAGTCGTTCCAAGGCCCCACGTTACCGAAACCCTGCAAGCCCAATTCGAGCGCCGGTTGCCAGCGGTACTTCAGCTGCCACTGGTAGCCGAGTTCCGCTGGGCTGGGCTCGGCGGCGCGGATGTGCTTCTCAATCAGCAGGTTGAGGTTGGCCTGCACTTTGGGCGTGATGTCGGTCTGGAGGAGCGGGCCCCAGCGATACTCAAAGCCTTCGCTGCGATCCTTCGGGCGCTCGATCTCGAACAGCAAGCCGATGTCCACGGGGTACTTGCCTGTCTCGGTCAGTTGAAACTTGTTCTCCCATTCCCAGGCGTCGAAGCCATGACGCTCGCCGGGCTCTTTGTGCCAGATCGCGTAGACCTCGGTAAACCAGCGTCGGGTGACACCCCAGCCCAAGCCCAGGGATTGCTGGCTCTCACGGGTGCCGTCACGCAATTTCGCGGTGCCCGCCTTGAAGTCGATTTCACGCTCACCCTCCTCGACGATGGGCGTGAGAACATAGTCGGAGGGGCCGGCGAAGACCAGGGGCGAGGTGCCCAGGCAAGACAAAGCCAGGGCGGCCAGCGCCCTCGCATGAAGGGCGATTTTCATGATGAGAAAAGATGAGTGAAGAAAATGTCGGGACGTCGTGGACGCATCAGCTACGCGGCGTCCCTTGACGTCATCCAGCGTGTGCCCGCGAAGATGGCCAAGAGAACTGCGGCGTAGGCCGCCAACTGCGCAGCCGACGGATGGGCGTCGTAGCCGATCAGTGCGTGGAGAAAGGTGCCCAGCGCGGAGTCGGGTGCGAGCAGTGCCGAGGAATCCCACAGTGGGTTGGTCCAGGCCTCTAAAAAACCTGCTTGCGTCAGGGCACGCATGAGTTGGCTGGCCAGCTACCCCGCCAGCAAGGCAATGAGCAGGTTGGTGACCGAGAAGATGTGCCGGGTGGGCACGCGTGCCAAGCCTGCATAGAGGATTATGCCGAAGCCCGCCCCAGCGAGCAGACCCAGCACCCCCGCAGCGAGGGCCGACGCAGGCTCGGTGGCGCCGCCTCCGGTGAGGGAGCCGCCCACAAAAAGCATTGTTTCTGCACCCTCGCGCAAGACCGCCAGCGCCACCGCGACCAGCAAGGCCCACGGCGTTCGATGCCCGTCTTGCACCGATTGACCGAGCCGCTTGGCGTCGATCACCATCTCTCGGGCGTGTGTGGCGACCCAGATGCAATGCCAGAGCAGCATGGCCAGGGCCAGCGACAAGACGCCTATGTTGATGACGTCTTGCCCGAGGCCATCCAACCACCCGCTGAGGCTTTGCGCCAGCAGGGCCAAGGCGATAGCGCCAAGCGCACCCGTGCCGACACCAGCGCTGAGCCAGCGTGCCCGCCCCGCCAAACCACGCGTCGCGGCGGCCACGATGCCAATGAACAGCGCAGCCTCGAGGGACTCGCGGAAAACGATGAGCGCCGTGGCAAACATGGTGGCTTCTCGGGTTACAGCTTATTCAGCGACGACGGCACCCTTGGCCGTGGCCTCGTTGTACTCGCCCACAAAGTCGTAGCGTCCCGGCTTGAGCGGGCCGATGTAGAGGGTGGCTTTGGCACCCGCGGGAATGATTTTTTCGCGGTTCAGGCTGTGGCTCTCAAACTCCTCCGGCGTGTTGTCTTGGTTGTGCACCACCAGCTTGATGCGTTTGCCCGCAGGAACCTTCAGCTCAGCAGGCTCGAAACGATGGTCTTTGATGACGAGCTGGACTTCAGGCTCGGCAGCGCTGGAAACGCCAACGAAAGTGAGGGCGGCGAGGGCGATGGCAAGGAGGGAGCGGGTCAGGGTCATGGCGGGCAGCTTGGAGTTTGAGGATCTAGAGTCGATCTCAATGCGAATCTTTCGCAATTGCAATAGCACCTGTGTCGCAAGGGCATGGCAGATTTTGCGGATTGCCTGCACATCGCTTTGTCAGCCGAAGCGGGCGAGGCACCATCACCCTACTCAGAGGCCCGCTTGCATTGGAAGGCCCCGTCTCGGCTGCAGCCCTTGGATTACCACGTAAGGCGCGATGTGTACTTTTCAGGACCACATCGGTACACTCATCGAATCGCATTTGCAACGCATCGTCATCATGAAAACTGCCAGCTTCCCCTCCCTTCGAGTCGAGCCCGAGCTGCGCCTGGCGGCCGAAAGTGTCCTTCGTGAAGGCGAGACGCTGACGAGCCTGATCGAAACCGCCATGCGTGAGACCATCCATCGGCGCCAAGTGCAGGCCGAGTTCCTTGCTCGCGGCCTGCAGTCCAGCGAGGATGCCAAGCGCACAGGCAGCTACCACTCAGCCACCGCCGTGCACGGCGAGCTCCAACGCCGGCTCGATGCACGGCGCAAGCGGGTGCTTGGATGAGAGGGGACTTTGAGGTTCGTTACACCGACTCGGCTCGCGGTGACTTGCTTCGGCTCTTCGATTTTTTGCTTGACCGCGCTCAGACCGTCGAAGACTTTGACGCTGCGCAATTCGTGATCGACACCCTCACCAACGAGATCGACGGCCACTTGCGTCGCACTCCCTTCATTTTTCGGAAAGCGGGCCCAAGCCCTTTCCTGCGAGAGCTGGTTGTTCCCTTGCATCACACAGGGTACGTCGGACTCTACGAAATTGAAGATGGGGCGACCGTCAACATCTTGGCGGTTCGACATCAGCTCGAGGAAGACTATCAATAAGTTGCTTGAGGCCACCGTGCGCCAGCCCCCCGTGCCAATATGACCTGCGCCACCTACCCCCGAGAGATTAGCGAGCAACGAGGTAGGTATGAAGATCAAAGGTCAAGCCAAGGACACGATGAACATTGAGCACAGTTTGCCCGAGCCTGGCGCATTGCTGGGAG
>JANMGB010000273.1:0-5987 GCA_031374415.1 Burkholderiales bacterium
CGGGGGCGGGGGCGGGGGCGGGGGCGGGTGCGGGTGCGGGTGCGGGTGACGGGCGCAGGGTTTGGCATCGCCTCGTCATTCCCGCGCAGGCGGGAATCCAGCAGCCTGTGTACTTCGCCATAGCCTCTCAACAATTCAACCTTCCAAGGTCACTGACTGGAGGCAGTTTTTTGATGAATTCGCGAGACGACCCTACCGCTCATCCCATCGGTTGGCGCCGAACCCTGACCTACCTCACTTGGGTGCTGGTGATGGCCCTGTTTTTCGCCCAGGTCGAGATCCAGATCGAAGGGGCAGCCGGCTGGGCCGCGCAGTTGCCCACCTGGCGCATTGAGCAACATTGGCTGCTCGATGTTTTCTGGGGCGGCCGGCCCATGACCGGATACCACGCCTGGGTATTCAGCTTCATGGCCCTGGCCTTTTTCGCACCCCTGGCGTTTCACGGCCGCTGGGCCTGGCGCGATGCTGTGCTGGCCCTGTCGGGCCTGTCGATCTTCTGGATCACCGAGGACTTTCTTTGGTTCGTGCTGAACCCGGCCTTTGGCCTGACACGATTCGACCCGACGCACGCGGTCTGGCACAAGCACTGGTGGCTGGGTGCGCCTACCGACTATTGGGTCGGCCTGTTGGTGGCCAGCACGATGATTGTCATCATCAATGCGCAGTGGCGTCTTGCGCCCCGCAGATAAGGTACAGCCTGCGGATCAACCCGACTTGCTGCCCCTGGCCTGGTCGATCCACGACAAGGTATCGACGTACGCCATGAACCGATCGAGGTACTGCGGAGACAACTCTCTCATCAACACCAAGCATCGATGCACGAGTTGATTCGAGTTGAGCGGGCCGGCGTTGGCCGGCACCTTGGCCAGAGCCTGCCTCAGGCGTTGATCGGCCCTGAGCCTGGACCAGTCATTTTTGAACCGCCTGAGCGTCTTGAGCTCGCTTGCGGCCCAGGGTGCGACAGGAAGCGATGCGGGGACACCCTCTTCCGAGGATGAAACCTGCTGTGCCAGGTGCCTGACCAGCTCCCCCAGCGGCCCAGGCGCCGTGGGGCTGGCCTGCCGCTCAAGCGCGGCAGAACGGCCGGCACCTGATGCGTTCTCCGTGGCCTGGTCATACGCCACGAGCAAGCGGGCCAACTTGTCGTCCAGGATGCGTCGCACCGCCCCTTGGTGAGCGCCCGCCCTTCGGGCCAAGGCCTCGATGAAGCGAAAACGAATCGGGTCGAAGCGATCAACACCACGCTCACGCCACGCCTGCAGGGTGGCAGCCAGCACCGGGTCACTCATGGGGTTTCCCACCGGCACTGGACGACCGCGGCATCGTGGCCATTTCGACTCGCCGGTTTTGGGCTCGACCCTGCGGGTCGGCATTCGACGCCACCGCCTGCTCAGCACCGAACGCCGCCGCAAAAACCAAGGACGACGGAATACCTTCATCGATCAAAGCGCGGGTCACAGTCAAGGCGCGCTGTGCCGACAACTCCCAGTTGTCGGTGAAGCGAGCATGGCCGTCACGAATCGGTTGGTCGTCCGTGAAGCCACTCACCATCAACAAGTCGCCTCGCCCCTGGAGATAGGCCGCCAACGGCGTGGCCAGGCTCCTTAAGACTTGACGGCCCTCTGGCTGAAGTTCGTGGGAGTTGAGCGCAAACAACACGCTGCCACTGATACCGATGCGCCCGTCGGTCAGGGTGATCCGACCGCTCGCCAGCGGACCGGCCAAAGCCTGCTCAAGGGCCTGGCGCCGTTCGGCCTCCACCTGCCGCTGCTGGACCTCAACCTGCAATTGACTGGCAAGCTCCAGCTGCATCCCCAAAGCACACACCAGAATCAACACGAAAGCCCCCAGCAACCCTGCCATCAGGTCACCAAAAACCGCCCACACGGTGGTGGCCGTGCCATCTGGGTTGAAGTCGATGTCGTCCAACATGGCGTCACGCCCCAGGGGCTGACCGGGTGGCGAGCTGTCGCAGATCATCGATGATCTGCTTCTGCGAGCTGATGCTCAGATCGACGACCTCTCGGGCCTGCGCGACGTAGTACGCCAGTTGCTCGTCGCTGCGTGACATCGACTGACTGAGCGCCCCTTCGATGCGCTGCAGTTGCCCCACCAGCTTGTCGTTTGAATCGCTGAACAGCTGCACCGCAAATCCGAAGGCCTCTCCCAGGCTAGCCACCTCGACAGCGCTGCCGGTCAGCTGTGCCGCGGCCGTGGACATCTTGTCGGTTTGTGTCTCCAGTGTGTGGGTGAAGCGGCCACCCACACGGTCCAACAAATCTGCCGCGGTCGTCACCAGCGAGTCGATGGCCGCACGCTGATCGGTGGACGCATGGTTCACTGCGCACAGGACGGTGCGCATTGTTTCCAGAACTTGGGCACGTTCGTCCAGCATCGCGTTGTCGCGTGCCATGCTGTCAGACAGCTGCAGTCGCAACGCGTTGACCATGTCGGCTGCGGCGCGTGGTGCATCAGCAGCTGCCTGGACAAGCTGCGCCAGCTCCGTGATGGTGTTTGTGGACTGCGCAGCGGTCTGGGCACAGACATCGCTGGCGGTCTGTGTCACCGCCTCGCTGAGCTGCCGCAGCTGGTGGGCGGCAGTCACCCCCGCTTGCTGCCACTCCTGACGCAGCACGGCCGTCATCGCCTCCAATGACTGCGTCCAGGCGGCCAGCCGCTGTTGATCCCCTGACGCCTGCGTCGACTGCCAATCCGAGTGCGCCTGACCGACCGTGCGCAGCAGTGACACCGCGTGCTGATCGAAGGTCTGGGCGACATGGGACAGTGAAGCACGCAGCTCCTGCGACAAGGCTGCGTTGGCTCGTTGGTGCTCGCCCAGAGTGCTGGTGCACAGCGCGGAGACGCTCGCGGTCGTGGCGTCGAAGCGTGTGGAAAACCCCTCCAGCTGGCGCTCAAGGTGTTGGCTGAGGGTCTCATCCAAGGATGCGGCCTCACGCGTCATGGCCGCCAACGTGGCCTCTACGACAGGTTGAATCGTTGCCCCGACCAAGTGGGCACTCTCAGACAGGCTGCGCTGCAAAGACTGCTCAACGGACACCGCCAGGCCCTTGTAGGCCGTCTGGGCCTGGGTGTGAAAGTTGTCCTGCGCGACAATCAAGCGTTCGCTCAAAGCCTGGCCTTGCTGCCCCATCATCGCCATCCCGGCCTTCAAGCCCTCGAGCAGTTCCGGCATCCACTGGACTTGTTGCTGCAACAGCTTGAACGACTCTTCTCGATGATGGGCGATGGAGAACACCCGCAGCGTGGTCGCGATCCGCGAGTCCAGAAACTGGCCCACCTGCAAGCGATGGCGCCGACACAAGGCCGACAGCAAGCCCAGCATCGCCGACGCCGCCACACCCGCCACCGACGTTCCAAAAGCCAGGCCCAAGCCCCTCACCGGCGCCGACAGGGCCTCACGCATGGACAGGAGATCTGTCGCACTCTCCAGCGCCAGACCCGTGCCTTTGAGCGTGACGATCATGCCTGCGAAAGTCCCCAACATGCCCAACAGCACCAACAGGGCCGCCAAGTACGGGGTCAAGGCCGGGCCCGGCAGCCCCACCCGTTCACCCTCAATGCGCAAGCGAACCACGTTTTGCAACGACGGGGGCACCTGATCCAGCCAAGGGCCCAGACGGGCGGGGGCCTGCCCCGTATCGGCCAGCGCCTGCTTCAACGTTGACGTGGCTTGGTCAAAGCGACGCAGCTCGATGACGCCGATCAAGTAGAAGGCCCCCACCAGCACCGTCATCGCCAAAGCCAGAGGATTGGACCCGATATAGCCGATGGCGACCCAGCCCACCGAAGCCAGACCCGCAACAAATGTAGCGACAAAGAGAGCTCTATTCATGATGACCTGATGACGTCATGTGAAGGGCCTCGATCAGCCCCTCGACGGGTTGAAATCGAAGGTCCAGCTCGGCGAGCAGCATGGCCCTCATGTCCCTGCAAAACACGCCCAGCCAAGCGCAGGCGACATCCGCCCCGTCGGCGGTGTTAGGAGGGTGTGTATTCGTCACCGCCAAATCGCCTGCCTGGCGCAAACGCTGAAAGTGCCCCTCAAGCAGGATGGGCAGGGTCGACAACACGCTCTGCTCGCGGGCTCCTAGAACGGGGGTCATCACAGCGTCCAGCGCCGCGAGCCGGGCCAGCGCGGGCGACCTCGCCGTCAGGGTCGTGCGCAAACGACCACGCAAAGTCCCGATAGCGAACTCCATGGATTGTTGCAGTGACAGATACCGCTGACGGTAGGGTCCAAATTCAACGGGGGCTGGCCCCTGGGCCTTGCTGCTCTTGAGCGCGCCCTCGTCGGCGATGCCTGCGGTCAAGGTAGCCCGCACGCGGGCGACCTCCAGCCCGTCAGCGCAAACCGCGGCTTGAGGGTCCGGCATCGAGCGTGATGTTGGCCCCTCCAGCGCCGCAGACAAGGCAATGGCGTCGGTCCAACTGAGCCACTGACTCAAGCGATCTGACATCAGCACCTTGGATGGCCGAACCTGCATGCCCGCCACCTGTGCGAACAAGCGAATGAGTGGCGAACTGATCGAGCCTGTGTACGTTGACACTTTCGCCATATTGCCGAATCAAAAAACGTGGCAGTCTACACGGGCCGCCTTTGGCGGGGAGCTCGTACTGGGCACGCGGCAGGGCTGCGCCCGCAGCGCCCAACCCAAAATTGAAACAATGGTGACAATTTTCCCGAATGAGTGCTTGACCTTGTTCGGGTTTTTAAGTGGTTTTCTTAGTAAAACCTCAAACCCATGATGGCGCCATTACCTGATAGAGGTATGGAGTTGTCTGACATGGTGAGGGCATTGTCTTGGCCTTTATTAAAATATACATCAGAATGTTTAGCAAGTGCATCTATCCTGTTTTGGTATGACCCTTCGTCTTCCTTGTAAATTAGGGCATCAGCACCTGAAGGCATATTAATTTGCTCTCCCTTTTTTTTCTGGGGGTCGACGTAGCCGTTGGTATTGGATCTTGATGATTTGTTAACTATTTCAATATTTTTATTGGTATGTATGAGTGAATAGTTGTTCTCATTTTTACCATCAAATTTATATTTATCAAGGCCCCTAACATCAATCAATATCATGCTTGCATCTCTCGACCCCACAGTACCCACGACACGGTCCCGAAGTTCGCGGGGGACATTAAAGTGATCGGCATCAACGCCAGTAGTAACGTTGCTGCCATGGCCGCCACTGCTACTACCAATAAGGATATAATCCGCATTTTTCAAATCAATGGTTGTGGTTGTCTCGCTGGGCAATGATACGTAGTTCATTTTCGCAGCGCCGCCACTTCCAGGGATTACTTCGAATCCGCGGCCTTTGGGTGAAGTTGATCCTTTATTCCCGCCACTCCCGCTACTCCCGCTACTCCCGCTACTCCCGCCACTACCGCTACTACCATTTTTCTTGTCGAATTTATCTGCTTCACGTTGTGTGATATGGCCGTCGCCATCTGAATCAATAGCTTTGAAATCAGCGCGTATGCCGCTCTCTTTTTTACTTGATTAAATTCTTTTTGTTGTATTGATTGGCCAATGCCATATTGACTAATTCTTCCAATGCTGCTCATATTAAACACCTTTATTTGTAAGAGTGGCTGGATTATAAAAACAATAAATTAAAAAAGCGACTTTTAATTTATATAGGGGGTAAACTAAAGGCTCGTCAAGCTCGTGTGCGCACTTCATGCTGGAGTCTAACCACTCGATAAGTTCAGCCGTCACGAAAGCTAGTGGCTCGGCAGGAAAAATAGTTCACGCCACGACGTGGTTTTGTGGAGCAATTTACAAAAATTTACCCGATTAGGCCCCAGGGCCAGGGCGATTGCATTAGGGGCTGTTCGGAAAAGAAGTCGGGGAGAATGGCGGCCTTTTGAGGCAGATGACCGAAGAACGCCACGCGTTGGATGACGAGCAGTGGGAGAGGTTGGGGAAGGTGTTGCCACGTAGTCAAGGAGGTCAAGGAAGG
>JANMGB010000279.1:0-1219 GCA_031374415.1 Burkholderiales bacterium
GCGTCGGCCGCGTCCTTCATCCAGGCGCGCAACATCAACTCGCTCCGTCGCACGAGCACAAAGTCGGCGCGCGCCGCCAGCGCCATCTGCCGCGCGACCTCGACCGGGTGGTAGTCGACAGCGTGCGGCTCTTCGGATCGAGCTCGTCGCCGCAGTACTTGAGCATTTTCTTGGTCGGCGCCTCGTAAACCGGCTCTTGCGGTGAAACGACAGCGCCGTCTCTCGCCCGGCGACACGCGGTACCAGAGCGCAAGCGAGTCGGCCACGCCGGCGCGCTGCCACCAACAACTGCGCGAGTCGGCAAACAGCTCGCTGTCGGCGAGACTACGCGGCAGCCACGAGTCGAGCACGTAGCAGACCTGGGCGTGCGTGCGCGACACGATTGCGTGCGCTGCGAGCCGCTGAGACGCGCGTCGAGCGACGCCAGCGCGTTGAAGCGGCGCACCGCCTTGCCGAAGCGGTCGACGAGACTGTTGAAGAGCAAGCACCGTCGTGAACGAGCGGAACGTGTGCAGCCAGAGCGCGACAAAGGCCGCGTCGACGCCACTCACCAACGGCAGCAGGTGCTGATCGAAAGAGCGCGCACACACTGCCGCCCTCAATCGCCGGCTCGCTGCCAGTCGCACTCGAGACGGCAAGGCGCAGCTCGCGCTACTTGGCCTGCGTGACGCGCGCCAGCGGGGACAGTGCGGCCCACTGCAGTGACTGCGTGACGCGCCGCGAGCCGTGGAAGCTGCCGAGCGCGCCGTCGTCGAAGCCGGGTGTCGAGCCGATCGCAAACACCAACCGTATTGTCCCAGCGGTCGTTGGTGAAGCGCGCGACAAGCGGAAGCGCGTGACGTAATCCGAACGCGGTCGCCGCTCACGTCGGACCAGTCGCTGCCGTTTGCCACCCAGCTTGGAGTCGACGTCGGGCCGTTCGCGGTCCAGCACAGCGAACCCGTCGTACAGCAACACGGTCTTGCGCCTCGGCGTAACGCCAGCGCATCGACAGCTTCGACCGCACGCCGCACAATCGGATCGACGTCGTCGTTCAGCAATACGCATCGCAATAACACTCGTCAACAATGGCGACCAACACACGCCGACCACACATCGGTTGGCCAACTGTTCACTGTTTCTTGTCTCGAAAGTGTTTGATCGCGCACACCAAACTCCACTTGCTGTGGAGCGGCAGTGTCGACCACGGACGAGCGGCGTCGAGAATCTGGACTGTGAC
>JANMGB010000309.1:0-35217 GCA_031374415.1 Burkholderiales bacterium
GTGGGCTGCAAGGCGCAAAGCACAGCAATACCGGTCGGTATTTCGAGCAATTGCTACAAAGCAGACCGCTTCAAGAGGCCGTTTGCTGCCTGGCGAGGAGTTTCCGAACAGGCCCTAGTGGGAGAACAGCCCGGAAAAAACAAATGAGACAGTTTGTCATGACGACTACTTGGCCTTAAGGAGTGTTGAAAGACCACTCGTAGTTGAGCGGCTGGCCGTTGGATGTCCCCGCAAAACGAACAGAGTAGCGCGTAGCAGCTGTTAATGCGCTTGTGGGCGAAAGAAGAACAGCGTAAGGCCGACCCAAGAGAACAGGATCCGTCGCTGTGCTAAGTATGGTGGCGGGAACCAGCACTCCGCCTGCACCTCGCATTTCAAACGACTCCACCTTGAGCACCCGACTGGGGTCAACATGAATAGATGGGGCAAATCCCCGGCCAGGTGGCGGGGGAATTTCGAAAGGAGTGTCTAAGCGGTCAATGGTCGAATTGGGCTGCGGCCAAACCACAAAAGGCGTCGCAGGTGATCCCTGCCTTCGCCCGGCGTGGTACCCAAAATCAGTCACGTAGATATCGGCTCGAGACCCTGGAATTAGCCTTCGCCCCATACCAATGTCAATGTTCGCATGGTTCAGATAGGGAATCCTGTGGTACGGCATAGCCATAAAATAGTCAATGGTTCTACCAAGGTCTGCGTTTGGCAGCTCGGGAATAATCGTCTCATCTACCGTCGGCGCACTGCTCAAGCCGGCCGCATATCCAGCGGAAGTAGCTCGATTTATTGCATGTACCCCCGTAAAGCCTGGCAAGCCCTCAATTTGCAAATGAGACAGCTCAACATAGTTATAGGCAAGGTAATCCGCGTGCCGCTGGGCTGCCAGATCCAGCCTGTCGTTTTGCGCCAGCAGCCCCAGCCCCACCTGGCGCCGAATTTCATTGACACGGTTAAAGGCCTGATCGCGAGCGTCACCATAGGTTGGCGCGGGAACGCTGGTCAGCGGATCAAGCACCACCGCGGCTGGGGCCGGAGCAGGCGCAGGTGCGGGGGTTGGTGATGACGTGGGGCCTGCGCTATCCCCCCCACCGCCACAGCCTGCCAATCCCACACACAGAGCCAACACACTACAAATCTTTAGATTCATGGTCATCGATAGGTTCCTTGACAAGATCAGGGGTAATAGCAGTAGGTCATTGCAATGGCATTGTTGGGAGGCAATCCGCCTGCCGTAGGTCTGCCCGCATAGTCAGTCAACTCGACTTCCCAGGCACCTCCCACGTTGTATCCCGCCGCCGCCGCCCGCGCACTGCCGGGCACCACAAAAGCAGAATGGCGCAAGCCAGGGCCCACACCTGCAGCCTCGTTCGCTGGTATCAAAAACAACAAGGGCTGCGAGCTCCCGGCGTTCAGGCAGCTGGGCATGGTAACGATACTGCCATTGACCACCGAGGTGGTGGCCATCAATACGAAGTTGCTCAACATCGACCTGACCGGAGCCCATACGTTTTGGCGGCAGACCAGGCCTTCGGCGGTGTTGCTGTCGACCGCAATGACCCCAGGCGCCACCGCGGGCCCCCCCGCGGGCGCACAAGGGGCACCCGTGACCCCATAGCGCATGGCGGCACGGTAGGTGCGCGTGGGGCCGCACACCGCCAAGCCGCCCCCACTGAGACCCGCCACACTGTTGGGTGAGCAGGCCTGACCTTCCAGGACGGTTTGACTGAACTGCACGTTTTGCGCCCGCAGGGACTGGTTGCTCGTGATGTCGCCCACAGCGTTCACGGCCCCTACCGCCGTGATGTCGTTGGCCGTCACGTTGCCACCCGTCACATTGACCGACCCCGCGCAGTTGACCGTGATCCCCGTCGGTGAGATCGTAGTGCAGTTGACACCCGCCGCATTGGCCACAGTCAGTGGGGCATTGTTGACCGTGACCGCACCATTCGCGGTGACCGTGCTGTTGGTCGTGACCGCTCCGTCGGCCCTGACCGCGCCCTGCAAGGTACTGGCACCACGGATCAGGAGGTCGCCGTTGGCCGTGAGATTGCCCGCCAGATTGGGGTCGCGCGGGTCGTTGATCCGCACAAAGGGATACAGGGCGCTGGCTTGGTTGCCAATGCGTACGCCCACCACCCCTGCTCGTCCCACGCCACCCACGACGACGGGATTAACCAGCAGGGGATCGATTGGGGGAGGCGGACTGGGGTTGCTCATCTGGGTCAAACGATCAGCCGTGCCCGGCAGGGAAACAACACTTTCTGGCCCCAGGCGGGTCAAGATGGGGCCGATGATGACACCATCACTTTGACCAGCATCGGCAATCTCTCTCTCCAGCAAGAGCACGCCGACAATGTTGCACGCAAAAGGATTGGTGGGCACACATCCCGGCGCCCGCCGAATACGGAAGCTGTAATTGCCACCATTCAACCTGGAATTTGTCAGGTTCCAACCTTGCGGCAGGTAACCCATCGTCGCCAACTCAGTCACCAAGGGCTGCCATTCCAGCTCGCCCCCAGGCAGTGTCACCGGGGTGATGGACTGCGGCGTGGAATTGACCATTGGCAAGCCCAGCTGAATGTTGGAAATGTTCTCAAGGATCGCGGCGTTCGCTGCGTTGCGCAGGGTCTCTAACACCATCGCCTCGGCTTGCCCGGCCTGCGTCTTGATCTCGATTTGCTTGCTGGTGACGTAGCCCGCCATGCCCAGGCCCGTGATGATCAGGGCCAGCAAGGCAAAAATCAAGGCGTTGCCGCGCTGGCGCCTCACGCGCCCGCGCTGCCCACTGAACGAATGACTGGCACGCAAGATGCCCTGCCCTCGCCCGGATTGTGCAGCGGCCTTCAGCATCAGGTTCTCCCGATCACCCAGACAATGGTGACCGCGTTGCCTGAGATACATCCTGCGTTCAATTGACCCACATTAACCAATCCGTCCATCGGCTTGGCATCAGTGCCGCCCACCGTCACCTGACGCGCGAGGGCTTGCGTTCCGTTCACAATGCTCGTGCACACATTGGACGGCACGCCTACATAGGTGAGCGAGCCCGTACCGGGCACCGGCCCGAGCCCCATGTTCACAGCACCGCCAAATCGGTTAGTCGCCGTGCCGCCCGTAGCATCGTGCAGGGCCCGCGGAATCACCTGACTGCCCACTGCGATGCCCGTGTTCAAACCCGCATAGCCATATTGACCAAAGTTCTGTTTCGCCGCCCCAATGATGGCGTTGACTTCGCCGACGGTGGACTGCACGGAGGTGGAACGCTCCGCATCTTGGTATTGCTGAACGCCAACGGCCAGGCCAATGCCCCCAAGAACCAGGGCTAGCAAGGTGTAGAGCAAGGCGTTGCCTTTTGGGGCCCGGGCGGCGCGGCGTTGGCTGGGTTGACGTGCGTTCATGAGTGTCTTTCTGGATTAACGATAGAAAAAACTGAGCCTCAGGGCAGAGGTGGGGAAGCCTGCTTGGCTTCATAGGTGGCTTTGAGGGACAGGCTGGTGGTGGGCTCCATCAGCGTGGCAAATCGACCCGGCACGGTGATGGAGGCCAGGCCCATCACCGAAGCCAGCAGGCCCAGGATGCCGACCACGGCCAGGTTGGCGACAAAGGCCGTGGCCTTGACGCGCGCCAGTACCCGCGGGCCTTCCTTGGTGCCCAGCTCAATCAAGACGTCTGAAAACGTGGGCGCTGAGCGTTTGAGCGTGGCCGCACGGGCCAGCATGTGGGGCGAGAGCAAGCCGCGGCTGAAGGATTCAATGACGGCGTTGGGGTCGTCGTCGAGGGCGCTGAGCACGCGCCGCAGGTGCCAGCGCATCCAGCTGGAGGTGCTGTGGGAGAGGTCTTCGATGGCGCCTTTCAAGGTGCTGCCGGTTTTGAGCAGCATGGCCAAGGAGGTGAAAAGCAAGCCGGCTTGAAAATCTCGGTAGAGGCTGAATATGGGCCAGCCTTCCAGCTGGAGCCGCAGGGGCCCGTACCACCGCGGCAGTGAGGCAATCACCAGGCTCAGCACCCCCAAGAACAAGGCCAAGGAGATCGTGCCGTAGCTGGTGGTGAAGTTGGCCAGTACCCGCGCCAGGCCGTTGAAGCCTTTCCAGAGTTCTTCTTGAACGTAGGGGGGCGTGCTTTTTTGGATGGTGACGATGATGCCGCCCAAGATGGTGATGAGGGCGTAGCACAGGGGCAGCATCACAACCGGCAGGGCGGCGTAGCTCAAGGCTACTTTTTTCATTTCGTTTTGATTGTCGACGGCGTCGGCCAGGGCGCTGAGTGCCGCTGACTTGTCGGCAGCGCGATCAACAGCGACCAGCATCATGGCGTCGCTGCGGGGCATGACGTCTTCGAGGAGGTAGCCAATGCGACCCGCATTGTCGCCGGCTTGAAACCGCTCGAGGATGCGCCGCAGGGCCAGGACTTTGGACGGGTGGCCCGTGCGCTGGGCGTTGGCGATTTCGCCCTCGAGGAAGGCGAGCAGGGGCTCGGCACGCCGAAACATCTCGGCCAGATCGCGATAGAAGTCGGCGCGCTGGAGGCGAAACGGCAGCAGGGTGATGGTGCGGCTTAGGCGGTGCCAGTTCAGGTCGATCACGTGTTTTTCTCCAGCAACTCAAAGCGGGTGAAGGCTTCAAATTCTTCACAGCGCCGGACGTCGATCAGGCCTTGCAGGGCCTTCCAGAGGGCGTGTTCAAAGACGGTTTTGCCGCTCATGTCGTCGCTTAAAAAATCACCGTCGGACAGGCTGCGGTAGTGCAGCAAGGCGTCGTAGTCGGCGTTGTTTCGAACCGCAGTCAGCCAGATGCGGTCGGGTTGGAACATCTCGGCCACGATGGTTTTGCCACTGGTGCCGCGGCCGTTGCAGGCACGGCAGCCGCCCGGATGCTCCCAGCGCAGGCGCTCGGTGGGGAGCTTGAATTTGCGGCGCAAGAGTTCGTCGATCTCTTTGATTTCAGGGTCGGCGCCAATGGCCACCGGGGTGGTGTCCGCACAAGCCGGGCACAGTTTGGGCACCAGCGCTTGGTAGACCAGGAGGTTGAGGATGTTGGGGCCTGTGAGGGCTTGGCGGGAGAGGCCGATTTGGTCGTTGGTGAGGCGGGGAATGATGTTGCTGATCAGGTGGGCGTGCAGGGTGCCCATGGCCAAGTGGCCGGTCTCGGCAATTTGCAGCGAGAACATGGAGGTGAGCTTGTCGCGCATCTCGCCCATCATCACGCCGTCGGGGTCGGAGCGCAGGATGGAGCGCATGACCTCGGCATAGCGGCGGTGGGTCTCGGCATCGTCGTCGATCACGCGCTTGACCTCGATTTGGTGGGCGCCTTTGATTTCGTACTCAATCGGGTCTTCGACGGTGTAGATGGCCTTGCGCGTGAGGTGGGGCAAGGTCTCAATGAAGCATTTGAGGCTGGTGGACTTGCCTAAGCCGGTTTCGCCCGCAATGAGCACCAGGCCTTTGCCCGCGCGTGCGGCTTCGCGCAGCAGCTTGAGGTGGGTCTTGGCATAGCCGGCGCGCTCGAAGGTGATGCGGTTGTCTTCACCACAGCGCAAAATTCGCAACACCACTTTGGGGCCCAGCCGGCCTTTTTGGCTTTGGTAGCGGATTTGACCGGAGACGTTGCTGAGGTTGATGTCGAGCATGCAGTCGACGAATTTGTCTTCGTCGAATTGGCTGTTGTTGTTGCCTTTTCGGGTGCTGTTGTAGCCGGCCGCGATGGCGTCGATGGCGTCTTTGCGGGTGTACAGGCCTGCATTGCCGTCGGTCAGGGGTTCCAAGCTGCCGTCGACTCGCGCTCGGACTTGCGCCAGGTTGCCGTTGATGTCGATGTGAATGTCGGTGGCACCGGCATTCACCCCAATTTCAATCCAGCGCTCGAAGAGGCGCAGCGGCTCGCCACGGCTGCTCAAGCGGGTGACGCGGCCCGCATTGCGAATGACGTCGCCCAGGACGTTGGGGTGAGCCACCAGCACGTCGGTGACGTGGTAGCCCCGAGCGCGCAAGGTGCCGTGCAGGGCTTTGAGGTGCGGCTGCAAGGTGCTGAGATCGGCGGTGGACATCATGGCCCGCAAAATCACGGCCCGGCGGCCGCCAGTGTCCAGCGCCATCAGGCGCTTTTGCAGCTCGAGCGACAAGGGGTAGAGCGCATCGACGCCGTGGGTGAGGATCGCGAGGTACTCGGGCAGCTCGCCGTAGCGCTCGAGCATGGGCGAGGGTTTGTCGACTTGGGGGGGCACGGACTGGACGCTGGAGGGGCCTGTCGCAATGCGCTGCTCAAGAAAATCGGCACGCAGTGGGTCGATCGGAAGACTTGCCTCCGATGGAGCTTTGCGAAGAGCCTGCCCGCCCGGCTGCATGGCGTGCGCACGCGAGGGCCGCGAGTCGGGGCCTTGCGTCGCTGGAACGGGCTTCTTGAAGAAAAACATCAGCGCGGCGTGAGGTCGAAGGTTCGCGTCACGGGGCTGTTGCCGGTGCCCTGCGCCAGGATCACGCGCACAGGGGACAAGGACGAAACCCGCCAGGGCGTGCCCGGGACGGCGTCGCCCTGGCTCAGGTAGTGCGTGACGCCGGACACCTGAACCTCGGCCACGGACCGACTGGACAGGGCGATCACGCCATTGACCGAAAGCGCCGCCGGGCCGGGTGCGTCCATCACGGGAGGCCTGGCCACAGGCGATTGTTGTGGCGGCCTGCCTGGGGAGCCTGGGCTAGATGCTGCGGGCGACGAGCCGCCCAGCGCCTTGGCGTTATTTTTGGCCATCTCGGCTTCCAAGACGGCGCGCTGCGCGCGGCTGTAATCGAGAATGGTTTGTGCTGAGACAGCACAAGAAAACACCAAGGCCAGCCCGCCGATCCAGGGGGTGGCTGAACGCCGCAAGCGCCCCAGAACAAGCGCTTGGCGCAAACTAGGGGGGCTCATGTCACTGGCCTGAAACATAGTAATTTCCCGTCACTTTGAAATTCAGTCTGCGAGCGTCAGAGCTGTCGCCGAGCTCGGCACCGATGCCTTCCCATTGAACCCAAGGGGGTGCGGACTCGATCACCTCTTGAACAAAGGGGCCTGGAACGCCGCTGACCAAGAGCTGCCCACTGCGTACCGCAGCAGGATGGCGAAACGTGGCCGGCACCGAGGGCACGACGGGCCACAGCAGGGCAGGCTTCACATCGACCGTGAGACCGGCCGTGGACCATACCTGGAGCAAGGGAACAGCGCTTTGCATGGCGTCGTCAAACTGGGGCAGCTTGGGGACAGCCTTGGAAAGGGCTTCGCGTTGCACCGGCCATTTGACATAGGTGGCCGCGGTGTCAAGCAACGGAGTGCCTGCGCCTGCAGCGCCCGCAACCGGGACCAGGGTGTGGTCGGGCAGGGCTTTTCGGATGTCGTCATAGGTGCCGCCCAGCCTGGTCCATGTCAGCGCACAGCGTTGCTGGGTCGCGCTGCAGTCAACTGCCGCGAGCTTCCAGCCGGGGATGACCACGTCAAGGCGAAACACTTGCTGCAATCCAGTGACAAGGTCAGCACGCTCGGTTGCGCGTTGAGCGGACTGCATGGCCAGCGCGGCGAGGTACTTGGGAACGGGGTCGGCCGCGGCAGCCGCATGCGCCGAGCGAATCGCCTCTTCAGCCTTTTGCGCCTTTTGGTAGCCCCACCAACTTCCCGCAGCAATCACCACCAGGCCGAGCAGAACCACCGCGGGCCAGGGGTTGATGGGAATCGCTTGAACTTTGGTGCCCCGCGAACCGGCAGAGGCGAGCCACTCGTGATCGACCACCTCGCAGTTGGGGTATTTGACATTGCTGAAGGCCCACATGGGGCGCTCTTCGCTGCCGATGGTGTCTCGTGCGGAGACCTCGGTGACCACGGCGTCGATGTGGGGGACGCCGTCGTCCAGCACCACCACGAGGTATTTTTGCTCTTCACGCTCGTCGGTGGACTCGACAGGCAGCACCAGGGCTGCGTCGGGCGCTTGCTCGCCCACCAAAAGCGCAAAACAAGCCGCCGCAGACAAAGCCCCTTTGGGCAGCTTGAGGAGCTCTTCGGAGGGGCGTGGCTTGAACAGGCCGTAGCGTGTCAGGCCATTGGCCTCGAGCAGGGCGTAGTGTGTGGAGTCGGTGTGGCTTTTGGCCTCGTGCAGCGCACGCGTGGAGTGCCGGCCGTTGGACGGGGGCCGCCAATCTAGCCCCCCCAGCAAGGGCCCGGCACTGGACTGGGCAACAATTCGTTCGATCGCCATGACTGCCTCAAACTCAAAGAATCGTGGGACGAACAAAGATGATGAAGTCTTCGCGCTCGCGGCTGAGTACTTTGCTGCCCCCGGTGGCCAGGGGGGCGTCTTCGGTCAGGGTTTGTTTGTCGTCATTGGTGGTGATGCGGCTGAGGCCGGTGATCACGAGAACCTGCCCTGACTTGAGCGCCACGGTGGACTGATCAATGATGCTGGTGGTTTGAGGTATTTGAACTTTTTGACCGTCTGCGGCGTTGCCGGAGGCCACAAAAGACACCAGGTCGACCAGGGAACTCAAACCAATGCCAAATTTGAGGACCACGGTGTTGTTGTCCATGATGTAGGGCTGCGCCAGGTAGCGGTCACCGGTGGTGATGGTGGCCGTTTTGATGCCTGGCGCACCGCCCAGCCCCCCTACCGATGAAGCGGCCCCGGGCGTGGTCTCGCTGACATAGCCCTGTGAGCCCAGCGAGGCCTTGCGCGCCCACTGGCGATTGAGGGTCAACAAGCTCACCGGCCGATGTTGGGTGGCCACGCCTTGTTGACTCAAGAATTTGAGCATCGCTTCGGTACCAGCAAACCGAGGCGGGGCATTGGGGTCGGTGGGCGTGAGAACTGAGAAGCCCATGCCGCCCGCTTTGCCACCCACCAAGCTTTGGGGTGACTGGAAGTTGAGCGCCAAGGCTTCGCTCAAGGACTTCAACATCACGGACCAATCTACACCGCGCTGGTCACCCTCTCTGGAGCGCACGGAGTAGATGTCAAATTGGATTTGAGCCTGGCGCAGCATGGACTCGTTTTCAGCGCGCACGAAGCCGCGCACTTTGCTCATGGCTTCTTTGGTCGTGGTGACGGCTATGCGGCCTGAGCCTTCGGAACGTATCGCACTCGAGCCCGGCACGTCTTTGATGATTTGACTGACGGCCGCCAGGATGGTGGCCACGGAATTGGACTTGCCCTTTTCCGAGACGTCGGTGAGCGCACTGCCCCCCGCGCTGCCCGACCCACCGCCGCCCGAGCCACCACCGCCACCACCACTGCCCTGCTCGGTGGCGCTCAAACCCATGGAATAGCTGGTCTCGCCATCGAGCGAGGCGATCTCGAAGAACTCGGTGCGCAAGCGCTCAATGACGACCACGCCTTCGCGGTACTCCCACGACAAGCTGGTGAGGTCAGTGACGTGATTGAGGTAGCCTTCGAGCGAGCCGTCCCAGCGCATGGAGACGCTGTCGACGGTGGTGTCTTTGCTGGCGGGCATGGACCCGCTGCCAAAACCGAACGCACCAGCCGGAGGCTGTGACCCGGAAGGTGGGCCGCCTGCAGCGGGCCCACTAGGCAAGCCGGGCACCGGCGGCGGCGGCATGCCGGCCGCGGACGGGGGCGCGCTGAACGGCATGGCCTGCGACGGCCCTGAGGCAAAGACATCGGCCTTGATGCGGACCGGAACTCCGGTGGCCGCAGTGATGCGCTCGGCCACCAAGCGCAGGCTGACTTTGCCGCCCGAACGGGTGTCGTCAAAGTTCAGGCGCACAGGCTCTTGAAAGACCGAAGGCAGCTTTTCGCCCAGGCCCATGGGCACCGAGACCGAGGCCACCCAAGGCTTGTTGGCGCGACGCAGCACGACCTGGGCCGCTTGCTCTGCAGCGCGCCGGTCGGCGTCTGCCGCACCGCCTGCCACCGTCGGGCCCGCATTTTTCCGAGCACACCGGGGCGGCCAGGCAAGGCCGAGGCGGTGGCCTCATTTTGGTCGGCGGTGACGCGAGACTGGAGGCGGGGGGACGAGCAAGCGGACAGGGCCAGGCAGGCTGCCACGGACACCAGCGTCAGAGGGGCTTTGAACATCGAATTCATGGGATACAACTTCTGTCGTGAGAGTGAGCCTGTGCAAGGTACGCAGGGCGACTTTTTCAGGGTGCGACGGGGTCAACCGCACCACACTCGCGTGCTTGCTCACCCTGGCGGGTGATGCGCACCAGCGGCGGCGTGTTGGCGTAGATGCAGGCCTCAAGGGGGTAGTCAGACAAGCGAATGCCCGCGGAGGACAGGACCGTCTGCAAGGCCATTTCAAACGAGCCGGTGTAGATGTCTGGCGCGCCGATGAGAAAGTTTTTGGCAGCGTCCCATTTGAGTTTGTAGCCTGCGGCCACCGACCAGCGCTCAAAGGTGCGGAGCAAGGTGATGTCAGAGGTCTTGACCTCCCATTGCGTCACGCCCGGCACGCTATGACCCATCGACCCGGCGCTCGGTGACACGGGCATCAGGTCAACCGACTGCACCGTACGGGCCGCAACAGTCGTGTCGATCACTGGGGCGGGGGCTGCGGGCGCGGATGACGGGGAGTCGACCTTGGCAGATGGCGCCTGGGCGACCCAGACAATCTGGGACATAGGCGCACTGCTCCCAGAGGCACCCGCAGCGTTTTGCATCACCATGTTGCTGCGGGCTAAACCGGCAGCACGCAATGCCGCGCTGATGATTTTGGCGCGCGCCTCGGCGAGCTCTGCAGCCGAAGAACCCTCGTCATCGCGGCCGACGACGGTCACAGGCGCGTCGCCAATCTCGCTCGCCAAGGACTGTACGGCGCTTTGCATTTTGGGAGACAAGCTCGCGCTGCCCGGTGGAAAAGCGACGCTGCGATGCTCAAGGCGCGGACCCTCTGTCGTTGCTGACCAAGCGCTGTGCGCACTCAGTAACAAACCGGCAGCCAGAGCCACCCCTCTCCATTTGACACCCTTCATACTGCCTGATCCCTTTGTGTGACGGCCAACAACGTCAAGCCGGATGGCTTGTGAGCGGGTGAGATGCTCACCCCTTTTTTGCCCAGCCGCATCTGATGATTGTGGTGAACCGCATCGAACAACCCGGTTGCAAAAAGCGCGCCTAAGGCGGCTGTATTGCCATGCGGATGGGGCTGAACGTTTTGTTCCACCGAGTTTCAGGGCCGGATTGTCGCAGCGAAAACGAAGAACCGAACACCCCCTTTTGGGGGTGTTCGGGGTTCACCTCAAAGGAAAAAGCGCCGGACCGCCTCACCAATTCGCTGTTGCACAGCCCGTGCCTCAGGCAAAAGTCGGCCCATTTTGATGAACTCATGCGTCACGCCACGCACCAGCTCGAGCTCGACCACGTTGCCTGCTGCACGCAAGGCATCGGCGTAGAGAAGGCCTTCATCGACCAGGGGATCGCATTCGGCCAGCACCATGAAGGTGGGCGCCACACCGTCGAGTGTCTCGGCCAGCAGGGGGGCAAAGCGCCAATCGAATCGCTGCGTGGGATCGGCGTAGTGGTCGAAAAGCCAGGCGATGGTGGCTGCGTCCAGCAAAAAACCAGTGGCAAACTTCTGGCGCGACGGTGTGTCCGCCTGCGCGGCAGCGTGGGGGGTGATCAGCACCTGGCCGCGCACGGTCCAGCCCTGGTCCCGCGCATGCAAAGCGGCCACTGCAGCCAGTGCCGCACCCGCACTGTCACCCGCCACAACGACCCGCGCGGTGTCTAAATTGAGTTCGTGGGGCGATGCCTGCAATGTCCATTGCAAGGCGGCCCATGCGTCTTGCACCGCCACGGGAAAGCGGTGTTCCGGGGCCAGGCGGTAGTCCACCGCCAGGACAGCAGCATGACTTTGCAGCGCCAATTGCCGGCACAAGCTGTCGTGTGTTTCCAGACTACCGATGACGAAGCCGCCGCCGTGAAAATAGAGCACCACGGGCAATCGTTCGGTGCTGGGCACGTAGAGCCGGGCTGCGATGTGCACCCCTTGGCCCACAGGAATGCGCAGCGGCTCGACGCGAGGCAGCGCAGCGCGAGGCAGGTCGAGTACCTCGGCACCTTGCTCGTAAAAAAGACGCGCCTCTTCGACGGAAAGGGTGTGCAGGGTTGGTCGCTGGGCACGCCGCATGCGCTCCAGGATCTCCGCCATGCGCGGGGAAAGGTAGTTGGGGTTGGGCATGTCAAGCGACACAGGGTCGGGCTTGCGCCCTCCCCTGTGCCGCAGGATCAATGGCTCTTTTCGAAAAATTGCTCGTCTTCCGTCGAGCCTTTGAGTGCAGCGGTTGAGGCGTCGCGTTCGATGGTGGTGCTCACGGCATCAAAATACCCTGTGCCGACTTCCCGTTGATGCTTGACCGCCGTGAAGCCTTTGTCGGCCGCGGCAAACTCGCGCTCTTGCAGCTCAACGAAGGCCGTCATGTTTTGTCGTGCGTAACCGTAGGCCAGGTCGAACATGCCGTAGTTGAGGCTGTGAAAACCGGCCAAGGTGATGAACTGGAACTTGTAGCCCATGGCGCCGAGCTCGCGTTGAAACTTGGCGATGGTCGCATCGTCGAGGTTTTTCTTCCAGTTGAAGCTGGGCGAGCAGTTGTAGGCCAGGAGCTTGCCTGGAAACTTGCTCCGGATGGCCTCGGCAAAGGCTTGGGCAAACGCCAGATCGGGCTTGCCGGTCTCGCACCACACCATGTCGGCGTAGGGCGCGTAGGCCAAGCCGCGGCTGATGGCTTGCTTCAAGCCGTTGCGGGTGCGGTAAAAGCCCTCGACCGTGCGCTCGCCCGTGGTGAACATGCGGTCGTTGTCGTCGATGTCGCTGGTGACCAAATCGGCCGCTTCAGCGTCGGTGCGCGCCACCAGGATCGTGGGCACGCCCATGACATCGGCCGCCAAACGAGCCGCCACCAGTTTGGCAACGGCCTCGCGGGTGGGCACCAACACTTTGCCCCCCATGTGGCCGCATTTTTTGACCGAGGCCAGTTGGTCTTCAAAATGCACGCCGGCCGCACCCGCGTCGATCATGGATTTCATGAGCTCGAAGGCGTTGAGCACACCACCAAAGCCGGCCTCGGCGTCTGCCATGATGGGCGCAAAGTAGTCGATGTCGTTCTTGCCCTCGGACCACTGGATTTGGTCCGCGCGCTGAAAGGTGTTGTTGATGCGGCGCACCACCGATGGCACGGAATTGGCCGGGTACAAGGATTGATCAGGGTACATCTCGCCCGCCACGTTGGCGTCGCCCGCCACTTGCCAGCCACTGAGATAAATCGCCTTGAGGCCCGCTTTGACCTGCTGCATCGCCTGGTTGCCAGTGAGCGCACCCAAGGCGTTGACGAAGGGCTCGGACTGCATCAGGGCCCAAAGCTTGTTCGCACCGCGTCGCGCCAAGGTGTGGTCAATCTGCACCGAGCCTCGCAAGCGCACGACATCAGCGGCCGTGTAGGTGCGTTGGATGCCTTTCCAGCGTGGGTTGTCAGTCCAGTCTTGTTGAAGGGCAGCGGCTTGTTGGTCACGGGTCAATGCGGTCATGAGAAGCTCCTGGGGATGAAGTGAATCGGGTGGACATTGCTTGACAGCATAGCGAACAAGTACAACTTATGTCTTATATAAGAGTTAATTTAATAGCCAATAAAAACAACAATTTAAGACAACACTTCCGCAATGCAAAATCAAAATTCCCGCGGTGGGGAAATTGCGGCAGTGCAACAGCGTGAACTTCCATGATACGAAAATCATCGGCCGATACTGAAATTCAGGCCGCACGAGAAGGTGCTGATCAAGCGCGCGAGTCGGTCCCGAGGATGGTTTGGAGCCAGCGCCGATAGAGGCGGTTGGCCAAGCGTTGTTGCTGCGGTAAGGCAAGGCGAGACTGCACCAAGAGGGCCTGTACGCCCGCTTCGCCCAGCGGGGTCTGGAGGTCATGGGCCCAGCCACGCAACTTGGGTTCGTCCATCTCTAGGTGAAACTGCAGACCGAGGTGCGGGCCGAGCGCAAAAGCCTGGTGTGGGCAATCGGGGCTGTAGGCGAGGTTTTCGGCTCCCGGGGGCAGATGGAAGCCATCACGATGCCACTCAAACACCGTGCTCGGGCCCACTTCATCAAACCAGCTGGCGCCCGGCGGTGTCAGTTCGATGGCATGCCAGCCAACCTCAACACGAGGCATCCGGTGCACGCGAGCACCCAGGGCGCGAGCCATGAGTTGCCCGCCCAGGCAGTGCCCGATCACGGGCTGTTGATGCATCATGGCTTCCAGGATGAGCCGTTCAGCTTGGCGAAGCGAGGGCAGGTCGTCGTTGGCGCTCATGGCGCCGCCCAGCACAGCCAGCGCAGCATAGGGCGCCATGGTGGCTGGGAAGTCTTGCCCTTCTGCGGTGTTGAAAACCTCGAAGGCCAACCCCTGAACGCGCAACCAGGTGGCCAAATACCCAGGGCCATCGCCAAGGCAATGTTGGAGTACCAAGATGGGCTTCATTTGATCAAGGGTTGCCAGGACAACGCCAA
The DNA here is from genome assembly GCA_031374415.1 of Burkholderiales bacterium. GTDB lineage: Bacteria > Pseudomonadota > Gammaproteobacteria > Burkholderiales > Burkholderiaceae_C > CANHBY01. The sequence continues at coordinate 14,464 of JANMGB010000309.1, forward strand.
GGAGGTCGTCCGGCTGCGCAGCTTACCAACAGACATGCGTGCATCTCCAACAAAATGACTTGAAATGATATTTTCAAGCGGGAAGGATCAATGTGGACTGCGTACTGGCGCCATCATGCCTTGGAAATCCTTGCTCACAAAGGGGCAGCGCTACACGCTGGGTTGCGCCAGCAAACATTCGACCGACCTAAAGGTAGGTGTGCAGGCTGTTGGAAGGGGTTTGCATCCCCTACCTTCGAATCGCCCCTTCGGGGCTCTCCGGCCTGAAGGCCGGGGTTTCAAACCTATGTCAGTTTTTTGATCACGCAAAGCTGCCGTGCATGTTGACTGAGTGCCTCCAAGATTTCCGGGTCGGCATCAGGGTGGGACAGCCTGATCTCGGCCAGCCGAGCCAGGTAGTCGTCAAGGCTGCCCAGCCGGTGTTGGCAGTGGTCTTGCCAGCGTACTTGCTCAGGCGGTATCAGATCGCTCGGCGCCCGACGGGCCCAGTATTGAAACGCGAGCTCGTCTAAGCGGGGGTCTTCAAAAGCCGTGTGTGTGGCGCGACTGGGGTCGGCTCGCACACGCTCAAGCGCGCGTCGGTCGTCAGATGAGATCAAGCCGCCGTAGAGGTCTTCGGTGGCGTCGCGCCGCACGCTGGTGTCAGGGGTGCGATCAAAGACCGCACGCCACAGTACCGAGTCGATGTCCGCACGCGCCAGCAACTCCGCATGCTGGAGGCATTGGGGCACGTCAATGCCCCAGCGCTGTGCCAGCGTGGGGGTCAGCGTGTTGAGGGCCGCAACCACCACCGGCGATTGGTTGATGTGGATGGTCTTGATGGGCAGTCGCGTCACGCCTTCAGGCAGCTGCGCTGTCGGCACAAACAGGCGGGCCTGGATGTCTTGGGGCGACAAGGCCTGCAAGACACTCGGATCGTGCGTCAGATCCCAGACGATGATTTCGTTTTTATGAAAGGGGTGTGGCGCCAAGGGCCACACGAGCGCCAAACAACCGCGCTGCACGCCATACATGCCGGAAACATGCCAAAAAGGCCGCCCCACGCCGATTTCGCGCAGCACACGGTGTTTGTCGGTGAGCGACAAACAATAGGCCCACAGGCGGGGGTTGTTTTGTTTGACGACCCGCGCCAAGGCCAGGGTGGCCCGGACATCAGCCAAGGCGTCGTGCGCCTGCCCGTGCGCGATGCCCTGGGCCTGCGTGAGGTGCTCTAGGCGGAATGAGGGCTGGCCATCGGCGTTCAACGGCCAACTCAGGGTGTCTGGGCGAAAGGCGTAGGCACAGCGAAGGACGTTGAGCAGATCCCAACGCCCGCATTGGTTTTGCCATTCGCGCGCATAGGGGTCGATCAGGTTGCGCCACAACAGAAAACGCGTGACTTCGTCATCAAACTTGATCGAGTTGTAGCCCACACCCAGGGTACCCGGCAGGGCCAGCTGGCGCAGCACCTCGTCAGCGAACTGATGCTCTGGCAGGCCCTCATGGGCACAGTGCTGCGGGGTGATGCCGGTCAGCAGGCAGGACTCGGGATCGGGCAGGAGGTCGGGCGCGGGTTGGCAGTACGCCATCACCGGCTCCGACACTTCGTTCAGATCAGCATCGGTGCGCACGCCGGCGAACTGTGCCGGCCGATCCCGTCGGGGGTCTCGGCCGAAGGTTTCGTAGTCGTGCCAAAAAAAGGTTTGCGCAGTCATGGGCGACAGGATAAGGGAAGCGGTTAATATTTCCGTCGGCATAGGGCCGATTTATCAATTTGGCAGTAGCGAAGCAGCAGTGGGCGTGGCGCTCACTGGGGTCACCAGGTCAGCGAATTCGTCGTCGACGGGGTACCAGATACGCCAACAGTCGTTGAAGGACATCATGAGCATTTCATCCCGTTGGCCGATCATCGTTCCTGTCGTGATTGTGGGCAGCATTGCCGCCTGGATGGCTTGGCAACGTTGGCAGCCTTTGCCTGACAAGGCTGTCCCGGTCCCGCCCCCCGCAGTCACGGAGGTGGCATTGCAAGCGCCCCCCCCTGCCACGCCCGCCAGTGCCACCGCGCCACCAGAGATCCGCTTTCCAGTCGAGGGTTTGACTGACGACAAAGACGCGGCATTGCCGGCACCCAAAACGACCTCCAGTCAAGTGGAGAGCCAGGTCAGCGAGGCCCTTTTTGGGCTGTTGGGCAGAGACAACGCCCTGAACCACCTGAGCTTGGATGGCTTCGCGAACCGCGTCGTGGTGACTGTGGACAACCTCACGCAAAAGCACGCCAGCACAAGGCACTGGCCCGTTGAGCGTACGGTGGGTCGGTTCACGATTGTCCAGCAGGGTGACAGCGTGTCCATCAGCCCGACCAACGCGGCGCGTTACGACAAGTTTGTTCGATTTATTGATGCGGTTGACATGAAAAAAGCAGTGCGCGTCTACGTGCGCTTGTACCCACGCTTTCAGCAAGCCTACGAGGAGCTGGGCTACCCCGGCAAGCACTTCAACGACCGCTTGGTGGACGTCATTGACCACTTGCTCAGCACCCCGAGCGTGAGTGAACCCGTCGCCGTGCGCCTGACGGACATCAAAGGGCCCTATGAATCAACTCGGCCTTGGGTTCGCTATGAATTTGTCGACCCGACGCTGGAAGATCGCTCAGCCGGGCAAAAAATGCTACTGCGCATGGGGCCAGCCCACGCGCAGCGCATCAAACTCAAACTGATCGAGTTGCGGGTGCTGCTGACACGGGGAGCGGTCGTTCGATAGAACCGGCTGTTTGACGGTTTTCGAGTGCTCAGCGCGTGCACAATTCACCCCTCCAACTGTCAGCCTTTCCACGACCCGCAGTTCGCTTGATTTGCGCCCTCGCTCACCCTCTTCTATTCACAGCCACCAGAGAGTTCCATGACCACTGTCAAAGCCCGCACCACCCGTCCTGCTTCTCATGCTTTTTCCAAAACCCTCAAGAAGTTTGTGACCGCCGGGGGCAAGGAGGGTCAGTTTTACTCCCTGCCTGAGTTGAGCAAGACTTATCCCAACATCAGCCGTTTACCGGTTTCTTTGCGCATCGTTTTGGAAAGTGTGCTGCGCAATTGCGATGGCAAAAAAGTGACGTCAGACCATGTGGCGCAGTTGGCCAACTGGAAGCCCACCGCCACGCGCACCGATGAAATTCCGTTTGTGGTGGCGCGTGTCGTGCTGCAAGATTTCACCGGCGTGCCCTTGCTGGCTGACTTGGCCGCCATGCGCAATGTGGCTGCGCAAATGGGCAAAGAGCCCAAGCGCATTGAGCCCCTGGTGCCCGTGGATTTGGTGGTTGATCACTCCGTCATGATTGACCACTACGGCAACAAGAAGGCCCTGGACCTGAACATGAAACTGGAGTTCGAGCGCAACCAGGAGCGCTATGAATTCATGAAGTGGGGCATGCAAGCTTTTGACACCTTCGGTGTGGTGCCTCCCGGCTTTGGCATTGTTCACCAAGTCAACCTGGAGTACCTGGCCCGCGGCGTGCACAAGGGCCGCAAGGACAGCGACTACCCCGGCGTTTACTACCCAGACTCATTGGTCGGCACAGACAGCCACACCACCATGATCAACGGCATCGGTGTGGTGGGTTGGGGGGTCGGTGGCATTGAGGCTGAGGCCGGCATGCTGGGCCAGCCCGTTTATTTCTTGACGCCCGACGTGGTGGGCTTCGAGCTGACGGGGCGACTGCGCGAGGGCGTGACCGCAACCGACTTGGTGCTGACGGTCACCGAGGTGCTGCGCAAGCACAAGGTCGTGGGCAAGTTTGTGGAGTTTTTTGGCGAAGGCACGGCCAGCCTGGCACTGCCCGACCGCGCCACGGTGGCCAACATGGCACCCGAGTACGGGGCCACCATGGGATTCTTCCCGGTGGACGACAAGACCCTCGATTACTTCAAGGGCACGGGCCGTACCAACAAGGAGATCGAGGCTTTCGAGGCCTACTTCAAGGCGCAAAAAATGTTCGGCACGCCCAAGGCGGGTGACATCGATTACTCCGCCGTGGTGAAGCTCGACCTGGGCACCGTCACACCCAGCTTGGCCGGGCCGAAGCGTCCTCAAGACCGGATTGAGTTGGGTCAGGTCAAAACTCAGTTTGGTGAGCTGTTCAGCAAACCCTCCGCCGACAACGGCTTCAACCAGGCGGCCGAGAGGTTGACGCAAGAATTCAGCACGCGTGACGGCTTGAAGCTGCACAACGGCGATGTGCTGATCGCGGCCATCACGTCTTGCACCAACACCTCGAACCCAGGTGTGTTGTTGGCCGCAGGCTTGTTGGCCAAAAAGGCCGTCGAGGCCGGCTTGAAGGTCAAGCCGCACATCAAGACCTCGCTGGCCCCGGGCTCGCGCATCGTGACCGAGTATCTGGAGAAGGCGGGCTTGTTACCGTACCTGGAAAAGCTCGGCTTCTTCGTCGCAGGCTATGGCTGCACGACCTGCATTGGCAACGCAGGTGATTTGACCCCCGAGATCAATGAAGCCATCACGCAGAATGATTTGATTTGCGCCGCCGTGCTGTCAGGAAACCGCAATTTCGAGGCCCGCATTCACCCGAACTTGAAGGCCAACTTCTTGGCTTCGCCGCCGCTGGTGGTGGCCTATGCCATTGCGGGCTCGATGAGCAAGGATCTGATGACCGAGCCAGTGGGTCAAGGCAAGGGTGGGCGTGATGTGTATCTGGGCGACATCTGGCCCAGCAGCGACGAGGTCTACCAGTTGATGAAGTTCGCCATGAACGGCAAAGCTTTCCGTGAGAACTACGACAAGGTCAGCAGCCAGCCTGGCAAACTTTGGGAAAAGGTCAAGGGGCGGCCGGGGCAGGTGTACACCTGGCCCGAGTCCACCTACATCGCCAAGCCACCATTTTTTGAAGGCTTTGCCATGGAGCCCACGGCAGCCGCCGTCGGCATTCAGGGCGCGCGCGCGATGGCGTTGTTTGGTGACTCCATCACCACCGACCACATCTCGCCCGCTGGCTCCATCAAAGAGGCCTCACCAGCCGGTGCATGGCTCAAAGACAACCACGTGCAAAAGGCCGACTTCAACTCGTATGGCTCACGGCGCGGCAATCATGACGTGATGATGCGGGGGACCTTTGCCAATGTGCGCATCAAGAACCTGATGATTCCAGCGGGCAGCGATGGCTCTCGTGAAGAAGGCGGGGTGACCTTGTATCAGCAAGACGGCCCGCTCAAGGGCAAGAAGCTGTTCATTTATGACGCTGCCATGAAGTACATGGCGGCCCAAGTGCCCACCGTGATTTTCGCGGGTGAAGAGTACGGTACTGGTTCGTCACGCGACTGGGCCGCCAAGGGCACGCAACTGCTGGGCATCAAGGCCGTGGTGGCACGCAGTTTTGAGCGCATTCACCGCAGCAATCTGGTGGGGATGGGCGTGCTGCCCCTGCAGTTCAAGGGCACAGACAGCTGGGAGTCGCTGGGGATTCAGGGCGACGAGACCTTCGATATTCAACTGGCGGCCGAGCTCAAGCCCCAGCAAGATGCCACGCTGGTCATCACCTCGACCAGCGGGTCAGTCAAGAAGGTGCCCTTGACCCTGCGCATCGACACCCCTATTGAGGTGGACTACTACAAGCATGGCGGCATCCTGCCCTATGTGTTGCGGCAGTTGCTGGCGGCCTGATCAACCCGCAAAGAGCGCGGTGGGTGAGCCACCCTGCGCTCTTTAATGGGTTGTAAGAACACGCTTGTTTGTAGCGACTGATGCTGAGCATTGCCGTTAACCTAGGTTAACGAGTGCCATTCAAAGTGATGTGTCGCAAGTAGCACCCTCTCCCCAACCCTCTCCCTGAGGGAGAGGGAGCCAATACCCCCTCTCCCTCAGGGAGAGGGCAGCGGGCTCATTGCGCTCATCACTTTGAATAACACCCTCGCTTGTTAACAACCGGATGCCCTCATGCACTACCACAGAGACAGAGGATTTGATCATGGCGTGGGGTCAGAGATCACGCCGCGCGCAGTCGTCGAAGACCGTCGCCGCTGGCTCAAAGCGCTTGCCGTTGGAGGCAGCGGAGCAGGTGTGTGGGCCTGGGCTGAGCGTGAGGCGCATGCGCAAGCCACCGCCCCGGGCAAGCTGGCTGCCTTGCCCGGGGCACGCAGTACCGTCGAGGGCGCCATGTCAATTGAGAAGCTGACAAGCTACGGTGACGCCACCACGTACAACAATTATTACGAGTTCGGCACCGACAAAGCCGACCCGGCCAAGACGGCTGGCACGCTCAAACCGCGCCCTTGGACGGTGAGCGTGGAAGGCGAGGTCAAGAAGCCCAAGGTATTTGACCTGGATGAGCTGCTCAAACTCAGCGCCCAGGAAGAACGAATCTATCGCCTGCGCTGCGTCGAGGGCTGGTCGATGGTGGTCCCGTGGGTGGGCTATTCATTGAGCCAGCTCATCAAACGGGTCGAGCCCACCGGGAATGCGAAGTTTGTGCAGTTCGTCACTTTGGCGGATCCCAAGCAAATGCCTGGCTTGCGCTCCGGCGTATTGGATTGGCCCTATACGGAAGGGCTGCGCCTGGACGAGGCCATGCACCCCCTGACACTGTTGACGTTCGGCTTGTACGGCGAGGTGTTGCCCAATCAAAACGGCGCGCCCTTGCGCTTGACGGTGCCATGGAAGTACGGTTTCAAGAGTGGCAAGTCGATTGTCAAGATTCGCTTCTTGGCGGAGCAGCCCCCCACCTCATGGAACACAGCAGCCCCCAGGGAGTACGGTTTTTATTCCAACGTCAACCCCACCGTGAAGCACCCCCGCTGGAGTCAAGCCAATGAGCGCCGCCTGGGTGAGGATGGCTTGTTTCAGAAAAAACGCCCCACGCTGATGTTCAATGGCTATGAGGCCCAAGTGGCCTCGCTCTACACAGGCATGGATTTGACCAAGTCGTTCTGAGCGGCTTGACGGATCTGTTTATCTGTTGCCATGGCCACCTCCCCTCACCTTCTCATGCGCCCCTGGGCCAAGCCGGCATTGTTTGTGCTGTGCCTGGGGCCATTGGTGGCGCTGGTGACCTCGGTGGTGACCAACAGCCTAGGGCCCAACCCGGCTGAAACACTGATTCGCAGCGCCGGCGATTGGACACTGCGCATGTTGTGTTTGACGCTGGCTGTGACGCCGTTGCGCGTGTGGCTCAAGCAGCCCAGCCTAGCCCGGTTTCGGCGAATGCTGGGCTTGTTTACGTTTTTTTATGCCACCGTGCATTTTCTTTGCTACAGCATCTTTGACATGGGTTTGGTGTGGGACGACATTGCACAGGATGTGCTCGACCGGCCCTTCATTTTGGTGGGCACGAGCGCCTGGATCTTGATGTTGCCGCTGGCCTTGACATCGGTCAATCGCGCCATCAAGGCGATGGGTGCCGCACGATGGCAACTGCTGCACCGCGCGGTGTATGCGGTGGGCTTGCTGGGTTTGGTACATTTTTTTTGGATGCGAGCAGGCAAGAACGATTTTGCTGAGGTGGCCGTGTATGCAGTGGTGCTGGGCGTTTTATTCGGGTGGCGCTTGATTCGCCGGTGGCGCGGGACGGCACCACGCTGAGGGCATTGCGGAATATCGTGTATGTTGAACGCCCCTTGCCCCCGACGCGGTCAGACAGGCTGTTTTAAGCTGCTCAGACCCGCGAACATTTTTGAGAGCGGCTCATGTTTTCGCGTTTTGCTTGTTTGGTAGTGGCGTGCGTTGGTTGGGCTTGTACGGGCTGGGTTGGAGCGCAACCAGACCTCCCTTCGGGCCGCGGGCTGCCCAAGGATGCCGCAGCCTTCGTGAAGCGTACGGGGCAGTGCAACCACTGGGGCAGTGAAGAGGTCACCAGCGCCGCACGGCGACAAGAGATTCGCAAGGCGTTGCGGCGCCTGAAATGCAGTCGCCTAGAGGCCGATGAGCGTGCCTTGCGCAACAAGTATCACGATGCACCCACTGTGCTGGACGCCATTGAAGAGGCCAAGGCGCTGTCTTGAGGAGGCCTGTCCGCAGGCACCCGCCCACCCCGGGCCAACACAGGCGCTAATGCCTGGCCAGTGTGGCCGGGTACAGCGCAATGCACCAGCCCCTCGGGCGTGCCCTGCGCCACCAAGCGACCGCCTGCGGTGCCTCCCTCGGGGCCCAGATCGATGACCCAATCGGCTTCGGCAATGACGTCCAGGTCGTGTTCGATCACGAGCACGCTGTGGCCCCCGTCCACCAGGCGGTGCAGCACTTGAATGAGTTTGGCGACATCGGCCATGTGCAGACCGACTGTGGGCTCATCGAGGACATACAAGGTGTGAGGGGCTTGGGCCGTACGGCGAGCGGTGCGGCCCGTGGAAGGGTCGGGCAGGCCCGCGAATTCGTCGCGCACTTTGCTGAGCTCGGTCACGAGCTTGATGCGTTGGGCCTCGCCACCGCTGAGCGTGGGTGAGGGTTGGCCCAAGGTGAGGTAGCCCAGACCCACGTCTTGCAACAGTTGCAGCGGGTGGGCGATGCTGCGGTGCGTGGCGAAAAACTCGACGGCTTCGTCAATCTCCATGCTCAACACGTCACCAATGTGTTTGCCCCGCCAGGTGACGGTGAGGGTGTCGGCGTTGAAGCGCTGGCCATGGCAGACGTGGCACGGGACTTTGACGTCGGGCAGGAAGCTCATTTCGATGGTGCGCAGGCCTTGCCCTTCGCAGGCGGGACATCGCCCATCGCCCGTGTTGAAGCTAAAGCGTGAGGCGGTGTAGCCGCGGGCACGGGCTTCGAGGGTGTCCGCAAAGAGCTTGCGGATGGCATCCCAAAAACCGATGTAGGTGGCCGGGCAGGAGCGCGGTGTTTTGCCAATGGGGGTTTGATCAACCTCCAGCACACGACCAATGCCCTGCCAGCCCTCAATGCGCTCGCAGCCTTGCCACTGGGGCTTGGCGCCGCGGATGTTGATGAATTGGAGGTTGGCCAGCAGCACGTCGCGCGCCAGGGTGGACTTGCCTGAGCCGCTGACACCCGTGACAGCCACCAGGCGCTGCAGGGGCACACGCAGCGTGAGGTGTTGCAGGTTGTGCAGTGTGGCGCCGTGCAGGGCGAGGTGAGGAGCCTGGGCCAGGGTCGTGGCGCTGACGGCGCGGCGGGCGCGGGTCGGGTGCTGCAAGGGGTGGGCCAGGCAACGGCCGGTTTGGGATTGGCTGGCCGCCATGAGGGCAGCAACGCTGCCTTGGGCCACGAGCTGGCCGCCGCGCTGCCCCGCCCCCGGGCCGATGTCGATCAGGTGCTCGGCACGGCGGATGGTGTCTTCGTCGTGTTCGACCACGACCAGGGTGTTGCCTTTGTCGCTGAGAGTTTGCAGGGCGTGCAGCAGCACTTGGTTGTCGCGAGGGTGCAGGCCTATCGTGGGCTCGTCAAGCACGTAGCACACGCCTTGCAAGTGGCTGCCGAGCTGGGCAGCCAAGCGTATGCGCTGGGCCTCGCCGCCGCTGAGGGTGGGGGCTGCACGGTCGAGCGTGAGATAGCCCAGCCCGACCTCATCGAGGAAAGCCAGGCGGCTTTGGATTTCAGGAATGAGGTCGCGAGCGATCTCGGCGTCGCGGCCGGTGAGGTGGAGCTCAGTCAACCAGTCTGCGGCTTGGGCGGCAGACATTTGGGCCACCGCCGTGATGGCCTGTTCAGCGACGGTGACTGCCCTTGACACGGGATTGAGCCGGGTGCCATGACAGTCTGGACAGGGGGTGTCGATCAGGCCCTCGGTCTCGCCCTCTTCGGCACCGAAGTGGCGTTCGCGGCCTTGGGTCTTGCGGTCGTCCGTGTGCACAACCGAGTCGTCAAATTGTTGGCGTTGCTCGCGGTTGAGCGTGAGGCCGGTGCCCACGCAGCTGGTGCACCAGCCATGCTTGCTGTTGTAGCTGAACATGCGGGGGTCGGGCTCGGGGTAGCTGGTGCCGCACACGGGACAGGCTCGTTGGGTCGAGAACACGCGCACCCTGCCGATGTCTCGTGTGGGTTGGCCGTTGGCCAGTGCCTCGCGCAGGCCTTGGAGCGGCGACAGCAGGTGGAGCACGCCTTTGCCCGCGCTGAGGGTGTCGGTGAGCAAGCGGCGCAGGGCCGGCTCGTTGCTGGGGTCGATGAGGAGGTCGCCCACCGGCAGCTCCAGGGTGTGCTCTTTGAAGCGGTCGAGACGGGGCCAGGGGCTCACGGCGATGAACTCGCCATCGACCCGCAGGTGGGTGTGGCCGCGGGCCTTGGCCCAGCGGGCGAGATCGGTGTACAGGCCCTTGCGGTTGACCACCAGTGGCGCCAAGAAACCCACATGCTGACCGGCATGGTCGCGCAGCAGCTGCATGGCGATGGTGTCGGGGGATTGCGGGCGAACTTCGGCCCCGTCGTGCACGCAATGTTGGGTACCGAGTTTGACGTAGAGCAGGCGCAGGAAGTGCCAGACCTCGGTGGCAGTGGCCACCGTGCTCTTGCGGCCGCCTCGACTCAAGCGCTGCTCGATGGCCACGGTGGGAGGAATGCCGTAGACGGCATCGACCTCCGGGCGCCCCGCCGGCTGCACGATGCTGCGGGCATAGGCGTTGAGGGATTCCAGGTAGCGGCGCTGGCCCTCGTTGAACAGGATGTCAAAGGCCAGGGTGCTTTTGCCTGAGCCGGAAACACCCGTGATGACGGTGAATTTGCCCCTTGGAATGTCCACGCTCAGGGATTGCAGGTTGTGCTCGCGGGCGTTGACGATGCGGATGTACTCAGGGGCCGCATCGGCCTCCCCAACCGGTGTCACAGACCACGCAGGGGTGGGCTCTTGCACGGCGACCACCCCTGAGGCGGCAAAGGCCGCTTCATAGGCCTGCAGGGCACGGCCTGTATGGGTGTCGGCGTGACGCAAGGCGCTGGGGGGTCCGCTGAAGACAAGTTGACCACCGCCCTCCCCGGCTTCGGGGCCCAGATCGATCACCCAGTCGGCGGCGCGAATGACATCGAGGTTGTGCTCAATGACGAGCAGCGAGTGCCCCGCCTCCAACAGGCGATTGAAAGCCCGCATGAGCTTGGCGATGTCGTCAAAGTGCAGGCCGGTGGTGGGCTCATCAAACAGGAAAAAGATGCCCTTGGTCGCAAGGGGCTGCGCACTGCCCCGCCCTTGGGCTTGGGCCAAAAATCCGGCGAGCTTGAGGCGCTGGGCTTCACCGCCGCTGAGGGTGGGCACCGGCTGGCCGAGCTTGAGATAGTCCAACCCGACCTCGACCAAGGGACGCAGCACGCGCACGATGTCGGCGTCGTGCGCAAAGACCCGCAGGGCCTCGCTGACGGTGAGGTTGAGCACCTCAGCGATCGACAGGCTGCCAGTGCCAGGCAGCTGGCCGCGCTCGATGGTCACCGCCAAAGTCTCACTGCGGTAGCGGCTGCCGTCGCAATCAGGGCAGCGCAGATAGACATCGCTGAGGAACTGCATTTCCACATGCTCGAAGCCCGAGCCCCGACAAGTCGAACAGCGGCCGTTGCCGGAGTTGAAGCTGAACACCCCCGGGCCGTAGCCACGCTCTTTGGCCAAGGGCGCTTGGGCAAAGCGTTGACGGATGGCGTCGAAGGCGCCGACGTAGCTGGCGGGGTTGGAGCGGGCGGTTTTTCCGATGGGACTTTGATCGACCATGACCACGTCACGCAGCCAGTCAGCGCCCAAAATCTGCTCATGCTCGCCCGGCGTCTCGCCACCTTGGCCGAAGTGTCGGGCCAACGCGGGATAGAGCACGTCTTGCACCAGGGTGCTTTTGCCAGAGCCTGAAACGCCCGTGACGCACACCAGGCGTTTCAGTGGAATTTCCACATCGAGATTGCGCAGGTTGTGCGCGCGGGCACCCCGCACAATGAGCTTGGGCGTGCCCGGCTCCACGAGGCGCTGCAGACCGCCGCCGACGTGTTTGCGCGCCCCCAGGTAGGCGCCGGTCAGGGTGTCGGCGCCACGGATGGACGCGGGGGTGCCGTCAAAGACGATTTGCCCCCCTCGTTCGCCAGGGCCCGGGCCCATGTCGATGAGGCGGTCGGCAGCCCACATCACGGCGGGGTCGTGCTCGACCACCACGAGCGTATTGCCCGCGTCACGCAAGCGGAACATGGCCTCGGTGATGCGGTGCATGTCGCGCGGGTGCAGGCCGATGCTGGGCTCGTCCAGCACGAACAGGGTGTTGACCAGGGAGGTGCCCAGGGCGGTGGTGAGGTTGATGCGTTGAACTTCGCCGCCGCTGAGGGTGCGGCTTTGGCGGTCGAGGGTGAGGTAGCCCAAGCCGACATCGCACAGGTAACGCAGGCGGGTGCGGATTTCATCGAGCAACAGCTGCAGGCCTTGATCCAGGCTGTGATGGGACAGTTGCAGCTGATCAATGAAGCGGCGAATCCGCTCGATGGGCAACAGCATCACATCGTGCACACTCAAGCCGGGCAGGGCCTCGAGTTGAGGGCGTGTCCATGGGACGCCGAGGGGCATGAAGCGATGTGCAGCGGGCAGCACCGCATCGGCGTTGGCGCGAGTGCCCAGGCGCCACAGCAGGGCCTCAGTCTTGAGGCGGGCACCGCCGCAGGTGCCGCAAGGGGTGTAGCTGCGGTACTTGGACAGCAGCACCCGGATGTGCATTTTGTAGGCCTTGCTCTCCAGGTACTCGAAGAAGCGGTGGATGCCGTACCACTGCTTGTTCCATTGGCCCCGCCAATGCGGCGAGCCTTGGAGGATGAACTCACGCTGGGTGGGGCTGAGGTCGGCCCAGGGCAAGTCCAGTGGAATGCCCGCTTGCTCGCTGTGCTTGATCAGATCGGCCTGGATTTCTTTCCAGGCCGGGGTTTGGATGGTCTTGATGGCGCCGCCGCGCAGGCTTTTTCGGGGGTCCGGAATCACCAGGCCCAGATCCACCCCAATGACACGACCAAAGCCGCGGCAAGTCTCGCAGGCGCCCACCGCGGAGTTGAACGAGAACAAACCAGGCTGCGGCTCCGCATAGCGCAGATCGCTGTCAGGGCAGTGCAAGCCGGTCGAGAAGCGCCACAACAGCGGAGCCGCATGGGGCGCATCCGGGGCGCCGTCGACGGGCATGACGAAAACGTTGACGTGCCCTCCCCCGCGCTTGAGGCCCACCTCCAGCGCCTCGGTGATGCGAACGCGCTCGGTGCCCTGGAGCCGAAAACGATCAGCAACCACGTCAAGAACTTTGCGCGGGCCGCTGGGGGTAGTCACCTCGCGCTCGCGTTGGACCCGGGTGTAGCCGCTGGCAGAGAGCCATTGTTGAATGTCGTCGGCACACACATCGACCGGCATCTCCACAGGGAAGGTAACGACGAGTCGGGGATTGTCGGCCTGGGTGCGGGCTTGCAGCGTCTCGAAGATGGTCTCGACGGTGTCGTGCTGGACCAGCTGGGCGGTTTGGCGATCAAACAGCTCAGCGCCACGCGCGAACAAGAGCTTCAGGTGATCGTTGAGCTCGGTCATCGTGCCCACCGTGCTGCGTGAGCTGCGTACAGGGTTGGTTTGGTCGATGGCAATGGCCGGTGGCACACCTTCGACGCTGTCGACGGCCGGGCGATCCATGCGATCCAGAAACTGGCGGGCGTAGGCGCTGAAGGTTTCAACGTAGCGACGTTGCCCTTCGGCGTAGAGGGTGTCGAACACCAGGCTCGATTTACCCGAGCCGCTGGGGCCGGTGACCACGGTCAACTCCCCCGTTCGGATGTCAAGATCGAGGTTCTTGAGGTTGTGCTGACGTGCACCGCGAATGCGGATAAATCCTGAGGACATGAGCCAGACCCGTGGGGGAAAGGGCTGATTTTAGGATGTCACGGACAGCGGGTCTCGAGGACTGCCCTGATAAATCAGCGCCCTATCTCTGAGCAGACGAAGCTGCGCGCTAATCGCCTTGGGAAACCCTGAACGCAGCTACCGCCTGCACCAGCTGCTGCGCTTCGCTTCGCAGGCTCACTGAAGCAGCGGCGCCTTCCTCTACCAGCGCGGCGTTTTGCTGTGTGGCATGGTCCATTTGACTCACCGCTTCGCCCACCTGCGCCACACGGTTGGTCTGCTCGATGGAGGCGGCGCTGATCTCGCCCATGATGTCAGTCGCGCGCTTGATGGAGGCCACGATCTCCGTCATCGTTGCCCCAGCCTCGTCAACGAGCGCTGTGCCCTGCTCGACGCGATCCACACTTTTGCTGATGAGCGACTTGATCTCCTTGGCAGCGGTCGCTGAGCGTTGCGCCAGGCTGCGCACTTCGCTGGCTACGACGGCGAAGCCGCGCCCTTGCTCTCCGGCGCGGGCGGCTTCCACCGCCGCATTCAGTGCCAGGATGTTGGTCTGGAAGGCAATCCCATCGATGACGCTGATGATCTCTGCGATATTCTTGCTACTGTCATTGATGCCTCGCATCGTGTCGACGACCTGGCTCACGACGGCGCCACCCTTGAGAGCCACCGACGATGCGCTCAAGGCCAATTGATTGGCCTGCTTTGCATTGTCGGAGTTCTGCTTGACAGTGACACCCAATAGCTCCATCGACGCCGCCGCCTGCTGCAGTGCAGAGGCCTGCTGCTCGGTGCGCTGACTCAGGTCATGGTTGCCATGTGCGATTTGCGTGCTGCCGGTGGCAATTTTCTCGCTGGATTTGCGCACGCCCCCAACCAGCTCACGCAGGGCGACCTGCATGGTTTGCATGGCCTCAAGCAAGCGTCCCATTTCGTCGCTCCGTGTCGTCGTGCTAACGTCCTGGGTCAGGTCGCCGCCAGATATGCGCACGGCCACACGCACAGCCTCAGTTGCAGAGCCAGTCAGGCTGCGCGTAATCCACAGACCCAGCACTGCGGCCAGTGCAGTGGCCAGCAAAGCGGCGCCGAAAAGCAGACTGCGGCTGGTCGCATAGGCCTGCCCCGTCTCCAAGATCGCGGCATCAATGGCCCGGCTCTCGAACTCTTCCAGCTTGGACAGAGCTGTCAAGTAGATTGCTTTCCCTTGGAGCAATGAATTGTCATTCAGGGCGGAACGTGCTGCATCGGTGTCGCCGCCCTTGAGCGCGGCTGCCACTCTGTCAATGCTCTTTCGAAACGCGGGTTCGGCTTCGTGCACGGCCTTGAGTAGCTCGAATCCTTCTTGAGATGCAATCAACCCTGCCAAAACCTCTTTCTTGGTGTTGGATTGCGCACGTAGCGTGTCAGCTTCCTTGAGGCTGGACTGAATCACAATCAGTCCTTCGGCCATCACCGCGCGACCCAATGCGCTGACAGTTGCATGCGCGTTGGCTACCAACTCCGCCGACACCAAGGCCCCCTTGGCTTGTTGGCTGAGCGTGTTCACGGAGACATTGATGGAAGCAAGGCGCGTCACGCCAAACGCCACGCTGAGCAGCATCAGCAGGATCAAGACGGCGAAAGCGCTTCCGAGCCGAAGGCCGATACCAGCGTCTCGAAGTCCGAAGAGGTGCATAGGGTCTCCTTGAGAATGCGCGGCGGTTCAGGCCTGCCCCCACGGTGGCTGCCGTGGGCACATTGGGCATCAGAGGCTCTTGGCTTCCTTGGCGAAAGCGTCGATCACGGCTTTGGCGGCCGGGCTGGGTGTGCCCAGCGTCGCCAACGCCAGCGGACGCTCGATCTTCTTCGTGTCGATCACCTTGTGGGAGGCCTTGTCCACGAAGCCTTTGCCGACGGCAAGAAACCCGGATTCATCGCCAACGACCAATTCTGACGCGCGCTTGATGCTGGTCTGTGGTTTGACGTCCGCACCGTACTCGGATCCACCCATGATGACCTTCTTCACCATGGCACGGGTGCCGTCGGTGCGTTGTCCGCTGTAGGCCGTAATGGCCAGGTCCTTGCCACCCACGTCTTTCCAGTTGTTGATCTTGCCGACGTAGATATCGCGGATCTGTTCCCAGCTGAGTTTACTCACCGGGTTGGACGGATGCACGATGACCACGATTTCGTCCTTCTTGAGTTCGAAGTACTGGAAGGACTTGGCGTCGACTTGCTTGCCGGCCACGGCTGCAGCTTCTACGGCAATGTCCATTGGCTCGGAAACCATGGCGATGTCGCTCAGGCCGTCGACCAAGTCGGTCAAGCCTTTGCCTGTGCCGGAACCGAAGATGTTCAGGGTGTGGCCGGTGCTCTGCTCCACAGCAGCCTTGGTGGGGTTGACTGCAAAGTTCATCACGGTCGTTGCCCCCGACATCCTGAGCACATCGGCTTCAGCTGTTCCCGCAACGCTGGCCGCTGCAAGGGCGATCACGGCGAGAGACATCACTTTTTTCATGTCCGGGGTTCCTTGAAATTAGGTCAATGGATTTGGTGTTGCCGCCGAAACCAGGTGGTTGGCTTTCCGCGAGGCACTTTGTACACGGGCCACCTACAGGTGGTGCGCCGGGTACGTGACCTTAACCAAAGTTGACGACCGAGCGTGAGTTAAAAAACGACTGCTTTACGGGCCTATATGTGGGACTTACGCAGCGCAACCTCAGCTAGCGCCGAATACGGACCTCTATATTCAAAATCCCGCGGGGTCGCCACTCGTTATGAAAAACTGGCCCGCAACGTCTTGGCCATGCTCGCGCTCGTATTTGTCTACATCGGCATCGGCTGATGCGAACGCGCTCGGTGCCCTGGGGCCGAAAGCGATCAGCAACCACGTCAAGAACTTTGCGCGGGCCGCTGGGGGTAGTCCCCTCACGCTCGCGTTGGACCCGGGTGTAGCCGCTGGCAGAGAGCCATTGTTGAATGTCGTCGGCACCTGCATCGACCTGCATCTCCACAGGGAAGGTGACGAGGAGTCGGAGATTGTCGGCCTGGGTGCGGGCTTGCAGCGTCTCGAAGATGGTCTCGACGGTGTCGTGCTGGACCGGCTGGGCGGTTTGGCGATCAAACAGCTCAGCGCCACGCGCGAACAAGAGCTTCAGGTGATCCTTGAGCTCGGTCATCGTGCCCACCGTGCTGCGTGAGCTGCGCACTAGGCACATGAGCCAGACCCGTGGGGGAAACGCTTGATTGTAGGGAGTCTCGGACAGCACGCAACCCGTCTCAGTGCACTTGAAAGGTTGAACCGTTGCGAGGCCCATGGCGAAGTACACAGGCTGCTGGATTCCCGCCTGCGCGGGAATGACGTGGGGAAATGCCAAACCCTGCGCCCGTCATCCCCGCCTTCTCCCGCCTTCTCCCGCCTTCTCCCGTCATCCCCGCCTGCCCCCGTCATCCCCGCCTGCCCCCGTCATCCCCGCGCAGGCGGGGATCCAGGAGGGTGCCTCAGGAGCGTGATGCCCGCGCGCTGCATTCCTCCCAGCTCAGCTTGCCCATGCGCCACCTGTTCGCTTTGGCAAAATCAACCTTTCGAAATCGGACTTGGCCCAGGTGCCCCCCCCCTTCGGCTCGCGGTGTTGAGTCAGACCCGCTTGTTCAAAGGGCCATCCGACAAAACGCTGTGCAGCGCGTTGGCCAGTTCTTGCAGGGTGTAGGGCTTGGCAATGAAATGCACCTCGGTCTGATGTTCGGCGTCCAGAGTCGAGTCGGCCCAGCCCGAGGTCTGCAGCCGCATCAGGCCGGGGCGCAAGGCGGTCGCGAACTGGCACAGGTCACGACCGTTCATGCCGCCGGGCATCAGGAGGTCGGTGAACAAGAGGTCGACGGGCTGATCGGTTTGCAGCACCTGAAGGGCCCGGTCGGCATTTTCAGCTTCAATGACCTGATGCCCCAGACGCTCAAGCATGGCCCGCGCGGTGATGCGCACCACAGTGTCATCCTCGACCAGCAGCACCACCTTGGACACCTGCCTTGGCACCAGGTTTGCAAGTCCGTTGCCAGCTGGGGCCAACACGGCAGCATCTTTTGGGGCAGTCGCAGGCAGCAACCACAGCGTGAAGTTGGTGCCCTTGCCGACCCCACTGGACACCTGGATCTTGCCGCCCATTTGCGTGACAAAGGCATGCACCATGGGCAACCCCAGACCCGCACCGCGCCCCACCTCCTTCGTCGTGAAAAAGGGGTCAAAGATGCGCTGTAAGGTTTCTTCGCTCATGCCCGCGCCGCTGTCGACCACGCTCAAACACACCCAGGGCTGCTTGTCGTCGACCAACGCACTTGAGCTGATGGTGATGGTGCCACCCTGCGGCATGGCATCTTGGGCGTTAATGACAAGGTTGAGCAACGCGCTTTCGAGCTGCACGGACTCGGCATCAACCCAACGAGCATCGGGCGCCATGTTGATTTCCAGGTGAATGCTTTCACGCAGCGAACGCGACAGCAGCTGCCGCATTTGCAAAACAACGGCGTGCAGATCAACCGGACTGCGGTTGAGCAATGGCGTGCGGGTGAGGCTCATCAAGCGGCGCACCTGTGAGCCCCCACGTTGCGCGGCGCTGCGAATGGTCTCAGCCAACAACGTCAACTCTGAATCGCCGCGCACGCGCTCGGCCAACAAGTCAGTCGCGCCAATGATGGAGGTCAGCAGGTTGTTGAAATCATGGGCAATGCCCCCGGCCAACTCGCCCACGGCCTTCACACGCTGGGCAATCACCATTTGCTGCTCGCGCTCGTGCAAGGCCGTGACGTCGCGCTGCACACCAATGAACTTGATGAGTTTGCCCTGCTCATCAAACATGGGCGACAAGGTGACCAAATTCAAAAATGTGCTGCCGTCTTTGCGGTAGTTGAGGATTTCCGTGGTGGTGGTGCGGGCCAGCGCAATGCCCTCGCGCAGACGGGTAACAGCCGCAGGGTCGGTGCCTGGGCCTTGCAAGAACCGGCAATTGCGACCGATGAACTCGGCGCGCGGGTAGCCCGTGATGCGCTCAGCGCGCTCGTTGACGTACTCAATGGGCATGCCAGGTCGTGTCGCGTCGGCCACCAAGATGCCATCGTCCAGGGCCTGCATGATGCGTTCTTGGAGTTGACGCTTTTGGTCCAGCTGGCGGCGCTCGGTGATGTCGCGCTGCACCGCCACCCAGTAGCGGTGCCAGCCCTTGGCATCCGCGACCGGGACAATGCTCAGCTCAACCCAAAAGGTTGAGCCATCTTTGCGGTAGTTGAGCAGTTCTGCGCGCACCGACTGCCAGCGTGCCATCGCATCACGAATCTGGTGCTTGGTCTGGCGTGACGTGTCCTTGCCTTGCAACAGGCGCGGGGTTTTTCCGAGCACCTCATCGGCGGTGTACCCGGTCATCACTGTGAATGCCGGGTTGACGTAGACGATCCGAGGCCCCGGATCGTCAAAGGGCTCCGCTTCAGCCACCACAATCGCGTCGTGAGTGAACTCAGCGATGTGCTGAGTCAGCTCTTCGAGCGAAAATCCAGTCTCAAATGGAACCACGACCACCTCGCAAGGTTGGGCATGAAGAATTTTTCAGACTAAGTGTCGTGCAAGACGGCAGGCATCTATAGGGGGTTTTCTCGCTTCCCTGGTCAGCCATTACGTGATGCACAACCCTCGTTAAAACTGCATGAAACTCAAACCCACCCCCAGGCTGGTCTGGCGAAAGTTGTAGTCGGTGAGGGTCTCTCCGTAGCCGTGATAAAGCTGCACGAGGTAGCGCACGCCATTGGGCTGCTCGCGAAACACAGGGTGTGTCCACTCGAGTTTGAGCGCACCTGAATTGAGGCTTTTGAGCGTGCTGCGGTAAAGCAGTGAGACGTTGGAGGCCCCGGGCGACCAATCCAGTTGCAACTCACCGCGCCCGCGGTAGTCCAGAAAATCGGGGTTGTTGTCGTCGACGAGTTTCTCTTTCACGCGGTAGTTGATACGGCTGGTGAGCGTCACGTCGCCACGCTCAACCCCCGCACCCAGGTAAGCCCGGTTCCAGCTGCGAGACAAAGGGTCCGCCTGACCATTGGACTGGTGGGCAAAAGCCAGTTGCGTGAAGCGCCACTGCCATCCACCGGGCAATGCACGCCACGACTGTGGAGTAGGAACGACGTAGATGATCTCAGGCTCGTAGTCGGTATTGCGAAACGGCTTGGAGTCGACCGGATTCCAGACTTGCCAGAAGGTTTGCTGGGTGAAGCCCAACCACACATCGCTGTCTTCGAAACCCACATCTTGCAGCGCCTTGGTGCGAAAGGACAACTGAAACTGCGACTCGACTTTGCGATAGGCCGGCACATTCACGGTAGCCTGTGTGGGAGATGTGGGCGCGCGATTGATGCGGCTGGTCGTGTGAAAGGGCAGCACGAAGTTGGGCCGGTACCCCGTCAGGTTGAAAGTACCGCGCTTGTCATGGCCGTCAAGCTCCCAGTAGCGTGACAGCACGCTGGCAGAAAGATGGGTGTCTTGCACCGCCGCCGAGGCTGGCGTGTCTTTCGGGGCCAGCAGGCTGGTGACCGCGGCGGGCGACGCGCCGACCGGAGCCGACCCCGACGGCTCGCCTGTCAAAGAGACAGGCGTCGAAGGCGCCCGCCGCGCGAGCTTGTCGTAGCACAGCAGGCGATCCGCCGCAGGCCCGATGACGGCACACTCGCCCAGCGATTTAACCGCGGGCTCTTGGGCCGATGCCTGGCCAGCCCAACACAACGCCGCCCACCCCAGCGGCAGCACAAGGAGGGCAACGCGGGGATGTCGTGGGCTCACGAGTGGGTGATGAAGGGTCGGTGACAATGTGGATGTTGGCCGCCTGCGCGGTGACCATAAATAAATCGGGATCAGCGGCCGATTATCCTCCGCCCCTGTACCTAGGGCCTGTTCGGAAACTCCTCGCCAGGCAGCAAACGGCCTCTTGAAGCGGTCTGCTTTGTAGCAATTGCTCGAAATACCGACCGGTATTGCTGTGCTTTGCGCCTTGCAGCCCACT
>JANMGB010000031.1:0-39057 GCA_031374415.1 Burkholderiales bacterium
ACAATGTGGCGCACGACGACCTTCACCTTGTGGGTGATAGCGCTACACACCCGATGGCGCCGCGTTGGGGGCGGCTGGCGGCGTTGCTCCTCCTTGTGGGCAAAGGCCCACCGCGTCGTCGCGCCTTGCCAGCCACCCCCAACGCAGCCCCGTCGGGCGCGTCCAACTGCCGTTTCTAGGTTCAAGGCGCTCAGTGAGCGACACTTCAGCCCCTGCCACCCAACTCACCACACCATGGGCCAACGACTCACACAAATTGCCACCCGCACCGGCGACGATGGCAACACCGGACTGGGCGACGGCACCCGCGTTGCCAAAGACCACCTGCGCATTCAGGCCCTGGGCGATGTCGACGAGCTCAACTCCAGCCTCGGCGTGGTCTTGGCCGAACCCCTGCCTGACGACGTGCGCGCCCTGCTGGTGCGCATTCAACACGAGCTCTTCAACCTCGGCGGCGAGTTGTCGGTCCCCGGCTTCGAGCTGCTCAAAGACGCGGCCCTGCTCCAGTTGGACCAAGCCCTGGCTGATCACAACGCCCAGCTGCCCACCCTGGCCGAATTCATCCTGCCCGCAGGCACCCGCAGCGCGGCACTCATCCACGTCAGCCGCACCATCGCCCGCCGGGCTGAGCGCGCCGTCGTGGCGCTGAACCACCAAGAGCCCCTGCGCCCAGCGCCGCGGCAATACCTCAACCGCCTGAGCGATTTGCTCTTCGTGCTGGCCCGCGTCCTCAACCGCGCCAACCTCGACGGTCTGGGCGGCGATGATGTGTACTGGCAAAGCGAGCGGCTTGCCAGGCAAAACGCAACTGAGTAACCATCCCCCGGCAAAGTCGGGGGATCTCCCAAAAGACTATCTCAACGCCCCTTGCGCCGGGTTTTCACGGCCGAGCCCAACACCTCCAGCACCTCCAGCGAGTGATCCCATCCCAGGCAGGCATCGGTGATGCTCTGCCCATAGGTGAGCTCATTCGGATTGTCCTTGCCCGGGGTGAACTTCTGCGCCCCAGCCTTCAGATGGCTTTCCACCATGACACCGAACACG
Organism: Burkholderiales bacterium; assembly: GCA_031374415.1. Taxonomy (GTDB): domain Bacteria; phylum Pseudomonadota; class Gammaproteobacteria; order Burkholderiales; family Burkholderiaceae_C; genus CANHBY01. Next base: position 1,045 of record JANMGB010000031.1, read on the forward strand.
CTGCGGCTACCTTGACTGATCTGCGCGCCCACATCACGCGCCACATCCAATTGCTTCTCATGCTGCTTGCTGCTGTTGGCGTGGGAAAAATCCACCATCAAGGTCGGCGGCAACTTGGCCGCCTCCAGGTCTTTGCACGCCGCGTCCACATGTGCCGCATCGTAGTTGGGCGCCTTGCCGCCGCGCAAAATCACATGGCAATCCTTGTTGCCCTTGGTCTCCACAATCGCCACCTGCCCGTTTTTATGAACCGACAAAAAGTGGTGCGGGCGGGCTGCGGCCTGGATGGCGTCGGTCGCAATGCGGATGTTGCCATCGGTCCCATTCTTAAAGCCAATCGGCGCCGACAAGCCTGAGGACAATTCCCGGTGCACCTGACTCTCAGTGGTACGCGCACCAATGGCGCCCCAGGCAATCAAGTCACCCAGATACTGAGGCGAAATCACGTCCAAAAACTCACTGGCCGCCGGCATCCCCAAGCGGTTGATCTCCACCAACAACTGCCGCCCAATGCGCAAGCCTTCGTCGATGCGAAAGCTCTCATCCAGGTAGGGGTCATTGATCAAGCCCTTCCAGCCCACCGTGGTGCGCGGCTTCTCAAAGTACACCCGCATCACGATCTCCAGCGTGTCCGCATAGCGCTCACGCTCGGCCTGGAGCTTGTGGGCGTATGCCAGAGCAGCAGCCGGGTCATGGATCGAGCACGGCCCCATGATCACCAACAAACGGTCGTCCTTGCCCGTCATGATGTGACGAATGCGCTTGCGCGTATCGGACACCAGGGTCTCGACAGGCGTACCCCGAATGGGAAAGAAACGAATCAAATGCTCAGGGGGCGGCAACGGAGTCACGTTCTCAATCCTTTCGTCGTCCGTGCGACTGGTTTTTTCACTGCTGGCCTGCCAACCGTCGCTGGCATGGGTGGGTTTGTTGGACATGGAAGATTCCTGGTAAAACACAGACATAAAAAAACCGCCAGGGTACAGATCGGGCGGCTAGAGAGGGGGTTGGCGCTGAAATCGGGCTGGCGTCAGGTGACCTCTCGACCGCCGAGGCGGTAAGAGAAACAAAAATAAGCGAAAACCAGCATTGCGCTACACATCACACGAATGTATCACGAGGCCAAGACATGAAGATGCTACCAGTCTCTCGAAGCACGATCCCTTACGGTACGCCGCAGGCCCCCAGGCCAATAGCAAGACCGAGCGTCAACGCTCCAAGTACGTCAACCTTGCCTGAGAGACTCCATGCCCTGAAACAGCAAATCGATTTGCTTCAATCATTGCGTGGGGTGCGACTGTCTGGTAACCATACTTACCCCATCCAAATGCCGTTGGCGGGACCTAAGAACTCTCCGGCAACTTCACATCAAAGGTCGAGCTCTCTCGATTCGATGTCAACAATTCCTCATGACGATTTTGACGTATCACATTTGTCCGTCCCAGAATTGATCGAAAGAACAGCAGGGCTGACCTTGCCAGAGATCACGGCGCAATTCGTGAGAAATGTCATGACATTTGCGCAGGTAGGAAAAGCTGATGTATGTTGTGCCGACGAGACCCAAGAGGCCGGGGTGCGAGCAGAAAAAAAATCTCAACCCATCACGAATAAGTTGACAAAAGAAGCGCTCAACGAGTTCCATCGTTCTATATCCCAGCTGGCCGAGGAAAACGCCGCCACCAAGTCGGCTGGTTATATCAAAGACATTGCCAAATATACTGAGCAAATCCATTCCCGAATGGAATCAAAAGACAATCCAACGGATCACCATGACCTCTCTATCATGGTCAGCGAGGTGTTGGCTGACGTCACGGGAAAAATGATGAAGCATTGTGACCAACCAGAAACCAACGCGTTAGCGACCAAAGTGCTCCAGGCGCTGCTCAATGAAAAGTTTTCAAATCACTTCAATCAAAGCGAGTTTAGATACTTATTATTTAGAGACGGCTCGTCCGATTTGATATCCGCAGACAAGTTATTAAATAAAATAAGAATTCACACCCAACTAATTGATGAAATATATACGCCTCGCGAACATAGCATGACAACGCCAGACAAAAAAATAGTTTATCAGGAGGCGGCCAACATTACGATGCGGATGAAAAAACCAGATTCTAGTCCAACATGGATGGGTGGATTTGAACGGGTTGATCGCCACTACCATAATCACCCATACGACAATTACAGCGAGCACAGCAAGTTTTCTCCTTTGCGGTGGGAGGAAACGATGACAAAACGGCTCAATATCTCACATACAGATATAATGCCAATCCCACACCAAATTTCGAAAAACATGTTGAGGCCTGAGGTTTTGCCTAGGCACTTGAATCACCCCGCCAGTCATGCTTATTATGCCGACCCGAATGCGGGAACAGAATTTTTCGGGCATGACGCCACGATGATTCGACATCATAACGATTTACAGTCGCGCGAGAGCCGTGCGAGATTTAACATTTGTGCAACTGGACTTCCGGTTGACATCAATCGTGTGGACGAGGCTGGCGAAATTGCAAAAGAGTTTGCTCTCAATGCTACTTTGGCTCAACTCCAAGAAGGTAGGAAGCATATTGCAGTTAATTTTGGAGAAATCACAGGGTATAAGCCGGCATTACCCCAAAAACTATTGACTGAAAATGAAAGAAAGCCGTCAATAATGCAGGATAAATTCATTTCCGGTTCAGCAAAAATACTTACAAAAATTTTCCAAAAATCACAGGAAGGAATTGCATTAGCCCTTCAAATATACAAAACGCAGCCGGGTGCGAGCCTCGAAGGTGTTCATACAAAGACACGCATTACTTATCACGCTGATGCGTTACCGACCCAGGATGCAGTTGTCAGGGATGAAAATCGAAAGAATGATGGCTCTCGCAAGGAGGCGATTCGAGTGTGTGACATCGTTGCCTATGCAAGACAGATTGATAAAAATCTAACTCCGCAGGATGATTTTCCAGAAGGGGGTGTTGTGATGGATAAAAACCTCTCAGCACGGATGAAATTGCCCGAAGGCGTCGTGCACGAACATCACTTGCAGTCCGCCCATTTGATGGGCGCTTCGATTGAGTCCAATAATTTCACAGACCCGTCGCGCGCCACCGAGCTACACAAGGCATTCCGGACCCTTCGCGCGGAATGTAAAAATCTGCGTGTCACGACCGACGCTTCGTGGCTTACAGCCTCCGCGCGAGCCATCAATCATGGTATGGCTCATTTTTTCAGTGAAGCCAAAGACAATGATTTGAACGAGATTGGAGAACTCATCACACTTGCAGATGATTTGTCCAATGACAGCTTTATGTTTTTACATGCTGGGGAGCGCCATTTTGAGTCAAGCCTTCTCAAAGGTGACGATACAGGGGACACGCTGATGAATATGGCGGTCATGCGTGCTGCACAGAAGAAAGCCGTGCGCACTTACCATGCTACATTGGGTGCGCTGCATGACAAAATCAATACTGAAAGTGTTCTGGAGAAGGTGGAAAGTTATATCAAAACGGGTTATGACTCTAGGGGATTAGTCCATGCTGGAAATTACCCCGGACTGTTTTTGCAACTCGCAAAAGAAGGGGCTGGTAGCAAACAAGACAAAACCCCGATTGTGTGGGGTACAGATAATCTTACTGCATCAAATGCACGATCAGGAGATTTGAAGCTTCTTCAATATACATCCCAGCACGGTCCACTTGAAATAATTCTTTATCATCTGGGGGATTCAGCGAGGACGCCACTCCGAGATTTTCTCAGTGGCACGAAGAGTGATCGAGAATATTTGGGTGCGGAAACAAGAGTGGATCCTGGTCGCATAGGAGATGGCAAATTCCCACTTCACGAGATGAAAAAGAAGCCCAGCAAATCACACCATCAAAGCTGGCTTTATTATGTTAACGCCCCGAAGGACATGATTATGCCCTTCTCAGCGTCAAAAGAAAGAAAGCTTTCAGATACCCAAGAAAAGAGTGCCAGTGCGGGTGCAAGCACAGTTGGCGGTGACAGTCGGGCCGGACATTGGGTTCTCAAGGGCGTCAATTGGGTCCGTGAGAGCTGAGGCAGGTACTGCTCATCGGATGAATGGCGCTTGAGCCCCGAGGTTCACTGGCGTTTGCTGCTGGTTTCCCGCCTGCGCGGCAATGACACGGGTCGATGCCAGGCCCTGCGCCCGTCATCCCCGCCTGCGCCCGTCATCCCCGCGCAGGCGGGGATCCAGGAGCGTGCCTCAGGCGCAGCATCCCCGCGCAGATCCGAATCAAGCCGTACCGCCCACGGTCATTTTGTTGATGCGCAAGGTCGGCTGACCCACGCCCACCGGCACGCTTTGGCCATCCTTGCCACACACCCCCACCCCGGTGTCCAGCCGCATATCGTTGCCGATCATGCTCACGCGGGTCAAGGCATCGGGGCCGTTGCCGATCAGGGTGGCCCCTTTCACGGGGTACTGCACCTTGCCGTCTTCCACCCAAAACGCCTCGCTGGCAGAAAACGCAAACTTGCCGCTGGTGATGTCCACTTGCCCCCCACCAAAGTTGGTGGCGTACAGACCGCGCTTGATGCTGGCAATGATCTCTTCGGGGGCGTGCTGACCACCGAGCATGTAAGTGTTGGTCATGCGCGGCATGGGCACGGCGGCATAACTCTCGCGTCGCCCGTTGCCCGTGGGCGCCACACCCATCAAACGCGCGTTCATGCTGTCTTGGATGTAGCCGCGCAAAATACCGTCCTCGATCAGGACATTGGCCTGGCTCGGATGGCCCTCATCGTCGACATTGAGCGAGCCACGGCGATTGGGCAATGTGCCATCGTCCAACACCGTCACCCCCTTGGCAGCCACACGCTGTCCGATGCGGCCACAAAACGCACTGGACTCTTTGCGGTTGAAGTCACCCTCCAGCCCATGGCCAATGGCCTCATGCAACAACACGCCAGGCCAGCCCGGGCCCAACACCACCGTCATCTCCCCTGCCTTGGCGGGCCGAGACTCGAGGTTGGTCAGCGCCGTACTGACCGCCGACTGCACGTACGCTGCAATCAGCTCGTCAGAAAAATACGCCAGGCCGAAACGCCCGCCACCACCCCCCGAGCCCGTTTCACGGCGCACCACACCGCCCACCGTTTGTTCAGCAATCACGGTCACACTCAAACGCACCAACGGGCGCACATCCGCGGCCAAGGTGCCATCCAGTCGCGCCACCAACACGACATCGTATTCACCCGCCAGCCCCACCATCACTTGCTTGACGCGCGGGTCTTTGGCGCGCGCCATACGTTCAACCCGCTCCAGCAGGGCCACCTTAGCGGTGCTGTCGAGTGTGGCGATGGGATCCATCGGGGCATACAGCACACGGCTTGATGCCACGCGCTGGGCAGCCACCTTCACCTTCTGGGCTTGACCTGCTGCACCAATGGTGCGCACTGTGCGGGCCGCGTCCAGCAGCGCCGCCTCAGAAATGTCGTCGGAATAGGCAAAAGCGGTCTTTTCACCCGCAATGGCCCGCACCCCCACCCCCTGGTCAATGCCAAAACTTCCGCTTTTGACGATGCCCTCTTCCAGGCTCCACCCTTCGCTGCGGGTGTATTGAAAAAACAGGTCAGCATCATCGACGCGGTGCGTGGCGATGGTCTTCAGGGCATGAGACAGGGTCGCATCGGTCAAACCAAACGGTTCAAGCAGCAGTGCCCGGGCAACGGCCAAGCGTTCAATGGTGGGCTCACGAGAAATCATGCTGGTCTCCAAAGGAAGGACCCATTGTAGGAGTCGAACCTGGTGCTTCTTCACGGATAAAGCGGCGAGGGGGTCAATGACCCCGATCTTCTACGACGCGCCCTGTAAGGTGGGGCTTCAGAAGCCGTTGAACAAGTGGGTGTTGCACCTTTCTCTCCGTGCCAATTGCGAAAAACTGTTCGTGAACACCTTCGCAGGGGCCGATTCGTTTGACACCGTAGTGGGCCTGCAATTCGTGGTCGACCATTTCTGCGGCCGGAAACACGCCCATGCCGCTTGCGCCGAAGGTCTTGAGCAAAGCGCTGTCGTCGAACTCGCCCACGATCCGCGGCCGCACGCCATGTTTTTCGAACCATTGATTGAGCAATGCACGCACGGCAACATGCGGCGTGGGTAACAGGACTGGCACCGTCGCAAGGGAATGCGGGAACCCGCTTTGAGCCGCCGCAGCCATGGCCGGAACACCGTACCAAGCCAGTGTCGATGCGCCCAGTGAGTGGCTGTAGACCCTGACGTTGGCATTGGGCGGTGCGGCCTGATCCGTGAGCACCAGATCGAGCCGATGCAGCGCCAAATCGGCCAGCAAATTGGGGAGCTCGCCTTCGCGACAAAGCAATCGAAGATGTGGCACGTCCATCACCGATTGCATCAGGCTGCGCACCACGAGCTTGGGCAGGCTGTCCGAGATTCCCACGGCCAATCGAGCGCTTGGTGCGCTGACCGCGTCACGCACAAATTCAGGGAGTTGCTCGCCCAGCGCAAAGATTTGCTCGGCCTGCTGCATGGCAGCCACGCCAGCTTCCGTCAGAACCAACCCGCGACCCGCCGGCTTGAGCAAGGTCACCCCCAAAGAGCGCTCCAACTCGCGCACCTGAGTGCTCACTGTCTGCACGGCCATGTCGAGCCTGGCGGCGGCCCGAGCCATCCCGCCCTCAGTGCCCACGACCCAAAAATAGTAGAGATGTCGGTAGCTGAAACGTGAGCTCATTGTCAGATTTTACAGAAGATTTACCCCCGAATTTGATGCTTTTTGTATGCGTCTAGCCCTCTTATCGTTCATCCCGTACTTCAACCGATGGAGGTTTGCGATGCAAGTAGTTTTCACATCCAGAGACGTCAAAGCCGACGCCATGCGTGACCTGGCGGTGCGCCGTGTGCGCTTCGCGATGCGCCGTATGACTTGGTTGGTGCCACGCGCCACCGTGCACCTGTCAGACATCAATGGCCCCAGAGGCGGCATCGACAAGCGCTGCCAGCTTCAAATCAAGACCGACCAGGCGGGTGTCATTGTGGTCACGGCCATCGCACAAGACTGGCGCGCGGCGCTCGACAGTGCACTCGAACGTGCCACACGTGTGCTGCTGCGCCTGTGGACGCGACGTCATGAGCACCGAGGAGCGGATCGTCGCGATGCCAAGCACGAGCTGCCTGCGGTCGACGAGTAAGCGGCCCTCATCCCCTCCAACCAAGGAATCCACCATGCGAAGCTACCCCATTGACAGCCCCCATGCCGCCGCACGCATCGTCGCCTTGACCCTCGTGGCCGATGGCGATGTGTCCAAAGTTGAAATCAACGCGCTGGAACGCTTCGGCGCATATCGGCAACTCGGAATCGACCGCCAAGGAATGCATGGGGTCTTACAAAACCTGTGTGAAGACTTGTTGGAAGGGCACCCCCCTCACTGGACCGGCGCATGCCAGGTCGAGCCCTGGACCTTGAACCAGTTGATGGCTGAAATTCAAGCGCCTGCGCTTCGTCTCACTGTGCTGCGGCTGTGCGTGGCCGTGGCCGAAGCGGACGAGCATGTGTCGGACAGCGAATCGCTCATCCTTGTCAATGCGGTCGAGCAGTGGGGCTTGCACCATGAAATGCTGCAGTCCAAAGTTGCCGAACCGCATTGAAACGCCGTCCCCGGCAAGCGTTCGGCCGAGCTCACGTCGCCTCAGCTGCCTTTTTGAGCTCCAGGGCTCGCGCATACAAGAGTTTGCGCGGCGCCCCTGTGATTTCAGCCGCTAGCGCCACGGCTTGCTTCAAGGGCAGCTCGCGCAACAACACACACAGCGTCGCTTCATGGGCGGCGTGCTCAGTGTCTGAGGCCGGTGCACTTTGGGCGTGCAACACCACCACGAACTCCCCTCGGCTGCGTTGAGGCTGCTGGGCGAGCCACGCCGGCGCTTGCCCCGCTGGCAGGGTGTGAACCGACTCAAACTGCTTGGTCAGCTCACGGCACAGGCTCAGCACGCGCTGCGGGCAAAGAGCCGCCAGGCTCGCACACAAGGCCTCAATACGGTGAGGGGCCTCGAACAACACCTGGGTGTCATCAGAGCGCGCACAGGCCGTCAGGATGCGCTCGCGGTGTGTGGCCTGAGGGGGCAGGAAGCCCACAAAACGAAAAGCCCCCGCCGCCTCGACGCCCGCCACACTCAACGCCGTCACCACGCTGCAGGCCCCGGGGATGGGCACGGCCCGAAACCCTGCGGCGCGCACGCTGGCCACCAAGCGAGCGCCGGGGTCACTGACGGCCGGCGTGCCCGCGTCGCTCACATAGGCCACCCGCTCGCCGCGGGCCAAGCGCGCCACCACGCCTTGCGCCGCCTCGCACTCGTTATGCTCGTGCAGCGCCATCAAGTTTTTGTCCAGGCCCAAATGGCGCATCAGTTGGCCGCTGTGCCGGGTGTCTTCACAGGCGACCGCGTCCACCAGCGACAGCACGTGACAAGCCCGCAGGCTGATATCAGCCAAATTGCCGATGGGCGTGGCGACAACATACAAAGTCGCTGCGGGATACTCTTGGCTGCCCGCCACCGCGGCGGCCACATGCAAAACACTCTGGGGAGTCAAGTTGGTCACAGCAAAGCAAACCGGGGATGAAGGTGAAGAACGCGCCCTGCGGCATTTGAAGCAACACGGGCTGGCACTGGTGGAGCGCAATTATCGGGTGGCCCGTGGCCCGCAAGCGCCCGGTGGTGAAATTGATTTGATCATGCGCGCGCGTGATGGCACCTTGGTGTTCGTTGAGGTGCGCACGCGGCGAGGCCTGGGCTTTGGGGGTGCCGCAGCCAGTGTGGGCGGCACCAAGCAACAGCGGCTCGTGCGCACCGCGCAGCACTATCTCATGCGCTACCGCACGCCACCGCCTTGCCGTTTTGATGTGCTCACCATTGAAGGCAGCACCGTAGACTGGATTCAGGCGGCTTTTGACGCCAGCGTATGCCGCCCGATGTGACCTCCGGATACACCCTCAAGCAGCGCACTGTCATATGATCCACAACCATGCTTGAACAACGTTTGCAACAACAGTTTTTTGACTGCGCTGATCTGACCTATGCGTGTGCTGAAGCGCTCGCCAAACCCGTGGCCGACGCCGCACATGCTTTGGTGGGCAGCATCACCTCCGGCGGCAAGGTCTTGAGCTTTGGCGAGGGCGATTGCGGTTGGCTGGCCAGACAGGTTTGCACCATCTTGTTGGGCCGTTTCGAGCGCGACCGGCCCAGCCTGGCAGCCATGGCGCTGCCCGTCGATGGCAGCGATCTGTGGCTGCGTCAACTGGAGGCCCTGGGCCAGCCGGGCGACGTGTTGCTGGCCTGGGCCACTGGAGAGGCCAGCCACAACCTGCTGTCAGCCCTGGCCAGTGCGCACGACAAAGACATGACCGTGGTGGTGGTGAGCGGCCGCCACACCGTGCTCAAAGACAAACTCGCTGAGACCGACGTTCATATCATCGTGCCCCATGACCGCAAAGCCCGCGTTCAAGAGGTGCAGTGTTTGATTTTGCACAGCCTGTGCGACGCGGTTGACTTACAACTTCTCGGAGAAGACCACTCATGACTCACTTCATTGCAGCAACTCGCGTTTCGTCCAGCCGGCTCAAGCCCTCCGTGGTGGCCGTGGTTTTGCTCGTCAGTCTCTTGAGCGGCTGTGCGCCGCTGATCTTGGGCGGGATGGTTGGGGGCTCGCTGGTCGCGGCTGACCGTCGAACCGGCGGCGCCCAGCTTGAAGACCAAGCCATTGAAATCAAGGCCCGTGGCCGCATCAAGGACATCATGGGCGAACGCGATGCCCCCTCGGTGGCCAGCTACAACCGGGTGATTTTGTTGGTGGGCGGGGTGCCCACAGAGGCCGACAAGTCCAACATCGACCAAGCCGTCTCGCGCATCCCCAACGTGCGCTCGGTGGTCAATGAGATCAGCATACAAAGCATCAACGTCAGCACCGGCTTGAGTGACGCGGTACTCACCAGCAAGGTCAAAGCCACCTTGTTCGACGCCAAAGACCTGCAAGTTGCGGCCTTCAAGGTGGTGAGCAACAACGGCGTGGTCTACTTGATGGGCCGCGTGACCGAGCGGGAAGCCAACCGCTCCTCTGACCTCACGCGCAGCATCAGTGGCGTGAAAAAAGTGGTGCGCGTATTCGAAATAGTGACTGACGCCGAGCTCATTGACATGATGCCGGGCCAACCCCCTGTTTCAGCCCCCGCTCAGTGAGCCCACTGAGGGCCTGCGCGGCTTGCGCCTGGCTCATCCTGCCGGCCAAGGCTCAGCGCAAGCGCTTGATCAAGCTGGAGGTATCCCAGCGTCCGCCGCCCATGGCTTTGACATCGCCATAGAACTGATTCACCAAGGCCGTGACCGGCAGCCGGGCACCCTGGCGTAGCGCTTCATCGAGTACCAGGCCCAAGTCTTTGCGCATCAGATCAACGGCAAAGCCAAAGTCAAACTGATCGTCGACCATGGTGGTGCCGCGGTTGTCCATTTGCCAGCTTTGAGCGGCGCCGTGGGAGATGGCCCCCAACACGGCTTTCATGTCCAGCCCCGCTTTTTGACCGAAGGCGATGGCCTCGGCCAAGCCTTGCAAGCTGCTGGCAATGCACACCTGGTTGACCATCTTGGCCAACTGCCCTGCGCCAGCGGGCCCCACATGGGTGAGTGCCTTGGCATAGGCCTTGAGCACCGGCCGCACGCGCTCGACCGCCGCAGCGTCACCACCACACAGCACCGTCAACACCCCCTTGATGGCGCCCAGATTGCCACCCGACACCGGCGCATCCACAAAGTGGCAGCCCCGAGCGCGCGCAGCCTGATCCATCTCACGCGCTACCTCGGCCGAGGTGGTGGTGTGATCGACCCAAATGGCACCGTGCTGCAAGCGCTCGAGCGCGCCGCCTTGGCGCTGGCCGTTGTGAACGGGCCCCAAGGTGATAGCGCGCAGGTCATCGTCATTGCCCACGCAAGAAAACACGATCTCAGCGCCCACCACGGCCTCACTGGGGGTCAAGGCTTGGCGACCGCCATGCTGTTGAACCCAGTCGAGTGCTTTCTCAGTAGAGCGGTTGTAAACACACACCTTGTGGCCGGCGCGCGCCAAGTGGCCGGCCATGGGATGACCCATCACGCCAAGACCCAAGAAAGCCAGCGCATGAGGGGATGTGGTCGTATCGGAATGGGGACTCATGATTCTCTCTCCGTGCGGCCCGCCTTGGGCCATCCATCGTTGGGCTGAAAAAAGCACTTGCAACCGCCAAATACAAACCAAATCTCAACAGGCCGAACCTGCCACAGCGAGCCTCGAAAAACAACCGCTTCCTGCCAGACACACCTCGCATGCAGCCTTCGCTCGGGTGCTCGATCAAACCACCAAATAGGAGAAATGGGAGACATGAACCCATAAACCGCCCGGCTAACCACGGACATTGACGGCGCATGCTGCGTAGCCTAAACTTATTTGCAACACGGCCCCTCTCAGTGACTCTGCTTCGGCAGCGAAGCTGCTGAGGGGTTTTTTATTGTCAGTGCTCACCAATCCGCCTCCCAATCAGCAGGGGCACCCATGCCTGCCAGGTTCAGACCGAGGTGTTGCCCCTTTCCGACTGCGTGCGACAGCTTGACCAGCTAACGGACCGACCCGCCTCTGACGAGAGTTGTTCAGGTCGCCGGCACCTGCGACACCCAACACCATTGGATCTCTGCCTAAAATCAAACGATCGTGAGGTGCTCGGTGCCTGCAGCCAAGTCGCTGCCGCGGGCACGCTGGCTGTGCAGCTTGATTTGCAGGCGCAAATCATTGACCGAGTCGGCATTGCGCAGGGCATCTTCGTAGGTCACCATGTTGCCCTCATACAAATCAAACAAGCTTTGGTCAAATGTTTGCATGCCCAGCTCGCGCGAGCGTTTCATGATTTCTTTGATCTCGCTGACGTCGCCTTTGAAAATCAGGTCGGACACCAAGGGGGTGTTGAGCATGACCTCCACCGCGGCCACACGGCCCTTGCCTTCTTGGCGTGGCAACAAACGCTGTGACACCAACGCGCGCAAGTTCAGCGACAAGTCCATCAGCAACTGACTGCGCCGCTCTTCAGGAAAGAAGTTGATGATGCGGTCCAGGGCCTGGTTGGCGCTGTTGGCGTGCAGTGTGGCCATGCACAAGTGCCCGGTTTCAGAAAACGCAACCGCATGTTCCATGGTTTCGCGGTCGCGAACTTCGCCCATCAAAATCACGTCGGGCGCTTGGCGCAGGGCGTTTTTCAGGGCGTGCTCCCAGCCCTCCGTGTCCAGCCCCACTTCGCGTTGGGTCACGATGCAGTTTTTGTGGGCATGCACGTACTCGACAGGGTCTTCAATGGTGATGATGTGCCCGTGAGAGTTTTCGTTGCGGTGATCCACCATGGCCGCCAGCGAGGTGCTTTTGCCTGAGCCGGTTGAACCCACAAAAATCACCAGGCCACGCTTGGTCATGGCCACATCCTTGAGCACATGGGGCAGGTTGAGCGAGTCGATGGTGGGCAACACCTGGGGGATGGTCCGCATCACCAAGCCAATGTGGCTTTGCTGCACAAAGGCGTTGACGCGAAAACGCCCCACCCCTTGGGGCGCGATCGCAAAATTGCACTCTTTGCTGCGCTCAAATTCGGCCGACTGTTTGTCGTTCATCACAGCCCGCGCCAGCGCCATGGTGTGTTGGCCTGTCAAGGGCTGAGGTGAGACTTTGGTGAGCTTGCCGTCGACCTTGATGGCCGGCGGAAAGTCAGCCGTCAAAAACAGGTCGGAGCCGCCGCGAGACACCATCAAGCGCAGCAAATCGTTGACAAACTTTGAGGCCTGGTCGCGTTCCATGATGAAGGCAGCTTTCTGAGGGGATGAGCAGGCGAGGTTCAGCCTGGGAAGTTTTCTGGGAACTTGGCTTTGCCACGCGCCTCAGCCGGCGAGATCACATTGCGCCGAACCAGATCCGCGAGGTTTTGATCCAGGGTCTGCATGCCGACGTTGTTGCCCGTTTGGATCGACGAGTACATCTGCGCCACCTTGTTCTCACGAATCAAGTTGCGAATGGCCGCCGAGCCCAACATGATTTCATGCGCCGCCACCCGGCCTGAGCCATCTTTGAGCTTGCACAGGGTTTGCGAGATCACGCCAATCAGCGACTCTGACAACATCGAGCGCACCATTTCTTTTTCGGCCGCGGGGAAAACGTCAATCACGCGGTCGATGGTTTTGGCGGCGCTGGAGGTGTGCAGCGTGCCGAACACCAAGTGACCTGTCTCAGCCGCCGTGAGCGCCAAGCGAATGGTTTCGAGGTCTCGCAACTCGCCCACCAGCACGGCATCGGGATCCTCGCGCAGGGCGGAGCGCAGGGCGTTTGAAAAACTCAAGGTGTGCGGCCCGACTTCGCGCTGGTTCACCAGGCACTTTTTGGACTCGTGGACGAACTCGATCGGGTCTTCCACGGTGAGCACGTGGCCGTATTCGCTCTCGTTGAGGTGGTTGACCATGGCGGCCAAGGTGGTGGACTTGCCCGAGCCCGTGGGGCCCGTGACCAGCACCAGGCCGCGCGGCTTGAGGGCCAACTCGGCGAAAATTTTGGGCGTGTTGAGTTGCTCGAGCGTCAAAATTTTGGAGGGAATCGTTCGAAAAACCGCCGCCGAGCCACGATTTTGATTGAACGCGTTGACGCGGAAACGGGCCAGGCCTTGGATCTCGAATGAGAAATCGCACTCCAGCGTCTCTTCGTACATCTTGCGCTGGGAGTCGTTCATGATGTCGTAGACCATGTCGTGCACCTGGCGGTGCTCAAGGGCGTCGACATTGATCCGCCGTACATCGCCGTGCACCCGAATCATCGGCGGCAAACCGGCAGACAAGTGCAAGTCAGAGGCTTTGTTTTTGACCGAAAACGCCAGCAGTTGGGTGATGTCCATGTCGATGAGAGTTCAGACGGTGAAGTGCTGCAACAAAACCAAGGGCAACGAACCAGCAGCTTGAGCACGCCCGCTTACTCAACTGCTGAGCGGTCTGCGGGCGGCTGTCCACTGCGACATACTGCGAGGCATTATGGCGACGATCACTTCAAACATACAACAGGTACATGCCCAGCGGGTGGCCGCGTGCCTCGCCGCAGGGCGCGCTGAGCAAAGCGTCACACTGTTGGTGGTCAGCAAGACCCATCCTGCTTCGGCCGTGCGGGAAGCTTTTGCCGCGGGTGAACGCCATTTTGGCGAAAACTATGTGCAAGAGGGCCTGGACAAGATCGTCGAGCTGGCTGATTTGCGCAGTCAGATCAGCTGGCATTTGATCGGACCGTTGCAAAGCAACAAAACCCGCAGCGTGGCGGAGCAGTTTGACTGGGTGCACACCGTCGACCGCCTCAAAATCGCCGAGCGTTTGTCCGCCCAGCGCCCAGCCCACCTGGCCCCGCTGCAGGTGTGCCTGCAAGTCAACATCAGCCAAGAGGCCAGCAAGAGCGGCCTGGCGCCTGGCGAGGTGCTCGAGACAGCCCGCGCAGTCGCCGCCCTGCCTGGGCTGTGCTTGCGCGGCCTGATGGCCATCCCCGAGCCTGCGCCCGCCACCGATGTGCCCGCGCAACGCCGTCCCCACGCCGCCCTGGCCGAGTTGCTGCAGTCTCTGCAGCACCAAGGCTTGGCCGTGGACACCTTGTCCATGGGCATGAGCGCAGACATGAGCGCCGCCATCATGGAGGGCGCCACCATCGTGCGGGTGGGAAGTGCGATTTTTGGGGCGCGTTGACTGCAGGTCTCAGAACCACTTCGGCACGAAATGGGTTGCCAGGTGCGCTAACCTTGCACCTTGTTGATGCACTGAGGACATCTGCCATGCCACGCCATGTTCTGGACGAGACCCGCCTTCACCCTGCCATTCGCGACACCGTGGCGCATTGGCAAGCGCCCATCGTGCACAACGTGCAAGCGGCCAGCCTGTCAAACCCGGTGTTGGTGGTGGGCATGCGCGTCAATCTCTTTTGCAAGCGTGCTCGGCGTGCCTTGAACGATGCCGGCATACCGCACCATTACCTGAGCTATGGCGGCTACCTCAGTCTCTGGAAGCAACGCCTGGCCTTGAAAATGTGGGCGGGCTGGCCGACGTTTCCGTTGGTGTTTGTCAAAGGCACGCTGATCGGCGGCGCCACGGATTTGCAAAGGCTGATCAACAGCGGTGAGCTCAAGCGGCTGCTGGGTGAATGAAAGTCGGTCAGCGCCTCAGGAGGTGGCTGTGCGGCACCCTGTCAGTGATCAGCTTGGTGCTCAGCGGCAACGCCTGGGCCACCCCCGAGGCGCCTGAGCGCGGCTCCACGAGCCCCCTGATCGCTTGTCGACAACCCGGCTTGCCCAACGAAGTGCAATGCGGCCAACTTCAACGCCCGCTGAACCCGCTAGACCCCCAAAGCCCCGCCATCACCGTTCACTATGTCGTGTTGCCTGCGCTCACCCGGCACAAGCAAGCCGATCCTTTGTTCATTTTGGCCGGGGGGCCCGGCCAAAGCGCCATCGACCTCGCCCCCACACTCGCGGGCCTGTACCGGCGCCTGAACCAACAGCGTGACATCGTGCTGGTTGATCAGCGCGGCACGGGGCGCTCAGCCCCCTTGGTGTGCAAAGAGCCTGGGCGCCAGGCCTTGGCCTCACAGGCCTTGGCCACGCAAGTTAAACAGGTACTGCAATGCCGTGACGAGTTGGCCCAACAAGCCCCTTGGCGCACGCTGGACGGCCTTCGCTGGTTCACCACGACCTTGGCGGTGCAAGACATGGACGCCGTGCGCCAACAGTTGGGCGCGCCGCAGGTCAACTTGATCGGGGCCTCTTATGGCACCCGTGTGGCACTGGAGTGGCTGCGCTTGTTTCCCCGTACCGTGCGCCGAGCCGTGCTCGACGGCGTCGCCCCGCCTGACATGGTCTTGCCTGAGAGCAGCGGCCCAGACGGGGAGGCCGCCTTTGAAGCGCTGCTGAACTCGTGCGAGGCCGATGCCGCTTGCACCCAACGTCATCCCACGCTGCGCGACAGTTGGGAGCGCCTGTGGCGCAGTGTGCCGCGCACCATCAGCGCCAACCACCCCCAAGACGGCCGCCGCGAAACCTTCCTCCTCACGCCCGACTTGCTGGCCGCATGGGTGCGGGGGCCGCTGTATGTGCCGAGCCTGGCCTCCGCCTTGCCAGCCGCGTTGAGCGCTGCGGGCCAAGACCGTTGGGAAGGCTTGCTGGGCTTGAACGCCGTGCTCAGTGCCCAACAAAGCAATGGGGGTGGGGTGGCGCTGGGCATGCATTTTGCGGTCGTCTGCGCTGAAGACCCACCTCGCATCACCCGTTCCAGCCCCGCTGGCTGGAACGACAGCGCGCGCCAGCTTTATGCGCAGGTGTGTGCCCAATGGCCGCGTGGCCATGTCCCCTCTGACTTCACGCAGATCCCCACCAGCCCAGCCCGCGTGCTGCTGCTCAGTGGCGGCATTGACCCCATCACCCCACCACGCCACGGTGAGCGCGTGGCGCAGGCTCTGGGGCCGCTGGCGCGCCATCTGGTGGTGCCTGGAGCCGGTCATGGGTTGATGGGGGTAGGGTGCTTGAGCCAGGTCATTACCCAATTCATTCGCAGCACCGACAGCGTGGCCGCCTTGGCGGTGGACACCCGTTGCGCACTCGACATCCCCCGCCCCCCGATGTTCGAGTTGCCTGGAGCCTTGCCTTGATTCAACTGCACGCTGTGGCTAAGCAATTCCATCGCCCTGGGGCCCTTTGGCGCTCAGGTGGGGTGCCGCTGCACGCCGTGCGCGATGTCAGCTGGACGGCCCAAGACGGCCAGATCACCGGCCTGCTGGGCCCCAACGGCGCAGGCAAAACAACCACGTTGCGCATGCTCGCAGGCTTGGTTCAGCCCGACGCCGGCACGATCGAAGTCGACGGCCGTCAAGTGGCCCAAGAACCTCAATGGACGGCCGCCCGTTTAGGCGTCTTGAGTGACGCGCAAGGCCTGTACCCGCGACTGAGCGCCCGCGAGAACATCCTCTACTACGCCAGGCTGCGCGGCCTGACGGCCGAGCAAGCCCATGCGCGGCTCGACACCCTGGCGGGCCTGCTCGACATTGGCCCCTTGTTGGACCGCCGCACCCACGGCTTCAGCCAAGGCGAGCGGCTCAAAACAGCCCTGGCGCGCGCCCTCATTCACGACCCGCCGAACATCGTTCTTGACGAGCCCACCAACGGCCTGGATGTGCTGGCCACACGCGCATTGCGCGACACCCTGCGCTTGCTGCGCTCACCGCAAGGGGGTGGCAAATGCATTGTCTTGTCGACCCACATCATGCAAGAGGTCGCCCAGCTGTGCGACCACGTGGTGGTGATGTCGCACGGGCGCTGCGTCGCCCAAGGCAGCGTGGCTGCATTGCAAGCCCAGACGGGGCACACCCACTTTGAAGACTGCTTCGTTCACCTGGCCTTCACGGCTTGCGCCCCATGAGCCACACCGTCAACCCACCCTCTATGGTGGCCCAGGCACGCACCGTTTACCTCAAAGAGTTGCGTGATGCCGTGCGCGATCACCGCACCTTGTGGGTGGTGCTGGCCTCCAGTGTTTTACTGGCCCCGTTGATGTTGTGGGCGCTCTCATTTTGGATGGCCGATCAGCAGGCCCACGCCGATGAGCGCGTCGTTTGGGTGCAGGGCATGGAGCACGCCCCGACCCTGCGCAACTTCTTGGCGCGACAAACATTCCGTGTTCAAACGCCCCCCGCTGATGTGCTCGCCCAGCTGCAACGTGGCCAATTCCGTGACCCCGTGCTGCGCGTACCGGAGGGCTTTGAGGCTGACTTGGCCCAAGGCCGCCTGCCCACGCTCACCCTGGTCACCGACAGCAGCAACGCCCGAGCGCAATCGGGCCTGGCACGCTGGGAGCGTCTATTGACGGCCTTCAGCCAAGAGCGCGCCACCCTGGCCTTGGCGCTGCGCGGGGTCTCGCCCGCGCTCATGAGCTCGGTTCGCATTCAAGAACACGACCTGGCCAGCGCCTTGTCACGCGCGGCCTCCATCAGCACCGTGCTGCCCTGGGTGTTCATCATGGCTGTCTTGTCGGGTGCTTTGAATGCCGCGCTAGACACCACGGCGGGTGAACGTGAGCGAGGCTCTCTGGAACCCCTCTTGATGAATCCCATCTCACCCTTTGCCTTGGCATGGGGCAAATGGGCTGCGGTGTTCACGCTGTCCAGCACAGTGGCCATGCTGAGCTGTATGAGCTTCTTGCCCGCCCAAGCCCTGTTTCAAAGCGAAGCGCTGCGCAGCATGATTCAGTTTGGGCCCCAGCAGGCCGCGATGTTTGTGGCTGTGTTGCTGCCCCTGGCGGCCAGCGTGTCGGCCTTGTTGATGTGGGTGGCCATTCGCAGCCGCAGCGTCAAAGAAGCCCAGGCCAGCAGCACCATCGTGGTGATGTTGTTCACCTCGTTGCCCATGTTGTCGGCGCTGAACATCATCGACTCTCAACGCTGGGCCGCTGTGGTGCCCGGCTTGGGCCAACATGCGCTGATGGGCCGTTTGCTCAAAGGCGACACCTTGTCGGCCTGGCAATGGCTGGGGCCTTGGGCGGTGGCCTGCATCATTGTGCTGCTGTGCGTCTGGGGTTTGGCGCGGCGCTGGCGCCTTGCGGTAGGCTAAACGCTGCGCAACTGAGGAGCAAGCGATGCCCACGACGGACTTCTCCACCCTCGATTGGCGTTGGCGCGACTTCGACGCCCTGAGCGCTCACGAATTGCACAGCATTCACCGCGTACGCCAGGCCGTGTTTGTGATGGAGCAGGCCTGCCTCTATGCCGACGCGGATGCCTATGACGAGCAAGCCCACCACCTGAGCGCCTGGTCAGCTGAGCAGCCCTTGCCGCTGGCCTACGCTCGGGTGCTGGCCCCTGGCGTGAAATACGCTGAGCCGGCCATCGGTCGTGTGCTCACCTTGCCTATAGCCCGAGGCCAGGGACTGGGACAGCAGCTGGTGGTGCAGGCCTTGGCACATGCAGCTGTCTTGTATCCCGCTCAAAAGGTGCGCATTTCAGCCCAGGCCCACTTGGTGGACTTTTATGACGCGCTGGGTTTTGTGGCGGTGGGCGAGCCCTATCTGGAAGACCGCTTCCCTCACATCGAGATGCTGCTCAGAACGCCAATGTAGGGCCATCTACCCGTTCAAAATGACCGATCAGAACACGTCATCATCACCGTCCATGAACATCAAATCAGCCATGTTGGCAAACGAGTCTCGTCGCTCAATTCGGTAATCCCGAAGACTGTTTTTGAGCTGCTTGATGTCCTGAAAGCGCTTCAGGTCGTCGTCCAAGCCCTGCAAATGCTGCTTCAATTGCCTCACATCATCATCGAAGGCACGCTGCACCGCGACGGGCGACAGAACCCGGCTGCGGGGCCCCAGGATCATGGAAAAGTATTCGGTGCGTTCAGCCAGCTCGGCCTTGAGCTGCTTGAGCTGCCCACTGAGCACGGCATTGAAATGATTCACCCTGTCTTCACTCATGCCTGCCAGGGCTTGCCCATCGATTTGCTCAATTTCGAGTTGCAACTCCAGCAAAGCCAATAAATCAGACGCGTCATAGGCTTGGTTGACCCGCTTCATCAAGGCGGTTTTTTCATCGCGGCGTGTGGCGTCGGCTTCGCGGTCAGGGTGCAATTCACTGACCAGCTTGCGGTAGACCTCACGCAGTGACTGCGTCGCGGCTTGCGCGGCTTGGGCGCGCAGGGCTTCGGCCGCCACAGTCTTGGCGCTCTTTTTTCGGCTGGAACGACGCTCGGCGGCTTTTTGTTCCTGGGCTTGCGCCTGGGCTTGAATTTTCTCGTTCAACTTTTGCGCAAACGCTTCGAAGGTGGCGTCCTCAGCCTCATCAACCTCGACCTCCACGCCGAACAACGCGCGGGCCATGGTTTGGGAAAAATCCACGTCCTCAGCTTGAATGTCCTTCCAGCTCATGTCGCTGTGTTTGTCATGCAAGCGAACCAACTCCGGGTCATCGGACTCGGTCAGCAACTGGCCCAAAAGCGTCCGGAGCATGTCTTGAATCTTGGCGCGGTGGCTTTTGCCCAGCGAGGAATGCGTCATGGACCGGTCGAGCAACTGGGTCAGGTCGACCATCTTGAGGTGCAACTTCTTTCTCAAGGGCTCCAACTCAGTCAACACGCGTTGTTGATAGGTTGACGCATAGCCGCTCCACTGCGCGATCAACTGCCGCTGCGCCTGGATGTCCGCCACCAGCTTATTGAAGCGCTTGTGCCCCTTGCTCAAGGCCGTGGTGCTGCCTTGGATGCTCACAGCAAGCAGATCGGTACTGTGATGACCGTTTTTTTGAAACAAAGAGGGTTGAATCACTGAAGGCTCCCGCACAGGTTCTCCAAAGATTGGAGGGTCGTCATTGTGGCAGAAGCAGCCCCCTGATGCGCGCCGAGGAAGTTGTCCTGAAGGTGCTGTGTCAAAGGGGCCCCAAAACCGGAATTTTGGACTTCGCAACGATGCTGGATGGAAATTTTTATCCAGTCTCTATCTTCTTTAAAAGAAGTTTAAGAAAGTAGTAGCAGATAGTAGAGGACGCGTTTTTTTGTGGACAAGTCGGTTTTTCCTTTTCAATTCAATCACTTGAGACAGGTCAAACACTGTGTGAACAGCATCGTTTGAAAATTCTCGAACAGGTAATAACTTTGATTTTTCGGCTTGGCCTGTGGATAACGTCCACCTTGTTCAAACTTTGTCCCCAGCTCTGTGCGTTGACAGGGCTGTCAACACTGTCATCCTGTCGATCTGCGTGATTTGTCAAAGGACTGTATGGATGAGGAAGCGTGTGAACGAGGTCAAGCTGGCGACTTGGTACCCCGTCTGACAGGTGGTGCATTGGCAAGCCGAGCTTGCAGGAATGCAGTGCGCGGGCACAACGCTCCTGAGGCACGCGACTGGATCCCCGCCTGCGCGGGGATGACGGGCGTAGGCGGGGATGACGGGCGTAAGCGGGGATGACGGGCGTAGGCGGGGATGACGGGCGTAGGCGGGGACGACGGGCGCAGGCGGGGACGACGGGCGCAGGCGGGGACGACGGGCGCAGGGGTTGGCATCTCCCCACGTCATTCCCGCGCAGGCGGGAATCCAGCAGCCTGGGTACTTCACTATGGGCCTCGCAACAATTCAACCTTTCAAATTCATTGCGACGGGGTACGAGAGCCTGTGGTGACGGCCGTCGTGCTCAACAATGAACGCGGTCAACTGCCGTTTGAACTGGCTTGCTTGGCTTGCTCGGCCTCGTCGTGCGCGCGCTGTGCGGCGGCCTCGCGCAGGGCCTTGAGTTTGGCGCGCGGGTCTTCGCGGGTGGTGGCCTCGTGCAGCTTCATCTCGCCAATGAAGCGGCTGGGCACCCCGACCACCGTGTCACGCCCTTTTTTGCGTCGGCGCAAGGTGGTCACCGCCAAAGTATGGCGCGCCCGCGTGATGCCCACGTACATCAAGCGTCGCTCTTCCTCCAGCCGTTGGGGGGTCATCTCTTCGTCGTCACTGCGAAACGGCAACAGCCCCTCATTCACACCGACCAGGGTGACATGCGGCCACTCCAGACCCTTGGAGGCGTGCAGCGTGCTGAGAGTGATCACGTCTTGCTCGTCACCCCGCTCAGCCAAGCTGATGATGACGGAGATGGTTTGCGCAACCTCCAACACGGACTTCCTACTGGTCTCGACGGTCTGCCCGCCATCGTTCTCGATCTCACCCCCGCAGCGCTTGGCCACCCAGTCGACAAAGTCGAGCACGTTTGACCAACGAGACGCGGCCAACTTGTCACTCTCTTCACCGTCATGCAGGTGCTTCTCATAGTCAATGTCTTTGAGCCAGCCCAGCAGCAAGGCTTTGGCGTCCTCATGGCCCTGGGTATGGCGCGCGCGGTATTCGAGGTCGTTCACATAACGCCCGAACTCGTGCAAGCTGCCCACGCTGCGCGCCGGCAGCAGCGCGGCCAAGCTTTCCGCAAACAGGGCCTCGTAAAGGCTGACCTTCCAACGCCCAGAAAACTCACCCAGGGTGGCCAAAGTTTGGTGACCAATGCCGCGCTTGGGCGTGGTCACGGCGCGCAAAAACGCGGGGTCGTCGTCGTTGTTGACGAGCAAACGCAGCCACGCGCACAAGTCTTTGATCTCGGCGCGGTCAAAGAAGCTTTGCCCGCCTGACACTTTGTAAGGCAGGTTGGCCTTGCGCAGTGCTTTCTCGAACACGCGAGCCTGGTGGTTGGCGCGGTACAAAATGGCAAAGTCTTTGAGCAAGACCTCGCCCCCTTGGCCACGCAAGGCTTGAATGCGCGCCACGGCCCGCTCGGCCTCGTGCTCTTCGTTGTCGCACTCGATCACGCGCACCGGCTCACCGGCTCCCAGGTCACTCCAGAGTTTTTTCTCGAACAGTTTGGGGTTGTTGCCGATCACCGCGTTGGCGGCGCGCAAAATGCTGGTGGTCGAGCGGTAGTTTTGCTCCAGCGGGATGACCTTGAGCTGCGCGTACTCTTGCGGCAAGCGGCGCAGGTTGTCGATGGTGGCGCCACGCCAGCCGTAAATGCTTTGATCGTCGTCCCCCACCGCGGTGAACAAACCCGACTCGCCAACGATCGATTTCAGCAATTCATACTGGATCGCGTTGGTGTCTTGGTACTCGTCCACCAGCACATAACGC
Organism: Burkholderiales bacterium; assembly: GCA_031374415.1. GTDB lineage: Bacteria > Pseudomonadota > Gammaproteobacteria > Burkholderiales > Burkholderiaceae_C > CANHBY01. The sequence continues at coordinate 23,717 of JANMGB010000031.1, forward strand.
AAGGTCTTTTGCCAATCAGCGCGGGCTTCGGCATCGGTTTGCAGCAATCGGTGTGGCAAGCCAATGAGATCATCAAAGTCCACGGCCTGGTAGGCACTCAAGCGCTCTTCATAGCGCTTCATGATGACGGCGGCCACACGATCATCTTCGGTGCTGGCTTGGGCCAACGCGGCATCGCTGTTGAGCCCCTGGTTCTTCCACAGGCTGATTTGCCATTGCCAGCGCCGCGCTTGTGCGTTGTCGGTGCTGCCGCCAGCGTCCTTGAGCACGCCCAGCACATCGTCGGAATCCAAGATGCTGAACTGCTCTTTCAAGCCCAGTCGTGGGCCCTCTTTGCGCAAAATCCGCACCCCCAGCGAGTGAAAGGTACTGACCACCAAGTCTTTGGCGGCTTTGGCGCCAATCAAAGACTTGGCCCGCTCGCGCATCTCTTGAGCCGCCTTGTTGGTGAAGGTGATGGCGGCAATTTGCCCCGGCGCATAACCGGCTTGCAACAAACGGGCAATCTTGTGCGTGATCACACGGGTCTTGCCCGAGCCGGCCCCAGCCAACACCAGACACGGCCCGTCCAAATAATGGACAGCCTCCATTTGGGCCGCATTGAGCGACGCGGGGGCAGACACAGAAGACATCAGAGCTCAGACACTTCAAAGAAAGTGTCGATCATAGAGCTCGGACTAGAAACGGCGCTTGGACGCCCACGAGGCGGTGTCCTCTACTTGAGCGCGAAACGCACGGTGCCCGCCGGCTTGCCGGCGATGGTGACCAAGGCGACGACCTTGGTGCCGGGACCGACCTTGAAGGCGCCGGTCGCTTCGAGCTTGTCGCCCGCAGGCTTGAGCTCGACTTCCTGCTTCTCCGCGCCACTGAGCAAGGTCAACTTGGCGCTGGCCTTGGACAGGTCGGTGGGCTTGCCGTGGTCGCGCAAGTGCAATTGGATCGCCGTGGGCTTGGCCACTAATTCGTAATCGATGTCTTTGACCTCGACAACGACGCCGCCGTGCATCGGCTTGTGCTCGTGGGTGTGACCATGCTTGTCGCCGGCGGCGAAGGCTGTGGTTGCGAGGGTCATGGCGATGGCAGCGAGAAGGGTTTTCGTTGTCATGAGAGTCCTTTCAGGGGTGGGGTTAGAAGCAAGGATTGAAGCAAAAGAGCTGAAAATCACAACGCCTCGGCGTCGTTGCTGTCCATCAGCGTCTCGGCCGATTTGCGACCGAAGAGCCAGAACATCACGGGCGTGAGGAAGGTGTCGAGCAGGGTCGAGCTGATCAGGCCGGAGAAGATCACCACGGCCACCGGGTGCAGCACCTCGGTGCCGGGCTGCTCGGCCTCGAACAGCAAAGGCGCCAGCGCGAAGGCCGTCACCAGCGCGGTCATCAGCACCGGGCTCAGACGCTCCAGCGAGCCACGCAGGATCATCTTGTGGTCGAAGCTCTCGCCCTCGAAGCGCATCAGGTTGATGTAGTGGCTGACCTTCAGGATGCCGTTGCGCACCGAGATGCCCGCCAGTGTGATGAAGCCCACCAGCGCGGCCACGCTGAGCGGCTGGCCCGATAGCCACAAACCCAGCACCGCACCGACCAGCGCCAAGGGAATGTTGACCATGATCAGAGCCGCCAGCACGCTGGATTTGTAGCGGCTGTAGAGCACCACGAACATCAAGGTCAGCGACACGATGCTGAGCAGACCGACCAGGCGTGAGGCTTCCTCCTGGGCCTGGAACTGGCCGCCCAGGGTGATGAAGTAGCCCTCGGGCAGCTGGGTCTCGGCCACCACTTTGCGGATGTCGGCGACGATCTCGGACAAGGCCCGCCCCGATGCGTTGGCCGACAGCACGATGCGCCGCTTGCCGTCGTCGCGGCTGATCTGGTTTGGGCCGTCGCCGTCCTCAATGCTTGCGATTTTCGAGAGCGGGATGCGCCCGCTCGGCGTCTCGATCAGGATCTGGCCCAAGCCCTCGACCGAGCGCGCCGACTCCGGCAGGCGCACCACCAGCGCGAACCGGCGGCTGCCCTCGACGATCTGGGTGATCTTCTCGCCCTCGACCAGGTTCTGCAGCGTGGTCAGCACTTGCGGCGCCGGCACGCCGTACTGGGCGGCTGCTGCATAGTCCACACGCACCTTGATCTGCGGCGCCAGCACCTGCTTCTCGATCTGCAGGTCGGCGATGCCGGGGATGGTGGCCAGCTTTGCACGCAGCACGTCGGCTTGGCCGCGCAGGGCATCAAGATCTTCGCCGAAGATTTTGATGGCGATCTGCGAGCGCACGCCTGAGAGCATGTGGTCGATGCGGTGCGAAATGGGCTGGCCAATCTCCAGCGCCGCAGGCAGGTTGACCAAGCGTGTGCGGATGTCGGCCTTGATCTCGTCCATCGTGCGCGTCAGCTCGGCAGTGGGTTTGAGGCCCACGTCGAGTTCGCTGACGTGCACGCCCTCGGCATGTTCGTCCAGCTCGGCCCGCCCGCTGCGCCGGCCCACGTGCGTGACTTCGGGTACCTGGCTGACCAAGACCTCGGCCTGGCGTGCCAGGGCCGAAGTCTCGGCCAGCGTCACGCCCGGATTCAAGCGCAGGCCGATGAGCAGCGTGCCTTCACTGAAAGGCGGCAGGAAGGTGGTGGGGAAAAACGGCACCGCCGCTGCCGCCACCAGCACGGCAGTGCCCGCCGCCGCCAGCGCTGCCCTCGGTCGAGACAGCACGGCGCCCAGGCCGCTGCGGTAGCGCGCTTTCAGCCAGGCCAGCAGCCGCGTATCGCCGTGGTCCAGCGTCTTCATGCGTGGCAGCAGGTAGTAGCTGAGCACGGGCGTCACCGTCACCGACACCAGCAGCGAGGCCAGCGTCGAGACGATGAATGCGATGCCCAGTGGCACGAACAAGCGACCCTCCAGCCCGGGCAGCGCAAACAGCGGCACGAACACCAGCACGATGATGACCGTGGCGTACAGGATGCCCGAACGCACCTCCATCGACGCCTTGGCGACCACGGCCAGCGGGTTCAGGCGCTGCTCGGGGTGTTTGAGACGGTCTTCCTTCAGCCGCCGCATGATGTTCTCGACATCGACGACTGCGTCGTCCACCAAGCCGCCGATGGCAATCGCCAGCCCGCCCAGCGTCATCGTGTTGATCGACAAGCCGAAGTAGCGGAACACCAGCGCCGTGACGAAGATCGACACCGGGATCGCGGTCAAGGCGATGAGGGTCGGACGCACGGTGCCGAGGAAGAAGAACAGGATCACCGCCACGAACACCGAAGCGCCGATCAGCTTGCCCTGCAGCGTGGTGATCGAGGCCTCGATGAAGCTGGCCTGGCGGAAGGTGACCTGGGGCTCCTGCATGCCGGCCGGCAACGACGCCTTCAGGCCGGCCAGGGCTTCTTCGATGTTGCGCGTTAGCGCGATGGTGTCGGCCGACGGCTGTTTCTGGATGCCCAAGATCACGGCCGGCAGGCCTTCGTAACCGGCGTCGCCGCGCTTGTTGGCCGCAGCGAAGGTGACGTCGGCGATCTGGCGCATCAGGATCGGCTGACCGGCCTTGGAGGTCAGCGCCAGGCTCTTCAGGTCGTCCAGCCGCGACGTGCGGCCCAGGTTGCGGATCAGGTACTCCCGCCCGTTGAGCTCCAGGAAGCCGCCCGAGGTGTTGCTGGAGTAGCCCTTCAGCGCCGCTTCCAGCTGCTCGTGCGTGATGCCGAGTTCGGCCATGCGCACGGTGTGGGGTTGCACCTGGAATTGCCGCACTTCACCGCCGATGGGGATGACCTGCGCCACGCCCTGCACCGACAGCAGGCGGGGTCGCAGCACCCAGTCCGCGTACTCGCGCACGGCCATCGCCGACATCTTGGTGGTGTCCACGGGAATGGCGATTTGCATGATCTCGCCCATGATCGAGGTGATGGGGCCCATGCGTGGCAGCACGCCTTCGGCGAGGCCTTCTTCCATCGCTGCCAGCCGCTCGCTGACGAGCTGGCGGGCGCGGAAGATGTCGGTGCTCCAGTCGAAGGTGACGTAGATGAAGGACAGGCCGGCCGATGAGGTGGAGCGTATCGTCTCCACGCCCGGCAGGCCGTTCATCGTGGTTTCCAGCGGGAAGGTGATGAGCTGTTCCACTTCCTCGGCGGCCATGCCACCGGCCTCGGTGATGATGGTCACCGTGGGTTTGTTGAGGTCGGGGAACACATCCACCGGCGTGCGCGTCAGGGTGAATGCGCCGTAGGCCATCAGCACCACGCTGGCGATCATCACCAGCAAGCGGTTGCTCAGGCTGTTGTCGAGTAGCCACTTGAACATGTCAGCGCACCTGGTTGATCAGCGTTGCGCCTTGGGTGCAGACGCGATCACCCGCTTTCAATCCGCTGGTCACCAACACGCTGATGCCATCCAGCGATTCGGTCGTGACTGTGCGGGGCTCGAACCGTTCCGGCGCGGTCTTGACCCAGACGATGGTCTGATTGGCCGGGTTCTTCATCAGCGAGGCGACGGGGACAGCCAGCCCCTTGACCTTCTCCTTGGTCTGCACAAAAACACGCACCGGCTGGCCGACGGCCAGGCTGTCGAGTGCGGCACCCTGGGCGCGGAAGCCCAGCGGCAGCGCCTGCTCGCGCAGGCTGCGCGCGGCACCGATGAATTCCAGCGGCACACGCTGGTTGCCGATGGACAGCGTGGCGCTGCCCACATTGGCGGCCAGGGCAGGATCGAAGGCCAGGGCCTCGATGCGCAGGCGGCTCGGGTCGACGATCTCAAACAGCAGCTCGCGCGCATCCACCACCTGGCCCGCCACCACATGGGCCGACGCGATGACGCCGGACACCGGCGCCACCAAGGCTTCACGCGTGGCCAGCCCGCCACTGATCGCGGCGATGCGCTGGCCCAGGCTGGCGGACTCGCTTTCTGCGGATTCGATGTCCTTGCGCGGCACCGTGTCCGCCAACTCCTTCAAGCGGGCCACCTGCTTGTCGGCCAGCGACTTGGCCGCGCGCAGCTCGGCCAACTGGGCCGACTGGTTAGAGCGTTCGATGGGGGCTGCCGAGGGCGTCACAAAGGCCAGTACCTCGCCCTTGCGCACGGCCTGGCCCGGGTTGGGCAGGCCGCGCGGGCCGGGCTCGATGCGCCCGGCATTCAGCGGCTGAACCTTGCCCCCGGCGTTCGGGTCCATCAGCACCTTGCCGGTGAGTTCCACCGAGCGCGGCAACTCGGCGTCAACCGTGACCAGCGTGCGCACACCCAGCTGGCGCTGTGCCGGCTTGGGCAAAAACACACTGCCATCGGGCAGGCGCTGAGGGCCGTTCGCGCTGGGGGCCGCAGCCCCGTCGCCATGGTCGTGATCATGGTCTCCGCCAGCCTGCGCCACAGGCACGACCGACAGCACCAGCAACACGACGCTGGCAATGACCGCCTGTCGCGCGCTGAGAAGGATGAGCAGGCGTTTCATGCGACACCCCCGACATCGGTCCGGCGCGACGACAGCGCGCGGCCAACCACCGTCATCAGCACGGCCAACACCGCAATCCCCGCCGCTGCCCAGCCGGCATACTTTTTCCACGAAGGGGTGGACGCCGCGTGATCAGCGTGCGCGGCGTCGTGGACATCGAGCTCGCCGGCCAGCAAGTCCGTGTCGGTGCCGACGCTCACCGTGGCGACGACCGGCAGCACGCCTGGCTTGGGCGCGTCCGTCAGCACCACCTCGAACTCGTCTTTTCCTTGTTGGGCCGCCTTGAACGTCTTGCCGCCGATCTCGATGTCGATCTGTGCGTCACTGACCGGGCTGTTGTCAGCGACACGGTCCAGGTACAGCGTGATCTGCTTGCCGTTCAGCACGCCGACCAGCTCGAACAGATCGGATACCGCGGCGAATCTCGGCAGGGCAGCGCCGGTGACTGTGGGTGCGGCGTCGCCATGGTCGTGGCCGGCGCCAGCCATCGCCACGGGCGGCACCAGGAGCAAGGTCGCCAGGCTGATCGCGGCGAGTACCCCCTCGCAGCGAATTTGAAAGCATGATCTCGCCAAAGCGAACAGGTGGCGCATTGGCTGTCTGAGCTTGCAGGAATGCAGTGCGCGGGGAGGGTGCCCCTGAGGCGCGCTCCTGGATCCCCGCCTTCGCGGGGATGACGGGCGCAGGGTTTGGCCGCTCCCCGTGTCATTCCCGCGCAGGCGGGGATCCAGCAGCCTGTGTACTTCACTATGGGCCCCGCAACAAGTCAACCTTTCAAAGCCACTGAGCCGGGGTAAGAGCGTCTGGAGTTGTTTCATGGAGGATGTCCGCAAAGGTGTTGGGTCGTGCTTGCAATGGCTTCACTGCGGCAGCAAGCCGAGTGCTTGGCGCCATGCCGAGATGGCCGCTGCGAGTTCGATGCGGCCCCGCGCGGCTTGTCGCGCGGCTTCAGCGGCCTCGGCCTCGATGCGCAGCCGTGTGGGCAGGTCGGTCTGCCCTAGGCGGAAGGACTTGTCAAAGAAGCCGCGCGACTCGCGTGCAAGTTGTGCGCGGTGGTCGGCCGTTGACAGCAGCAGCCGGGCCGCGTCGGTGCGTGCCTTGGCGGCATCGCGCTCGCCGGCCAGGCGGGCTCGCTCGAGGCTGAGCTGCGCCTGCAACTCGAGCGCTTCGGCTTGGGCGGCGGCCGTGCGTGCCTCGTGACGCGGCCCCGCCCCGAACGGAATGCGCACGCCCAAGGTAATCGCCTGTTGCCAGGCCTCACCGGCGGCGCCGCGGTCGCGCGTGGTGGCGATCATCAGTTCTGGATTGGCGCGCGACTGCGTGGCCGCCAAGGCTGCAACGCGTTCGGCGACGGCTGCACGATCGGTGAGTGCCAGCAACTGGCCGTGCGTGTCGATGTCTGTGTCTGAGGGGCCGGGCTCAGGCTCGACGCTGAGGTCAGCCAGGCCGCTTTGGAGGACCAGACCGGGCGACGCCATCAGCGTGCGCAGGGACTGCTCTGCCACGACCAAGGTGGCTTGCGCCTGCGCTCCCGACGCTTGGGCGGCAGCCACGGCGCCGTCGGCCTGATGCTGGTCGGCCTGGGCCAGATCACCGGCTTTAAGGCGCTTGCCCACGTCGGCTGCGATCCGTTGCGCATTGTCGAGTTGACTCTGTGCGGTTGCGGCGTCGGCATGTGCGCGTTGCCAGTTCCACCAAGCTTCACGCACGCTGGCGGCCACACGCAATTGGGCCGCCGTGGTGCGGCTTTCGACGGCACGGCCCTCGGCCTGGGCCAGCGCCTGGCTGCGCCCGCGTTCGCCGGGCAGCCAAAGGGGGATCGCGAGGCCCACTTCATACTCCCGCGAGCCAAGGTTGCGGTTCAGGCGGTCTGACTTGCTGGCCAGCTCCACCGCCACAGGCTCAGGCGTCCACGACTGTGCGGCCTGTTGCTGTGCCCGGGCCGCGTCCCGCCGCGCCGCCAGGGCCGCCAGTTCGGGCTGGCTCGCCCAAGCCGCCTCGAAAGCCTGTCGCAGCGTCAACCCCTCGGGCTTCGCGGTGGTTTGGGCCCGCGCCCCTGCTGTGACAGAACCGAGCGCAAGCGCGATCGCCAGGGCGCGCACAATAAAATATTCTCGATGCATCCGATCCTCCGATGTTGAAGACAACTCAACGGAGATCGACGAGGGCGTATTGATTCAGGAGCGCATGTTGCGACTGAGCGACCGTCAAAGACGGCAGGCTCAAGTGCGAACGGGCTTCAGGAAGAAGAAGTGACCGCCTCGCCGATCAGGCGAGCGGCGCCCACTGAGGGCGTTCGGGCGGACTGTGCGTCAGCGTGCGCACGGTACCTTGCGCCAGCGTGACCGGACGCGAAGCGATGGCCTGTGGCGTCAGCCCAAAAACAGCACAAGGCATCCCGCAGCAAATGCCGTGGCAGTGTCCACAATCGAGATCCGTGCTGCCCAGGGTTGTGCCAGAGACGTCACTACTGCCCTGATCCACGTGGGCATCCTCAAGATGCTGGTGCGCATGGTGGCCGAGATGCTGCGCATGCTGACCGCCTTCGTGCCCACAATAAGGCGCAACCGCAGCCCAGGTGAACTGGAACGGCAACAAGGCCAGGAAGATGATGGCGAACCAAGCACGCATGGAAAACAGTCTAGAAGTCCTGAGCGCTGTGGTTCTTTCCGCTTTGAAAAAGTCTGGCTCCTTGCCCATTTTGGCCGATGAGCCAACCGAGGGCTTCATCGCGTTCTAGGCGGGCAAAGGACATCCCGCGAGCGAGTTCGCTCCCCGTCGGCACGGCCAGTCGTCGTTCGACCGCCCCTGTGCGCGAACACCGCGCAGCCAGGCAGAGACTGGCAGCCGGCCTGTCCTGGCCCTCACCCCAAAGCGCGAGAACCCTTGGACCCGACTTCAGTCGCCGGCCGCGAGCTTGCTTAGGTGTTCGAGCACCTCGACCTGGAAGCGGCGCCCCGTCGCAGTGATGGCCTCCATGTCTACGTCCAGGGAGGCCAGCAGCCCGAGGTTGGCGATCCGCAGCGCCTGGGCCAGGTTGTCGCGACTGGCCAACAAGGCGTCGATGCCGCTGCCGGCGCCCATTGCCAGCTTGCGCGCATCGTTTCCGAACTTCGCGCGCAGCGCGTCCCACATGCCATCGGCCCAGTGGTCGAATTCGTCCGTGCCGGCTTGGCGATCACGCTCCAGAGTGAGGTAGGCCAGGGCGAGCACCCGGCCAAGATCCTTGTTCGACCTTTTCCAGGCCGTGCCATTGATCAGGGCTTCGCCGATCACCGGGTGGTGCAGCATGTTGGTCAGCGCCATCATCTCCGGGCGCGCGATCAACACGGCACATCGCGTCGCGATCGGCCGCCACTCGGCCAGCGCCAGGTAAGCAAAGCTGGGGATCGTGAAGTCACCGGCGCTCGTGTGCACGCGCTGGTTGGTCTTCGGTTCGCCGCCAGACACGTACTCCGGCGGCGCCGAGAGCAGCTCCAGGAACCACTGCGCCGGCGCGTCCTCACCAGCCGGCGGCTGCAGCCGGACGACCGGCAAGTCATCCAACTTGTCCTCCGGCCGCCCGCCCTTTCCGAACTTCGCGTCTTCCCGCTGCGTCCAGTTGGCCGCCAACATCCACTCGGTCACCTGCACGGCGGCGTCTACGGCCACCGCGTATGGTGAAAACAGCACGTCGACGTCCTTCGTACGCAGCGACGCGGCGCCGTCACCCGAGAAGAAGTTGTACGCGGCGGCGATGCTGCCGATGATGATCACGTTGCCGCGCACCTGCTCCGGCAGCGCATGGGCCAGTTGTGCCAGGACTTCACTGGGCTTGAGCGACGCCGCAGATGGTTCGTTGGTCATTTCTGGGTCTCCTGTTTGACGACGTCTTGTCGCTTGCGGCTCATCGCGTGCCATAAATCGCGCGCCTCGGACTGCAGCCCGATCTCCAACAGGTCGGCGAGGCAGTCGACCACCGAGGCCGGGCGCAGCTCGCCGGGCGGCCGGGAGCCGCGCCGTGGATCCCTAGTCATGTGGAGCACCAGCATGGCCTTGTCTGACGGATCAAACGTCTCGAGCAAGCCGGCATCGATCTTGCGGACGAAACCGGCGTTGCCGTCATACACGCACAGGTCAAGCCGAGGCGGGCCCGTGATGTCCAAGTCTGGGTAGTACTGCAGGCTACCCAGCACGCCACCAAGGTCGACGTCCACGCTTTCGCCGGCGCGCAGCAGCTTCCTCAGCCGCTCGGCCATGGCCAGAGGCGATCTGGCGTGACCGGTCGGATCTTTGAATCGGATCACCCGGCGTTCGGCTGCATGCGCCTCCACCATGCGCCGAACGCTTTCCCAGGGCAGCTCGTCCACCAGATGCCAGCCAGCCCCGACCGGGTAGACCAGGCCATCCTGCTGCATTGCGCGGAAGGCGGCGATCACCGTGGGCATGCTGGCACCAGTGGCCCGCTGCATGTCAGCCACACCCAGCCGCCCACTCACAGTGTGCCAACGCGACAGGGCCGCCGACTTCACGGCCTGCTGCGACACCCTACCTGCCGGGTTAGCGGACTCGCGCTGCGCTGACTTGATGATCATCGGCAGCAGCGACCTGTCGATGGGCGGCATTTCGCCATGAATCTCGCCGTCCTTGATGGCGACCAGAATCACCCGTCGAGCCAAGGCCGGCTTCACTGCCTCTTGGAATCGAGTGATCTCGTCCCGCATGCGCTCTTTCGTCAGCCGGGTATCCGTCAACACGCACACAGCTTGACTGCTCGGCGGCTCTTCCGTCAGCAGGTAGGCCAGCGACAGCAGTACCCCGCGCAACTCGACCGCAGCGCTGGTGCGCTTGATCTCCAGCAGGATGTCGCCGCTGGGACTCGGCAACCGACGGCTAATGCGCAAGCCGCCGTCACGCTGTGACCTGTGTTGTTCCCTGCGCTGTCCTCTCGTTTCCATAAGTTTGGACTTTACTTATAAAGTCTAAACTTATCAATCAGTTCAGACTTTACTGAGCATGTTTAGAGTCACGAGACGACATTTAGCCTGTAAGCCAAGGTCCATCAGCTCGAACGCTCCTGCGTCAAGGTCATCCTTCACGCAGCGCCCTCTTGAGCATCAAGGTATCACATCATGATACCCAAGGTCGCATTCGACCCACCCGAGGTGGCGATGTCTAATTTGGCGATCCCTTGGGATACTTCTTGCCAAGGGGTGCGTGGCACCTCCTGTCCAAGGAAGACCATGATGTCATCGTCATTTCAACTCACGCCACCCGAGCCCGTCACGCCCTTGACGGACGACGCGCAGGCACCGCAAGCCGTGCCACTGACCCCGTCGACCCAAGCGGCTGTAGAGGCCCAAGTTCAGAATTTCGTGGCGAGCCTGTTGAGTGATGACCTGCAAAGCGAGGCGTTCAAGGCGCGCCTGGACAGTGCGTTTGCACTGGGCAGGGAGGAGGTGTCTTTGACGGCCAGTTTGCTGCAGGGACGGTTCTTGCAGTGCAACTTCGTGGGGGTGGAGGATGGCGCCGCGTTCACGGCCATCCAGGCCATGCGCACGCAGCTCGATGCCCTCAACCCGGGCAAGGAGGGCGACTTGCTGCAAAAGCACAAGCTGCTGGGCTTCATCCCTTACGGCTCCAAGCTGCAAAATTACTTTCGCAAGTTTCAGGCGGCCGCAACCCAGCTGCAAACCTGCCTGCAGCAAATTTACGCGGCACGCGACGACATGCAGCGCGATGGGGTCGAGCTGGATGTCACCCGCAGCAAGCTCTGGGAGGCCATGCAAAAACTGCGCGCCGCCATTTTGTTTGCGCAGTTGCTCGACACCCAGTTGTCGCAGCAAGTGCAGGGCTTGAGGCTCCGTGACCCCGCCCGCGCTCAAGCCATCGAACAAGAGGTGCTGTTTTACACAAGGCAAAATCTGCAAGACATCTTGACCCAACTCGCGGTGTGCACCAACGGCTACTTGGCCTTGGAGGTGCTCAAGAAGTCTGCACGTGAAGTCATCAACGGCTGCAGTCGTGTGGCCACCACCGGCATGAGCGCATTGGCTGTGGCGCAAACCGTCGCGCGCGCCACAGGCAATCAGATCAAGGTGATGGACATGCTGGAAGGCGTCAATGCGTCCATCGGCAACTTGATTGCAGAGTCGGGCCGGCAGCTCAAGCAGCACGTTGACAAGACCACGGAGTTTGCCAGCAAGCCCTTGGTCGGTATCGAGCAGATGCAGGAAATGTTCGAGCAGACCTTTCAAGCTATGGACGCGATGGACGCCTTCCGCAGCCAAGCCATTGAGGTCATGGGAAAAAACAACGAGATGGTGAAAGCGCAGTTGACCCTCGCCGAGCGCTACATTGATCGAATGCGTCAAGCGCCTGCGCGCGACGCCCAACACGCGCTGGCCGGCCCCGTGGCCTTGTGATTTTGCAGCGCACCACTTTCTCAACTGACAGGAGATTTTTTCATGGGAACACGGTATGTGATGCAACGCGACACGGCGGGCTGGCGTGTGCAGGTATGGTCATCGTTTGGGCTGGCGCTGTTGGCTTGCACGGTGGGCGTCTTGCGCTTGCCGAGTCAAGAGCTGGACCGCGCCTTTTTGGCCATTGGATTTTTCTTTTGTCTGTTCACCTGCTTTGCGGTGGCCAAACTGCAGCGCGACAACCGCGACGCCCAAGTCGATACCCAAGGTTGGGTGGTGACGGTGTGGGTGGCCTTTTCCGCGGCCGTGTCGTTGACCGCTTGGGGCCTGTGGCGCATGTCCATTGCGGATTGGCAAAAAGGCTACATGGTGGTGTCGTGGCTGTTCCTCGTCAGCAGCACCTTCAGCCTGGCCAAGCTCGTGCGTGACCAGCACGAGGCCGAGCTGATCGAGCGTGGCGCGCGCTCTCCTGTGGAGGAGTGACGCAGGCTCAGTCGGCGCGCTTGCGGTTCTTGTCTTGCAAGAACCGCTCTTGCAGCAGCAGGGCTTGGCCTGCGCTGCGGGCCGCGCCTAGCTCGCGAGCCTGCAGCGCCGCATCGATCAAGTCCAGTTGACGTGCCAGCGCCCGATGCGCCGAGTCGCCGTCCTCGCTCAAGGGCAGGTCGCGCTGATCGAGGGGCACTTGGGCAAAGCGGGCCAACGAGTCGGGCAGGTAGCGACGCACACATTCTCGGAGGTAAAAATGATCGTCCATCGTGAGGTGCTCGTCGACCCCCGCGCCTGCCATGGCCTGGGTCACGCGGATCACGCGCTGCTTGACACGGGCGAGTTGATCCAACAACGTCTCCGGCAAATCGCCGGCCACGGCCTCCATCAAAGCGTCCAAAGCCTGCCAGTCCGCTTGGCGCAAGGTCGGCGTGAGCGCAGGGGCCGAACGGGCCTGACGCCAAACCGCTGCGGCGCCACCCCAGGCCAAGGCCGCGGCGGCACCCAGCACCCAAGACCACGGGCTGGCGGTCAGCCACACCATCGGCAGCAGGGCGGCTCCCACCGCAGCACCGGCCAGGGCCAGCCCGGGCGGGCGCGGCAGCTTGGCGCCCGATCGCCCCAGGGTGTGCCCCAGCGGTGCGCCCAAATGCCAGCGGGCTTGCTGACGCTGCAGCCGGGGCGCGACCTCGGCCGGAAGGCGCGGCGCTGGCGGCTCAGCCGTGCGCCGGTTGACGGGGCGCTCACCGATGGCATAGCGCGGATCGCGGGGCTTTTTCATCTGCGGATCATACGAATCCTGTGGCGTGCATGCTGCACGCGCATTGGCGTGCGCACTTCACGCGATTGCCACGCCAAGCGTTTGGGTATGCTGGCGTCCACCCGTTGCCGCTCTTTTCAAGACAAGGACTTCGAATGAGCCACCCGAATCAGTTCGCCCTGCTCACCGAACGTCGCTTTGCGCCGTTTTTCTGGACGCAGTTTTTGGGCGCGGGCAACGACAACCTGTTCAAGTACGCGCTCACCATGTTGGTGACCTTTCAGCTCAATCTGACGTGGTTGCCGTCTGATTTGGCGGGGCCGGTGATTGGGGCGGTGTTCATTTTGCCCTTCGTGCTGTTTTCGGCCACCAGCGGTCAGTTGGCCGACAAGTACGACAAAACGCACTTGATTCGCCTCGTGAAGTGGCTGGAAGTCCTCATCATGGGGCTGGCGGCTTGGGGGTTTTTCGAGGTCCGCGTGCCGGTGCTGTTGGCCTGTGTGTTTTTGATGGGCTTGCACTCCACCTTGTTTGGGCCGGTCAAGTTTTCTTACCTGCCCCAACACCTGAATGAGCGTGAGCTCACGGGCGGCAACGGCATGGTCGAAATGGGCACCTTTGTGTCGATCTTGCTGGGCAATGTGGTGGGGGGGCTGTTGATTGCGCTGCCTGGCGTCGGTGCGCACTATGTGGCCGCGGTGTGCTTGGGCCTGGCCGTGTTGGGCCGTGCCACGGCGCAGTTCATTCCACCCAGTCCGGCAAGCGACCCGGGCCTGCGCATCAACTGGAACCCCGTGTCAGAGACCTGGCGCAACCTCAAGCTGGCCCATGGCAATCTGGTGGTGTTTCGCTCCTTGTTGGGCATTTCCTGGATGTGGTTTTTCGGCGCGGTGTTTCTGTCCCTTTTCCCGGCGTTTGCGAAAGATGTCTTGCATGGCGATGAGCGCGTGGCATCGTTGCTGCTGGTGGTGTTTTCGGTGGGCATTGGGGTGGGGTCACTGCTGTGCGAGGTGATGAGCCGCCGCCATGTCGAGATTGGCTTGGTGCCTTTGGGGGCCATTGGCATGAGCGCCTTTGCCATCGACCTGTACTTTGCCTCGCGGGGCCTGAGCTCCCCAGTGGCGTTCACGGTGGCGACCTTCGTGAGCCAGCCGGCCCACTGGCGCGTGATGTTCGACCTGGCCTTCCTGGCCTTGTTTGCGGGCTTGTACAGCGTGCCGATGTACGCCTTGATTCAGTTGCGCTCCCAGCCCAGCCACCGGGCCCGCATCATCGCCGCCAACAACATCCTGAACGCTGTGTTCATGATCGTCAGCGCTGGCGTGGTGACCGCCTTGTTGCACTACAAGCTCACCATCCCTCAGATCATCTTGGTGATTGGCATTTTGAATGCGGTGGTGGCGTTCTACATTTTCATGTTGGTGCCCGAGTACCTGCTGCGCTTCCTGGCCTTCATGGCCACGCGCTGCCTCTATCGCTTCCGTGTGCTGAACGAAGAGCACATCCCCGTGAAAGGGGCGGCCATTTTGGTGTGCAACCACGTCAGCTTCATCGACCCCGTGGTGATGGCCGCGGCCAGCCCCCGACCCATTCGCTTCATCATGGACCACCGCGTGTTTGCCACGCCTGTGCTGGGCGCGGTGTTTCGCCTGGCCAAGACCATCCCCATCGCACCCCAACGCGACAACCCTGAGACCTACGAGCAAGCCTTTGCCACCGCCCGCCAAGTGCTCGACGACGGCGAGTTGCTGTGCATCTTTCCGGAAGGGGCCATCACGCGTGACGGCAAAATGGCCGAGTTCAAGGGCGGCATCATGAAGATCTTGCAAACCAATCCGGTGCCCGTGATCCCGATGGCCTTGCACAATTTGTGGGGCTCATTTTTCTCACGCATCGACGGCTCGGCCATGCGCTCACCCTTTCGCCGGGGACTGTTCAGCCCCGTGAGCCTGGTGGTGGCACCCGCAGTGGCCCCGAGCGACGTCTCGCCTGCGGGCCTGCAAGCTCAGGTGCAAGCGATGCTGGATCAGCCCTCGTGAAGGGTCAAGGCTGTCTTCGGCGCGGGGGGCTCCATCCATTGCGGTAGGCCGCGAAGCGGCCCAGAGGCGAAGCCGACCGGATTGGGTGGGGGGGATAGCGCGCCGTCCGCAGGACGGCTTCAGTTGTCGGGGCGATCCTGCTGCTGGATGTACTGCTGAATGATTGACAGCGGTGCGCCGCCGCAGGACAAGACGCAATAGCTGCGCGACCAAAGCACGGGCTTAGAATA
>JANMGB010000346.1:0-2016 GCA_031374415.1 Burkholderiales bacterium
CGACCTCGACCTCTAACTCCGTCGTCACGTCGACGGCGACGGCGACGGCCGCGCCGGTGACGGCCGGCTTCTTCGGCTTCGCCTTCGCCTTGGTCGTCCTCTGCTTCTTCTCGCCAACGCTCGTTGCTGCAGAGGTCGGCGGCGGCGGCGGCGGCGGTGAGTCGTTCTTCCTCTTCTTCACACCTGCTGCGCGTGACGGCGGCGGCATCAACGGCAAGTCGGTGATGTGCGACGGAGCCGGAACAGATGCTAGCGGCTCGTCCGCCCCCGCCGTGTTAGCGTCATGGGAGCAGTGGACGTGCGCGTGCGCCTGTGCGGCCGCGACCGCGTCGTCTCCGCGCTCACCGTGCCGATGAGCGTCGTTCGCGTCGGCGTCGCTTTCGCGCTCCGTCGCAGTCGCCGTCGCACCACCCACTGTCGATGTCGACACGTCGTCGCCGGCGATCGGCGGTGCAACCGGCAGCACAAGCTGCGCCGTCGCCGTCGCAGCTGCCGCAGGATTTGCGGCCGGCGCCGGCCGCCAGCCCTTCTCAATGCCGTCCTTGTCCTTCGTCGGCGGCGAAATGCGCGCAAGCACACCCGTGCACATCACATCGATGCCAGGATCGGCCGCGTAGTGCTCCGACTCGACGAAGCGGCGCAGCGCCGAGCCAGTGCGAATCGCGACGACACCAAGCTCACACGCCCGAGCTGGAATCGCTTCGCCCGGCTTGAAGTCGTTTGGTGCCAGCGGCTGCGCCTTGAGGCGCGCGAACACTGCTTCGCCGAGTCCGAGGTCGGCGCCGCTCACCGACGCACCGATCGCTTTCGCCTTTGACGCCGGCGCGTTCGACTCCTTCGCTCGGCCCTGCTTGGCGCCTTTCGTCGGCGCCGCTTTCTGTCGCACATTGCGAAGCAGAAACGCCGAGTCGATCGGGTTCGGCAAGCCAGCCAAGCGTTCGGCGTCGCCGCGCCGCGCCAAAGCGTCTACCAGCGAGCGACCCCACGAGCCGTGCGGAAACAGGCGGCGCAAATGGTCGCGCAGCTTGGCCAAACGCCAGTCGCGCGCGCCGCAGTCGACGTGCGCCACCGCCTCGTAGTCGTTGATCAGCTTCTCCAATGCAGTCGGCAACGTGCCGTCGGCCTCCGCCCGCGCCGTCGATGCCTTCTTCGACGTCTCAAGCACTAAACTGACCGAGCCGCCGTCGACGCTCATCGACAGCAATCGCAACTGCGCTGCCGACGAGCGCGCAATGTCACGCATCACGGCGTCGAAATCGCAGAACGCGGCGCGCCACACATCGACGTCAGGAGCGGCAGCGCCTATGCCGCGCTTGCCGGCAGCGTTGAGGAGAACGCGACACGAGTACACGTCGAGCAGCATCGGCAACGCGCGCGCATGAGGTGTGATGCTCGGCATGTAGGGCAACTTGGGCGGCGCCATCGACTCCAACTCGTCCATTGCCTCCTTGGAATCGATCGCAGCAGCACCACCGCGACGGCGCCGCCGCGATCCCAGCACGCCGGCGTCACGCAGCTCCTGCTCGACGCCTTGCAGCTGCACGCCGACGCGTCGCAGGACAACCTGCCTCGCACCGAGCGTCAACTTCGACAGATCGATCACCGCGTCGGCGCTACCAGTCGGCGCTGTCGACGTGGTCTTTGCGCTCGCGCTCGAGCTCGCGGTGGCAGCGGCGCCACTCGCCGTCGCCACCTCGCCTGCAGCACAGAGCGCACCGCACACACTTTGTCGTCTCCGACGTCGACGGGCGCGGCTGCACCTCCTGCTGCGGCGGCGGTGGCGGCGGTGCCGGCACCGGCAACAGCACGCCGCTTGCCGGCGTCGCCGCTCGCGGCCGCGGCGTCGTCGTCGTCTGTCGGCGGCGGCGGCAGCGCCGACGGCGACACCAAGGCGCGCAGCTCGCCTGCCACTGCTGCGAGCCCACGTCGCGTCTCCTCCTCGCGCTCAACCGCCTTCTTCCGCCGCGCCTCCTTCTTCGCCTCCTTCTTCGCCGCCGCCGACGACTGCTGCCGTCG
>JANMGB010000032.1:0-4383 GCA_031374415.1 Burkholderiales bacterium
TCCCAGCAATGCGCCAGGCTCGGGCAAACTGTGCTCAATGTTCATCGTGTCCTTGGCTTGACCTTTGATCTTCATACCTACCTCGTTGCTCGCTAATCTCTCGGGGGTAGGTGGCGCAGGTCATATTGGCACGGGGGGAACGTAGCAGCTGAGCGGCCGACAACAGCGCCGCCTATGTTGATGAAGCACACAAAAAGCGCCGCTGTTGTCGGTCCGCTCGAGCGTAGGGTTGGGCCAGAGGATAAATCATGCTGCCTCCAAACACACACCACCTTGCCGCTGCCTGAACCTTGCCACACCTGGCCCAGCAAAACAACCAGGACATGACAGCAACCTCACCGCCACCACGTTCGCGGCCACCTCAGCGAGCCTTCAAACACAAGGCCTTTTCTGCTGACCACTGCGCCGGCCGACAAACACTCCACAGCCCGCCTGAGCCAACCGCCACCGGCGGTCTGGTGACTCGGCGGAACCAACCCTTTGCTCCGAACACAGCGACCAGCGCCAGCCTCCATTGCTTGCGAATGATCCACTTCGGGCGCGCTGGCAGCAAGGGTGCACGAGCGCAGCGCATTGAACAACCGCCCCGCTCCAACCCCCGCACGCTCAAGCTCACGAGCCGTTTGGCCGTTCCTTCTCTCGAGAAAAGCCCAACGTTGAGCTAAGCGGCCGACAACAGCGCCGCCTATGTTGAAAAAAACACTCAATCAGCGCCGCTGTTGTCGGTCCGCTTGAGCGTTGGGGTTGGGCTAAGGGCAAATCATTCGTTGCGTTTTTACATTGGACCAACAGGCTGAAATTTATGAATCTGCAGAAATTCCTTTCCAAGATCAATTTCATTACACATAAAGCCTGCAAATTTAGAAAAATTTGATTGAACAACTTTTACTGCACTATCGACGTTTTCACCCGTAAAGACATAGTCTTGTGCCATAACGATAGATCGCCTATTAAACTCCTGAACTTCTTCTGATGTAGCTAACTTTTCTATATCGGCACCCAACTCCAAATCAAGCCGAAGCAACATTCGACTAGAGAGCGGCAATGACACCTCAATTCCAGGTGTTAAAAGACCTGCGCCGTACTCACCATTCCCTTGAGTTGGATGAAACATTGCTACCGGCTGGTCACTTGTCAAAAATCGCGTACCAAAAGGCGCACGAAATATAGTTACCCTCATCTTATAAAGCAAATCCAATACAAATGGGTCCGATGCCATTCGAAACATGACCTCAAGACACTTCCAATTCATTATTGAAAATTTAATGTTATCAACTTTTAACGCATCTTCAAACCCAGCGGGAGGTTTTGGAAACTTCCCAGATCTTTCCATTATTTTTGCAGAGTTGCGAATGGCTGATTCATGTATTCTATCGATATGCTGCTTCATTGCTGGAACACGCATCCGCAAAAAAGACAAAATTTCAATCATCTCTAGTCGATTTTTTTTAAAAGAAAGACCCTCAACAAGAATATCAGAGAGCTGTACCGCTTGATGATTTTCAAGCTCAGCCAGATTTTTTTCCATTGCATTTGAATCTTCAACACCATCCCAGTCAATTTCATGATAGTCACGAATTGCAGCAATATCTTTGATTTGACAAGGATAATTTTTTAAAGATGCTTTCTCAATTTGAAATAACGACCTTCTGTCGGGTGCAAATCCACGAAGATAGAACTGCGGCAAATAATGATGTTTTCGTGGATTTGACATGAAGTAAGCCCAACGTAGCAGCTGAGCGGCCGACAACAGCGCCGCCTATGTTGATGAAGCACACAAAAAGCGCCGCTGTTGTCGGGCCGCTCGAGCGTGGGCTTGAGCTCGGTACGCAGCCACCTCTGCGTTTCCACTTCAAATTGAATTGGATCACTTCCCATTCCAATCAATATGCGCTCGCAAAAATAAATTCCTCATTCGCTCGCCATATTCAGATCTCTGCTCTTCTTGCATGTCCGGATTACCATACCTAATAACATATCCAACAAGAACTTTTGTGAGTTCTTTAGCTTCTGATTCAACTTTTTTGGCTAATTCAATAATTGGTCGGAAGCCCAGTTCATCGCCATCGTCTGGCCAACCTTTCTCTTGTAACCAGCGGTGAATTAGAGTATGCCGGTCTTCAAGATACTTAGAAAACCTATCTTCGAGTTCAGGTGCAATTTTTTGCTCAGCAGAAAGTGCCTTTAAGATATTCTTAATTGGGTTTTTAAATGCTCCTTGTGGCAAACATCCGTTCGTCTTTTGAAAGTAGCCTTCCTGCGTGTTCATCTTGTACAGCTCGAATAGCGGAATTGTCGCGGCCTCAAGCATTTGAGAGGCAAAAACTGCTTTCCCAATCGCTGCATATGCCTTTTCCATATGAGAGCTCCTTTCCTATGTGGTCTGGAAATAGTCTAGTAAAAAAAGCCCAACTCATGTTTTGGCGAGGACTCCCGCCGAATTCCCGGAGCTTGCTGGCATCACTTCTCAGCGTTGGCTCCGCTTGGAAAAAGAGCCCAACGTAATAGCTGAGCGGCCGACAACGGCGCCGCCTATGTTGATCAAGCACTCAATCAGCGCCGCCGTTGTTGGTCTGCTCGAGCATCGGGTTGGGCCGGAGAAAATTCATACGGCCCCCAAACACAAAACTACCTTGCCTGCCTGAACCTTGCCACAGCTGCCCTAGCAAAACAACCACAACATGCAGCCGCCTCACGCCTGCCACCACAGCCGCCAACACCAACGAACCTTCGCGAACCGCCTGGCTGAACCGCTACCGACCGTGCGCTGACTGCCGACGGACAGGCAGCCCACTTGAGCGTTGGCGCCGGCTGCCTTCGCACACCACCTCAGGTCTTAGCGATGAGGCAGACCAAACACTAGGCATTTCCTGCTGACCCATTGCGCCAGCCCAAAAACACTACGCAGTTTCACCGCTGGCAACTCACCACGGCCACCATCACGAACGAGCCTTCGCGAACCGCCTGGCTGAGCCGCCACCGCCCGTGCGCTGACTGCCGAAGGACAGGCAGCCCGCCTGAGCGCTTGCACCGGCTGCCTTCGCAGACCACCTCAGCCCTTAACGATGGGGACTTCCAAACACTCTCCAGTGCCGTAACTTCTGAGCGCTTGAACACTGGAGAGAAAAGCCCAACGTAGCAGCTGAGCGGCGACCCTATGGCGCTGCCCATGCTGGATTAACAAAAGAAAGAAGCCGCCATAGGGTCGTCCGCTCGAGCGGGGGGTTGGGCCGCAGACACATCGTGCAGCCCACAAACACAAACCACATTACCTGACTGAACCTTGCCACAGCTGGCCCAGCAAAACAACCAGGGCATGCCAGCAACCTCACCGCCACCACCTTCGCCACCACCTCAGCGAGCCCTCAAACACAAAGCCTTTTCTGCTGACCACCGCACCGGCCCACAAACACTACACAGCCCGCCTGGCCTCCACTGTTTCGGGCGGTCTGGTGACTCGGCGGAACCAACCCTTGGCACCGAACACAGCGCCCAGCGACCACTTCCACCGCTTGCGCATGCCTCACTTCGGGCGCGCTGGCTGCAAGGGTGCTACAGCGCAGCGCTCTGAACAACCGCCACGCGCTCGCCTTCGCACGCGCCAAACTCCTCGATCTGTTTGGCCCTTCCCTTTTGAGCAAAGAAGCCCAACGTAATAGCTAAGCGGCCGGCAAATGGCGCCGCCTAAATTGATAAAGCACGACAACCGAGCCGCCATTTGACGGTCCGCTTGAGCGTGGGGTTGGGCTAGCGGCATTCCTCATTTCGTGCGGTGCAAAAAGTTAGACCACACCAGCATGCTCGGGGGCACAGTCCCTCTCCGTATGTGCCGAATGAGTTCGATATACCCAGGTGGCAACTATGAAGTGGCCGAAAATTAGGACAGATAACGATCCGAAAAGTTTGTAGGTTATCCAGGTTTCCACTGAAGCAGTTGCAGCAACCAACGCATTCATAGTTGCCAGAACCAAGAACAGACACGCAGTTCCCTTTGTCACCTCAAACCAGGCAGTTGGTAGCAGTTTGAGCTTCCTTCCCCAAAGAGCCCTGTAAAAATTGATGTTCAGCACACGATCAGAAAGAAAAATTACCACTGCAAATGCAACGAATGCAAATGAGGGCTTAGCTTTTATATAAATGACGGCACTCTGTTGCTCGACTGGTTGCAGGTCGATGCCGGCAAAGCCCAGAAAAACTATTGGCAATGCAAGGAGCAGGTAGACAACTACCGTTCTCCACAAGAGCGATAAGGAAAGCGCAAAAATTTTCATTCAGGTAAGCCCAACGTGCAGCTAAGCGGCGACCCTATGGCGCCGCCGACGCTCGAGTAACAAGAAAAAGAAGCCGCCATAGGGTCGTCCGCTTGAGCGTGGGGTTGGGCCA
>JANMGB010000355.1:0-30753 GCA_031374415.1 Burkholderiales bacterium
CGCCACACCACCAACATGCACCCCAGACCGTAGCCGCGCGTGCTTACTCGCACCCCCCCGCCCCCGGCGGCGGCGGTGGCGCTAGGGCTCGCCCCCGCGCCCCCGCAGGCCGCACAGGCGCGCTATCAGGCCGCACTGGCGAAAGCGTGGGCGCCTGCGCCACGGGACGCGAAAGCATGTGTGCGTCAGCGTGCGCCGCGTGCCTATATGGCTCACGCGCGTGAGCGCCCACAACAACAATAACAACACGCGTGCTGGACTGCGCACGGCCAGTGCCGCACACCGGACACGAGCGCATTGCGCAAACACGCGTGCGTCACGCGTGCGTCACGCGTGCGTCACGTCGCTCGTGCGCCACATGCCCTCGTACAGAGCTAACGCAACGCGCGCAACGCATAACAGCGCAAATATCGATGCACAACCCTGTGCAATGCGCCAGACCAGACCGTGTGGTGCGCAAGCCCATCGCGGTGTATCGTCTCTATAGCTCGGAGGGTCCCACATGCGCGTCAAGTGTTGCGACATGGTTCAATTACTTGCACATTTACAGGCTTGGCTGTGCGCTAGTGTGCGCCCGTGCGAACGCTGCTTGCCACTCGCCCAAGCATCAGGACGGCAGTGAGAAACACGCGCTTCTCGCCCGTCGTCGGTGGCGCCAGCACAGGCGCACTTGCGCACACGCCTAGGTGGCGCTGCACGCGCAAATGACCCAGTAGCGTCGGCGCTGGCGTGTTGCGCATGAAAACAACAAGTCAAGTACAAACAACTTACGCGCACAACTGCACAACAACAAGGATGCGCGTGCTCGTGTGCAAAAAATCACGATAATTCCATAAATGCGGATATTAAACATATTTACTAAAATTCGGTCACCATTCACCCCGAGTGTACAACCAACGCTAGATTGGCGCACTTCAAGTGATATTATACAATTACATTAAACATGATATATACGCATCTTTAGTTACGAATTATGCGCGTTTACCACATGCGCATCCTCACGTGTAAAATTGCTAAAATAGTGTAAATATGTACATTAGACAGGTTTTCTAAAATTTGGTCACCATCAACCCCGGTGTGTGCAATCAACGCTGGATTGGTACATTTCAAGTGATATTATACAATTACATTAAACATGATATATACAGGGTATTAACCAGTAGTTACGCGCGTTTAACACATGCGCATCCTCACGTGTAAAATTGCTAAAATAGTGTAAATATGTACATTAAACAGGTTTTCTAAAATTCGGTCACCATCAACCCCCGAGTGTACAACCAACGCCAGACTGGCACACTTCAAGTGATATTATACAATTACATTAAACATGATATATATACAGGGGATTAACCAGTAGTTACGCGCATTTAATACATGCGCGTGCTTGCGTGCAAACCTAATAAAATAATATAAATGTGGATATTAAACACATTTACTAAAATTCGGTCACCATCCACCCCGTGCTTAGCCCTGCTTCTAGATTGGCACACTTCAAGTGATATTATACAATTACAATAAAAACGATATATAACAAGCTTTATTTCATAATTATGCGCATTTGCACATGTGCACACTCACGTATTATAACGGTAAAATAACATAAATGTGGATATTAAACAGGTTTTCTAAAATTCGGTCACCATCAACCCCTGTGTGTGCAACCAACGCCAGATTGGCACACTTCAAGTGATATTATACAATTACATTAATGCGCGTATATTAGTGCTTATTTTGATATTTTATGATATTTTCACATTGTCTGCTAAAATGCGGTGGAAATAAAAATAAATGAGTAAAATCACGCATTTAAACAAGCGTTCTAAAATTCGGTCACCATCAACCCCTGTGTGTGCAACCAACGCTAGATTGGTATACTTCAAGTGATATTATACAATTACATTAAAACCTATATATAATCATCTTTAGTTACTAATTACGTGTATTAACACATGTGCGCATTCACGTATCATAACGGTAAAATAACATAAATGTGGTTATTAAACAGGTTTTTTAAAATTCGGTCATCATCCACCCCGTGCTTAGCGTTGCTTCTAGATTGGCACAGTTCAAGTGATATTATGAGATTACATTAAACCATATATTTATAGTATTATTATCATACTTATTCCAGTTTTCCGCATGTGCTTTACTGACTTGGCGTGCGACGCGGCCGGGCTCGCGGACCTGCCTATTGCTAGACATAATAATCGGGCAGGCGTCGCGCGCGCCCTGTCCTGCGTGGCGGTGATGAACTAGCAGTTCGCTTGCGCGCACGCTGCCTCACATTGTTGCGCTTGATTGATAATTTGTGCACGCGAGCGCAAGCGCGATCTTGTACATGTGCCATGGACGCACTTGCGCCGTTGCTGCTGCCACTAACGCCGCTGCCACTGACGCCGCTGCCACTAGCGCCGCAGCTGGCACTGGCGCTGGCGCTGGCACTGGCGCTGGCACTGACACTGGCACTAGCGCTAGAGCTCGAGTGCGCAGCAGATGACACAACAAACGAGCCGTCCTGCGACGCGCACTCGTCGTCGGGCACAACAAACGGCTCGAGATCGTGCGTGTGCGCAACTGGCGGCGGGGCCGCCAGACTTGCGGGATCAGGCAGCGCGCCCGTCGTCAGATACGTGCCAAGCGAACGTGCTGCGCGCAGCTCGAGCGTCGCATAGTGCACGGCAACCTCGTACTTGGCAGGCGGCGTTGCGCCGTGCGGCCATGCGCGCACAAGCACGCGCAGATCGGCAATCGAGGCGCGCGCCAGCTCGGCAAGCGGCTGCAGCGGTTCGGGCGCGTCAAGCGATCCGTGCAGCGGCAGCGTGTCATGGCCAATGCATGGTGCAATGTGCTTGCGCCAAAAGTCCGTGCCGCGCGTGCGCGCAAGCGCCATGCCCCATGCCCCCGTCCACGCTTCGCTCAGCCCGCTGCCGGGCGCGTGCTGCTCGACCATGCTCGCGTCTGCGCACACCGCGCCCTGTGCGTGAACGTTCGCCTCTAGCAGCCAGCGGTGGCCGCGCGGCACGAACGGCGCGTAGCACGCGGACGCCACCATTGCAAGGCGCATCTCCTCTAGCTTGGCAGAGTGCGCTGCCATGCCAGTCAAGTGTGCACACTGGTCACTACTAGCCAATCGAATAGTGTTACTTGGCACGGCGCACCGCGTCTTGCCGAGATGAACGGCACCTTGCGCGCGCGCGCGTTTACGGCCAACCCGGTGCAGCCATACAAGCACAGCTTGCGCAAGCGTGTTCTTGACCCTGTCTACATGAGCGGCGCCCTGTGCATGCGGGCAGGCGGCGAGTAAAGCAGTGGAGCAAGTTCGGTACACGCCTCATCTGATACCGGGTTGACCTCACCGTTGAAATTACCGCATTGCGTAACCACGCCGGCGCCTTGACTTGCGCGCGGAACTTGCTGCCAGTCGCCTTGATCATCGTCACCAGCATCAGCGTCAAACGGCCACGTGAGATCAACAGCAGCAAGCGCAACGCGCGCTCGGGCTGTGCGCTCAAGCTGTGTGCTTACTGGTGAATTTTCAAGCAGCGCCTTCTCCACGGCATCCCACGCGCCGCCTACCCAGTAGTTGATCGGGGCCGCAATCTTGCCCGTGTACGGCTCGTTGCGCAACTCGGCCGCGCGCTTGTCGCGCAGCGCGCTGTCATGCGCAAACACGTGCGCCGCGTACGGGTGCATCACACCAATCTCCACTGGCACGGCGCCCGGCAGCCATGCGTATACGCGCCGCGCAATCGACGGCCCGTAGTCTTGTGAGAACGCGATCGCGCCGGGCTCTCCGCACATGCATGCCCGCACGCAGTCAACATAGTTGTATAGCTTGGTCGCGTCGCGCACAATCACCCAGGCGCCGGCAAGGTCGGTCAGCGCCTTAAAATACTGGTCAGCGCGCTGACGTGGGTCGTCCACCTTCTCGCAAAAGCGCGCCCACGCCTTGGGCCCGCGCACGCGCAGCGCGTCGTGCGTCATGCCGGCCAGCAGCGGCCAGTAGACGGCGCCACTCGCGTGCAGCTCGGCCAGCACGGACACGTTGCCGTGCTCGCGCAGCTCGAGCGCCAACACGCGCCACGCGTCGTCTTTCTGCCCCTCGGGCGTGAAAAGCGCGCGCATCGCGTCCGAGTTGAGGCGCGCCAGAAAGTCGACCGTGTCCAAAGCGCCAGCGGCAGTGGCAGTGGCGGTGGCGGTGCAAGTTGGCAACGCCATGAGATCAAGTGTGCGAGTCACTCCGCGGCTGTGCGCGTCAAACAAAGCGGGCTTATATAGGCAAGGCGCGCGCGTTCCAACTTGTGACGCGCGCGCCGGATGCGCGCCGGATGCGCGTCGGATGCGCGCTGCGCCACTAATGAAAATTGGAGACTCAAAGTAAATGCATGCAAAGTACACACTTGTCTTCACGCGCGCGCACACACACACACGCACTATTAACATGCCGCGCCGCGCAGCACACAAGATGAACAATCAAGACATTCCGGAAAGCGCGCCCGTGGCGGAAGCACCCGCGCTGACACCCGCGGTCTCAGAAGCAATGGCAACGCCCGCGACACAGCCTATTGCCACACTTGCGGAAGATGTGCCGACCGACGTCGACGAGCCCGAAGTGTCCGCGCCCGCAGTCGGAGACGCAGTCGAAGACGCGTCTGCGCGCGTGAAGCGCGTCAAGCGCGTGCGCAGCCTCTCGCCCGAGCCAGAGCAGCCGCCGGCCAAGCGCGCGCGCTCCACATCTGCAGACGCACCTGCCGCGCTCCCTGCCGAGCAGACTTTGGCGTGCGTCGAGGAGCTTGACGCGGCACTGCTTGCCGAGCCTGCGGCGGAGCCTGCGCCGCAGCTCACGGCGGAGCCCACGGCGGAGCCCACGGCGGAGCCTGCGGCAGAGCCTGCGGCAGAGCCTGCGGCAGAGACTGCGGCAGAGCTGGCACCCGGCGGCACAGAGCCCAGCTTTGGCCTGCCGCTGGAGACTGCGCCCGCCGCATCGACCAAGCAAGGCGACGACGAATGGTAAAGTCGAGACGCGCATCACGCCACTTGACTTGCATATGGCACCCGAACCACAGCTAATCCTTGGTATTGCGGGGGGGTGCGGTTATATTTTGCATGATTTGCGTGTTTTACGCGATACGCGCGTGGCGTGTCAAGGCTGAGGCACGCCGCATAGAGGAGCAAAGCATGCGTGCGCGCGCGCAACGTGATGCGGCAGATCGCGAGGCAGATCTCGAGGCGAAGGCGCTGCGCGAGGTGCAGCGCATCAAGCAGGCAATTGCGGCCGACCGCGAAGCACAGCTAAAGCGCCATGTCCAGGTGAATGCGTACCTGCACTACCTAGTGGTCTTGGAAAAGCGCGTTGCGGACATGCCCACGTGCGGAGCCGCGACTCTTGCAAAATACAAAAAAGAGATCGACATGCTACGTGTTTTACTTGCGTAGTCGCGCGTAAACATGATGCAGTGCAAGCCTGCCGCGTTCACGCGACGATCTCCACGCGCGAGTCGTCGGCCTCGTCAAAAATGGTGTGAATGTCGTCGTCCAAGCGCGAGCGCTTGCAATGCATTGCCACGCCTTTCTCGCGCCAAAAGTACGCGCAGTAGTTTGCGCGGCGCAAAGCTTCAATCCACTTTGGGTCACGTGCAAACTTGAACTGACTCGCCGGAGAGTCCGCTGACTGGGCAAGTGTGGCGGCAGCGCAGTCGGACATGTGCGCAAATCAAGGCAAGTCAAGTGATGCGTGCGCTACATTGAGCATGACGACTCAGTATTAAGCCGGGCACGCGCACACGCGCTTGCACTACCAAGTCATGTAACACGTAATTCCACTAATTAGTCAATACTTGGTTATTAAAGTTATACGACACGCACATGCAATGTTACAGCTTTGCAGCCTCACACTCTACTCCACTTCATTTTACAATGGCGACTTGGCTCGCAAGGTTTGCCAGCATTAGCAAGGAGAAAGAATATCTGTTAATTTGCGGTATGTCTTGACTTGTCCTGTTGCGCGCCCGCGCGCGGGCGCGCGCCCGCAGTACAAGTGAGTTTGCTCACGTCGCAACTGCCCGACCGTTGGACAGGCGATCGCCTTGGTTTTGGTGATGACGGAATTCAAGAGCTTGTGGCTTGGCTTCCTCAAACACAGCTGAAGTCGCTGAGTCTGGTGAGTTGTTCCATGAAACCAAATGACATGCACTGGGTTGCAGCTGTTCTACCTTAGACGCGACTGACCAGATTGCATATTGCCGGTACGTATTGCGCGTTGGCGCATGCATTTGCAGCGCTAAAGTCTAACGCTGTTTTTTTTAATGCAATCGTGGATTAGGCAATAAGCACGGCGACGAGATCGCTTGCGCGATGGCGTTTGTGCTGGTGCAGACACGCTTGACGTGGCTCAGTTTAACTTGTTCGTCACAACGCTATGCAAGTGTGACATGGTTTTTTTTCTGGTCAAAAACTCACACGCGCTCGCGTTTCTATTTTTAGTGATTGAAATGGGCGCAGATGGAGCACGCGCCCTTGCTGCCGTGCTGCCTGATGCGCACTGTCTGGAAAGTCTCATTCTTTGTCGTTTGTGTACAGCGTGCCCCGGTCAAGGCTTGCTCATATCTGACGCGCGTGCGCTCCCCTTGATACTCAGACAATGACATTGGCGACGACGGCGCACGCGAGTTTGCGGCCGTGCTTGCTCAAACCCGGCTGACGGAACTAGATCTCACTGGTATGTGTTGCAACATGCCTTGTTTTTGAATAGCTGCTCGATGCTGACAGCGCATGTCGCAACCACAGGCAACCACCTTGGAGACGTGGGCCGCAGCGCACTCGAGGCTGTGCTGCCTCGCACGCAACTGGTGTCTCTTCGTCGTACGTGCTGCCAAGCAATCGCTTTTCATGCGCCGTATTACTCACTGGCAAGTTTGTTTTGCTTTGTCGCAGCGGTTGACCAAGATCATCCAGTGCTTGTTTCGCGACGCATGCTCCGCGATCGCGGCGATTAAAGTAAACAAAGCCACGCGCGCTGCTCGCTATTGCCCGCAGTAAGAGCGCGCACGTGCGCATGCTCGCGCGCACGCACACCCAAGTCAGGTAACGCGTAATTGCACTAATTTGTAAAACATTTGTTTACTACAGTTATGCAGTGCACGCGGACGGTGCCGCGGCGTTGTAGTCTCGCATTCTGCTGCACTCCACTCCACTTCAGTCCACCCCAGCATGGCAGATTTGCGCGCGGTGCTTGATGGCATCAGCAACCAGCAACATGAACTAAACTTAACATGTATGCTTGCGCGGCGATAATGCGCGCACGCGCGCGCGCATTGAGAGCTTTGGCTCACGTTGCAACTGCCTGACCGTGGACAGACGGGGAACTTGGCAATGACCGGGTTCAAGAGCTTGTGACTCGGCTGCCTCAAACGCGACTGAGTGCGCTCAATCTTTATAGATGCGACATTGGCGACGATGGCATGCGCTTGCTTGCAGCCGTGCTGCCTCAAACGCGCCTGACGGATCTCTTTCTTGGCTGTACGTGTTGCACGCCTGCATTTTTTCACCAGGCTGGCAACTTACATCATTTTATCGCGCTTACAACTCAGACAACAGCCTTGGCGCCGAAGGAGCGCGCGCATTGGCGGCTGTGCTGCCTCGAACGCGCCTAAAAAATCTTTCCGTTTCCAGTTCGTTGCTAATATTTGCAAATGTCGACGTGCTTATTGGTTAGACACTCACGCGCGACCGAGACTGCCTTTCAGACAACAGGATTAGTGACGAAGGAGCACGCGCCTTTGCTGCTGTGCTGCCTGATGCGTATCGACTGGAGTATCTTTTTATGCGAAGTTTGTTTGCGGCGCGCCTCAGTCAAGCACAGTCCACGTCTGACGCACGTGCGCGCGCGCCTTGTGATATCCAGGCAATGGCATCGGACACGACGGCGTATGCGCAATTGCGACCGCTCTGCATCAGAGCTGGCTGACAATACTGGATCTTCGCGGTAGGTGTTGCTGCATGCGTTGTCGCCTCGCGAGTTAGCATGCTGACAGCGCGTGCTGCTGAATCAGGCAATTACGCCGGCAATATTATTTGCGAGTCGTTCGGCTGGCGGCGCACGATCCGCGACCTTGGCGAGTGGAGAGAGCGCAGCCATGCGCAATTTCCCGATCCACTGCGCGCCATCATTGCCACGCTGCTCATTGTCGCCCGCAGCGAGTCTCCCCATACGCGCATGCTCTCGCGCGGTCTCAGCGGAGCATACACGGTCGTGTTGTACGCGCTCTTCCGCTGGATCGACCGCCTGAACTACTTTGTCGCATGAGTAAAAGCACAACAAGCGGCAGATGGCAAGCGCGCTGTTTACGCGCGGCGCTTGGCGCTGGGCTCGCCCTCGGGCTCGTCTTCTGCCGCGCGCTTGCCGCGCGTACTGGTCGCGTCCAAGTCGCGTATGACGTCCACAAAGTGCCGCATGCCGTCTCCAACAATAGTGTTTTCTAGTCCGGCTTGCTTAATAACGCGCGATATCTCAACGGCGGACCCGAGCATGGTCGTTCCCATGGCGGCCGACGCAGCCTCGGCCTTTGCATAAGCGGCAGCAAGGTCTGCCTGCACAGGCACAGCCGCGGCCTCGGTTGCAGCCGCGGCCGCGGCTGCGCCCGTGGCAACGCGGGGAGACAAGATCACGTTGCGCAGCGTGAGCGAGACACGGCGTGAGCGCGGCACGTCAATGCCGTCAATCACGTCAAGCATGCACGGCGCAATCGCGTGGCGCCAGCGGTACCGCGCGTCGCCGGTCAGCAGCACAAGCGAGCGCTGCGGCAGGTGCACAGGCACAGCGCGCGCGCTTGTCCCATATCCACAGCTAAAGTCCATGATGACTTGCGAGCCAAGCGAGAGCGAGGCAACGGCAGGCCCAAAGCAGGGCACGCAGTCCGTGTGCGCGCCAATGCCCTGCCCGGGCTTGTACTCGTTCACAATCATCTGATCAGGTGCCGGGTACGTGCTTGCGCTTGCGCCCGCGCTTGCGCTTGCGCCCGCGCTTGCGCTTGCGCTTGCGCCCGCAGACGCACGAGAGTCGCGCATTGCCCACGGCGCGTCGGGCGCGTTGAGCACGCGCGTCAGCCGCTCGACCACGAGCACCGACCACGTGGGCAGCGGTCCAAGCGCGTGCGTCTCGTCGATGGAGCGCGAGCGGTAGTCGTAGCGGTAACCGTAGTGCTGCACGCGCCGGCGCAGCGCGTCGCTCCACTTTGAACTGTCAATGGCCGCCAGCAGTGCGCGCTCCTCGCTGCGCGTAACAAAGTCACGCACAAGGTACAGCCCGGGAACACCCTCGACTTCCGCAAACGCAGACGCATGCGCAAAGTACTTTTCGGAAAGGTCATTGACTTGCGCACCGCCACTGGCTCTACAGGCACTAGCACTGGAAAACATGCGCCGAGTCAAGTGATGACGTCTCTCACGACTCACGGTCCCAGAAATGCGCGAGCCAAGCAAACGTGTGAGTTGTACTTGTTAAAGTAAAGGCGGAATGCTCGACGTGCGCAAAACATGTGGCGCAATTCATTGAGACTGGTGTTTGTAGATCATCTCGGTGCGCGCGAGCAGCGGCGCGTTGCCAGAGCTTTCCGTGCGACACGTAAACACATGCTTGCTGGTATTACAGCAATATTTCATCCAGCACCGCGGATGCGCTAGCTGCCGCTGCCGATGATGCCGCGCTTGCGCGTGCGGCTTGCGGCACAAGATGTTTCTTGTCAAACGCAGCCCACATCGCGCTTTCTGCATGAGTCCCAATGTCCTCTCCCAAACTGCGTCGAAAGGCAAGCACGTCCTCCATGTCGGCCTGGGGGAAGTAAATTGCCAACTGGTAAAACGCGCGTGCCTCGTTCGGGAAAATGCACGCGGCATCTTCGGCATGCTTCAGGCGCGCCAGTATTTGCACTGCGCGGGTAGAGGTTGTGGAGCCCGGCGTATTGTACAAATTGTGCCGATCAAACACGGCAAACAACGCGCTTTCTGCGTAAAACCCGATGTTCTCACCCAGTTGGCGTCGAAAGGCAAGCACCTCCTCCATGTTGACATCGGTTTGGTACGTTGCCATGTGGTGAAACGCGCGTGCTTCGTTCGGGAAAATGCGCGCGGCATCTTCGGCATGCTTCCAGCGCGCCAGCATTTGCATTTCGCGAATAAAAGCTACTTCGTTCATGTAAAAAAAGAGAGAGAAGTGATGTTGTGTGGCATGAGTCCGCTTTTGCCAGTGCGCACTCGACCCACTAGCCTCGACCGCGGCCTCGGCTGCGACGCGCCTGGACGCGCCTGGACGCGCCTGGACGCGTTCTGGCGCGTGCACGGGCGGGCTTTGCATCAAGCAAGCAAGCAAGCAAGCAAGCAAGCGAGTTGCACACTTGTCTGCGCATGGTTTCGTACGTGGTATCTGGCGGTCAGACGGGCGCCGACACGGGCGCGCTACTGGCGGCCGAGGCGGTTGGCATGCGCACGTGCGGGTACATGCCGCGCGGCTATGAGCGTGAAGGCGGGGACGGCCTGCGCATTGCAGAACACTACGGTCTTTCTGAAGGCACGACTGGAGTACTGCGCTCGCCACTGGGTGTACAGCATACGGGCAATGCGTACAAGTGGCGCGACATGGCCAACGTCGGTCTGGTGGACGGTCTGGCGGGCGGTGTGCTTGCCGTGCGCCTGAGTGCGCCCAACACGGGCAAGGGCACGATGCAGACCATGCACTACGCGCGTGAAGGCGCCTACGACTTTCACCCTGATCTGTACGCGCGCTTGGGCGATGACGTTGACGTTCAGGGTGTCTTGGGCACGTACGCGCGTGTGCTCTGCCTGTGGGACCCCCACCAGCTAGAGGGAGGCCGACGCGCGGCCGCGCTAGCTAGCATGGTTGACTGGCTGGATGCGTCGTCGCCCGCCAGCGGCCTTGTCGTCTCGGGTCCGCTCGAGTCAACCGCGCCCGGCATTGAGGCCGCGGTTGCCAGCCTGCTGGGCGATGCGCTGCGCCGGCATTGCGAGCACGCGCATGAGCACGCGAGTGCGTAAAGCACGTATTTACGAACGCGGGCCGCGACGTCCGCCGCGGCACACGTCGCAAAACCACGATGTTTAGTCTGTGTCGTAACGCAAACACGTCTGTTTGTGTGTGGACACATACACTGGCAAAAAATAGATTTCACTATCGCGCCTTATTGTCACACGCTTGCGTACGTTACAACGTTCGTCACACTCTGAGCACTTTGGCTCGCGCGGGTCGGCAAACGCCAACATGCACGTGCATGTAACAGGCTTGTCGCCCTTGGCGGGCGCAGTGTCTGCCATTTGTTCAGTGCAGTGTCATACTGGCGGCCTCAGCCTCGGCGCGGTCGGCGCAGCGCGCGGTTGCCGCGTACAGGCCGGCGCCGCAGCAGGCCTCGAGCGCAAAGCACGCGTCCAGCTGCGCCAGAAACACGCGCACGGCGCAGGCGCGCTCTGGCGCGAGCGGGCCCGCACGCGCAAGCGCGTCGCGCGGATTGGGCGGCGCGTCGTCGCCGTCGCACAGGTCGCCGCCAACCTCGAGCGCGGCAGCGGCCGCTGCCGCGCGCGCGCTGACGTCGCCTGTCAAGCCGTAAATGGCGCGCCAGCAGTTGGTCGCCACGCGCAGGCGCCCCATCCAAATTGGCAGCACTAAACGCGCGTCGCGCCCCGCCGCGCTTGCGCCGAGCGCGGCCCATGCCGAGTCAAAGGCAACCTCGAGCGCGGCGCACGCGTACGTGAGCAGCGCGGCTGGGCCGTACGTGCATTCGTGCACGACCAGCGCGTCAAGCAGGCACGTCATGGCTCGCGCGCGTTTTGCTTCCGTATATGGGCCTGTGTCATGCCCGCTGTGCAACATGCTAGAGCGTGCGTGCGTGCGTGCGTGCGTGCGCGCGCGCAGCAAGTGCAGTGGCGTGTGTGCACAGCAAGGGTGTGAGGCAGCCATACACTTGACTTGCGCGCACGCGCGCGCGCTGCAAGAACAATGCCGGGTAACTTTGTCAACCGTGCGCATCCGCCCGTTGTCATGTTGCGCGAATTGGAGGATGCCCTTGTGCATGCGCTTGTCGCGAATGGCTGGGTGGATTGCAATGGCGTTCCGCCCGTGGACGCACAGAGCCTCCGGGGCGGGTGTTTTACTACACGCGGGCCTTATGCAGCTGACGCGCAAGCGATGATGCACGCTGACAATCTTGAAGACATGCCAGCGTACCTTCACGGAGTCGGCTGCCAACCCAACGCGCAAAGCATTGACGAAGCAGTTCGCGTGTTTATCGGCGTTGCCTCGCAGTTTGCGCATGTCACGTTTTCGTCACTTGCGCAATCTACCGTTGTGGATGGCGCGCTGGAATTCTCGTATCTTGGACGCTCTCTCGTTGCGATCAACCAGCAGTAAACGTGGCAGCACTGCATGCGCGACACCCATGCAATGATGCGCATTTCATGCGCACGCATAAGGCCTGTGCGGCGCGCGTGCGTCACACCTACTACAGCCATGTCCTGGTCTCGCGCCACTGCTGATGCCCCCGCTGCCCCCGCTGCCCCCGCTGCCGCGCAGACCCCCACTGCTGCTGTCGCGGCCTTTGCCGCTGCCCCGCCACGCGCCACTGCGCAGAGCTCGAGCACGCCGTACGGCACGCTGCGTGCTGGCAACGCGCCCTTGACTGCGCCAGCGTCTTCGCGCCTGCGCGCGGCACCTCGGCGCGAGCGCGCCTCGGCCAGCGACGGGTTCCCGCGCGTGAGCGACCTGCGCGCCGCGCTGCCCGTGGGCGCCAAGTCCAAGCGCGCGAAAATGCATCGGATGAGTATGGGCGCTCGCGCGGGAGGCATGTCCTCGTCCTCGTCAAGCATTTCCGTTTCAGACGATACTGATGTGGGCGCGGAAAGGGAGATGATCGAGCGACTCATCGCGAACCGAATTGACGAAAATTTGTCTGTTTTTGTGGTCGCTGGGTGGGGTGCAAAGTACGCCGTGGTTCGTGTCTTCGACATGAAATCGCTTAAGAAGTATCAAGCTGAACAAGCTTATGTCAAGCTTTTGGCTTATGCGCCGGGCCATGTTTCTTCGTTTATTCGCCGAGTTGACATGACGCCGACAGAAATGCAGCTAGAAAAGCGCAATGATCAAATGTATTACTTGCTTGATCGACTACATGTCGCGCGAGTTCATCGCAAAGAGGCGCCTAAGAACAACAAAGAATCACTCGAGCGTGTGAAGGGCGCTATGCGCGACGTGTTTAAGTACCAGCGAATGCTACCAATGGATCAACGTGCACGTTTCTTTCACGACTGGCGGAAACATGTGGAACGCAAAAAGCGCGTGGCAGGTGCAAGCGCCGCCGACGTGGCCGAGGACGCGGCCGATGTGGCTGCTGCGCAGGCCGCGGCCACGGCGCGCATGGCGGCGCGCGAGGTTGGTGATGCGCGCGCGCTTGCGCGAGACGCTGCCGACTCGGCTGCCGGCGCTGCAGCGACTGCTATGCACGTGGACCGCGCGGCGGCCGCGCACGCCAAGCGTCCGCGCGACGACGAGCAAGTCGCCAGCGAGCTGCGCGCGGCCAAGCGCGCGGCGTCTGTGGAGGCTGTGCATGCCAACCGCACGGCCAACGAGGCGGCGGTGCAGGCCGTGGACGCCAGTCGCCTGGCGGGTGCTGCGTCCAGCACTGCCGCTGCGGCCCAGCGCGTCGAGGACGCTACGGATGTTGCCGCCATGCGCACGTAAAGACCACATCACCCGTGTCAGCCGCGCGCGCACGCGCGTACCCAAGCGTGTTGTGAGCAAGCACACCTACACACACACTTGATTCGAGTTTGTTTAGTGTTTTGCGTGCGCGCGCCTGATCGCGCAAGCGCAATTAAACTGACAGTGTTGACTTTTTTTTTACGCGTAGCAAGATGGACAAGCATAGTGAGTTTCCTTTGCGGAACAGCATGTATAATAAGCTGGTCGAGATGGTCGAGTGTCGCGATCGCGCACTGGCGCGTTTGAACGATTTGGACAACAGTGGCATGGGCAATATTGACGAGTCGCGCACGCGCGTGCTGGATTTTTACAACGAGATGTGCGCGTCGATCGCCGAGTGCAGCCAATTTCTGAGCAGCGGCGTCACGCGCCTTGTGCGCGTGGTCCACCCGCGCACTGGTGCCGCGCTAAGTGGTGACTTGGCCGTGACGCTTGGCAGCAGCGCCGGTAGCGGCGACGACAACGCGCGCGCGCTGCACGCGCTGCTGACCGTGCTGCAGCGCGCCTACTGCACGGTGGAGGCATACTGGATTGACTTTGCAACGCGCGTGCTTCAGTTTAGCGAGGACGAGCTTGACGATCTTGGCGCCTTTATGCGCGCGCCATGCGCGCCAGACAATGTCAAGCTTGCTACGCGTATAGCGTATGCACTGGCGAGCGACAGCGAGGCTGGCAAGGCGTACGGCGTGTGCGTGCTGCCGATTGCGCCGGGCACGGCGCTTGTGAGCAGTGACAACGACTCGGGCCCGTTGGAGGCTCAGTTGACAGCACAGCGCGACGCACATCGTGCTGCACACGGCGAACTGCAGGCGGCGGGCCGTGCGTACGAGCTTGACATTGTGCTTGATATAGATGAGACGCTTGTGCGCAGTGTTGAGGCCGACTCGGAGGCTGAATCAGAGGCTGCGCGTTGCATTCAAAATCAAATTGACTGCGGCATGCTTGAGCGTATTGACACGTACCCGGGCATGCTGACAGTTGTGCGACCGTGGGCTCGCTCGCTACTGACCATGCTTGCTTATCACGAGCTGCGCGTTTATGTGCTGACCGCGGCCTCGCAGGACTATTGCGACAGAATTGTTGCGCACTTTAACGCGGGCGGCGCTACCATACGCGCAGGCCACTCGTGCCGCTACGGCGCAAACGCGCCGGCGCTAAAGTGCTTTTCGCAACTGGCCAAGCACGGGCTGCGCGTCGAGCGTGCGCTCGCGCTAGACAACTACCCGCTGGCCTGGGCAAGCGCCACGCGCGCGCAAGTAGTGTCCGTGCCCGACTTTGACCCGAGCATGACCGAGGGCCAGGCCGTGCACGTGCTGCTTGTCGCTTTTGACATGCTGCTCAACTACATTAACCGCCAGCTCGAGGCCGACTTATCGGCTGCGCGACAGGGCCTGTCTGCGCCGCCGATCCGCGACACGATTTGCGCGTACGAGACGGGCAAAGCTCAAAAGCAGGCGCTTGCGCGCGCGCGCACCATCGCGCAAGCCGGGCTGCAATCTGCGCCTGTCGTGTTGAAGTGAGTGAGCGCACACCCAACTTGCGGCATGGCGCAAGCGTTGCGGCTTAAAAAGGCGACGCGCGCTGCGCACGACAGGGTGCGCGCGCTGAGTGCGCGCGATAAGGGGACCGCCGCGGAGTCAGCCGCATGGTGCGACTTGCTGCGTGCACTTGATGCCGAGCGTGGCCCGCTTATTTGCCTTTCAGAACGCATAGATGAGCAAACAGCAAGCTGGCACGCCGCATTTGAGCGGGATCCCGAAAACAAGCAACTGAGGCGAGTTTCGCACGCGCTTATTGATCGCTTTACTTTAGTTCTGGAAAGGTTCTTGGCAGTTGTAGAGTCTCACACGCGCGTGCTCAAAGCCACGGAAAAAATGACAGATGACGGTCTTACAGCGTTTCCCGACATTGCAGACCTTGATCTTGCGCGCTTGCTAGAGTAGACGCAGCAGGTAAAAACTGTCAGACACGTGGTTGTTTGTACTTGAGCTAATCCTTGCGCAGGGTAAAATGCGGTAATATTCAAATAAACGCTAATATGCACATATTATTGTAATCTCATAATATCACTTCAAGTGTGTCAATCTAGCGTAGGCGCGCAACGCGGGGTGGACACGTGCGTAATTTTAAAACACCCTTTTACATCCACATTATACCTAATTATAACATTTAATTACGTACGTACGCGAGGTGGTAAATGAACAATAATACTTAAATACGTGTTTATATGCGTATATTATTGTAATCTCATAATATCACTTCAAGTGTACCAATCTCGCGTAGACGCGCAACGCGGGGTGGACACGTGCATAATTTTAAAATACGCGTCTAATGTATATTTTACGTATAATTATGGCATTTAATTACGTACGTACGCGAGGTGGTAAATGATCAATAATACTTAAATGCGTGCTTATATGTGTATATTAATGTAATCTCATAATATCATTTCAAGTGTACCAATCTCGCGTAGACGCGCAACGCGGGGTGGACACGTGCATAATTTTAAAACGCTTGTTTACATCCACATTAAACATAATTACGGCATTTACAGCTTACACATGGGCAGAGTGAAAAAGAATATTAATACCTGAATATGTGCTCATATGTGTATATTAATGTAATCTCATAATATCACTTCAAGTGTGCCAATCTAGCGTAGACGCGCGACGCGGGGTAGACACGTGCATAATTTTAAAACACCTGTTTACATCCACATTATACATAATTATGGCTTTTAATTACGTACGTGCGTGAGGTGGTAAATGAGCAATAATACTTAAATGCGTGCTTATATAAGTGTATTATTGTAATCTCAT
This sequence comes from Burkholderiales bacterium, assembly GCA_031374415.1. Lineage (GTDB taxonomy): Bacteria > Pseudomonadota > Gammaproteobacteria > Burkholderiales > Burkholderiaceae_C > CANHBY01. The sequence goes on from JANMGB010000355.1 coordinate 16,582, forward strand.
AATATCATTTCAAGTGTGCCAATCTCGCGTAGCTGCGCAACGCGGGGTGAACACGTGCATAATTTTAAAACACCTGTTTACATCCACATTAAATATAATTATGGCTTTTAATTACGTACGTGCGTGAGGTGGTAAATGAGCAATAATACTTAAATGCGTGATTATATACGTGTATTATTGTAATTTCATAATATCATTTCAAGTGTGCCAATCTCGCGTAGCTGCGCAACGCGGGGTGGACACGTGCATAATTTTAAAACACCTGTTTACATCCACATTATACATAATTATAACATTTAATTACGTACCTGCGTAGAGTGAAAAGAACAAATAATACTTAAATGCGTGCTTATATAAGTGTATTATTGTAATCTCATAATATCACTTCAAGTGTGCCAATCTCGCGTAGCTGCGCAACGCGGGGTGGACATGTGCATAATTTTAAAATACCGCTTTTGTATCCAATTTACGGTATTATATGTTTTTTAGCACTTGTGCGCGTTCACACATGCTTGTATGTATTTTAACAGTAGTATTGACCATTTTACATAACTAAATGCATGAAATGGTGCAGCGTGGCGCAGCGCGCTGCACGGGCTAGAGCGCAGCGCTTGCTGTGTCGATAAAAGCGCACAGCTGCACGCTGTCAGGGCGCACGCGCGTGTCAACGACCTCGAGGTGGCTGCACACGAGGCGTGGGCGCGCGCCGCCAGCACCAGCGGGCAGACTCGCTAGGGCAGTTTCGATTTGCGCACGCGCACGATCGACCTGCTCCTGGCTGTCATTTGCCAGCGGTACCCAGACGCGCGCGGCGTGCCCCGCCAACACAAGCGACCGCGCCTCTGTGCTGACAATTGGCAGCGCCGCGCCCGGCGCGGGGGCATCCTCGGGTGCCTCGCAGACGAGGCGCGCGCGTGCGGCGGCAATCACGCCGTCTGTCTCGCGCGCAAGCGGCACAGCATGCACACGTGCAATGTCAAGCTCGTCCCAGCGCACGCCAACGGCACCCGTCTGGCGGTCCATGAGGCGGTGTGCGACTGCCCATCCGCCCGTGTCCTCGGCAACCCATGCAAACAGCGCAATGCGAAAAAAGCTTGAGCGGTGACCGGCAAGGTCCGCGCGCTCGGCCAGCATCTCGTGCGGCAGCGCGTCCAAGCCTGGCGCGCATAGCACGCGTGCCGCGGCGTCCTGACGCGCAAGCTCAAACGCGTCTGGATTCAACTCGGGCGGCACAAACCCTGTACCCTCGGCGACAAGCACGCCACCAGTACCTGGCTGCGCAACGAGCGTAGCTGCGTCTGCGCGCCATTCGCGCCACGTGTCGCGTGGCACAAGCAGTACAGTCATGTGCGCCGCGTACGCTTCCTCATTGTCGTGCCCACGTGCGGCGCTAGCGGCCAGCTGTGTCACAGCGCACAGCAGCGGCGCGGCCATGTAGCAGCTGGCAAAGACCGCGGCCGCGCGCACTGCTCCGCACGCTGTGCCACCGTCGGACGCGTTCGGCGCCGCGCAAAAGGCGTTGTGCATAAAGTAAATAATGCGCGCAAAGTCTTCGCAGTCCTTGGCCGCCAGCGCCGGATCAAAATGGTCAACTTTGCGCAGGCGCCCGTTGCCCGCACGTATGAGATCGGTGAGATAAGGCAGCACGGTTGCGCGCGCAGTAAGTGCACCGACGTAAATGCGTGCGGCCTGCGCAATTGCAGCTTCTGCGCGCGCGTCCGCCGTGCCGCAAGCGCGTGATTCACACGCGACCGCGCCGGCTGCCAGCGCCGCGGCGCCTGCAGCAGCGTCAAGGCCCTCACGCGCGGCACCGATTGCAAGCAAATGCGCGAGGTAGTGTGCAGGCGGCGGCACCACGCCGTCCGCGCACCAGTACGCGGCAAAAGGCACGTCTACGTCGCCAAGCGCCCAAGTCGTGGCGACAATGCGACGCGCCGTGCTTGCGCGCATGGTAAAAGGCAGCCGGTCAAGCGGTTCATAGGCGCGCGCTATGCACGCGCCAAGCTCGGCACGCAACACGGCCGATGGGGCACTTAGCGCGACAGATGCGCGCGCACCAATTAACCCTGACATGCGCTTGGGCAGCACCGTGCCATCAACAATGCGCAGCGTTAGCGTGCCGCGTGCAAGCGCGCCGCCCTCTGGCGTAAACGAGCTGATACGCAGCACAACTGCGCGGCCTGCGCGCCACGTGCCAAGCGCGTCACTCAGCGGCATGCACGCGCCACCCGCGGCAAGCGGCACAACGCGACCGTCCTCGTTTGCGTACGGCTCGAGCGCGACTGCACCCAGCAGCGCCGGCGCGCCGTCGGGGTCTGTGTCGCCAATTTGCAGTACTAGCACAGGCTCGGCGGCACGCGCCACGCCAAAATCACAATAGACCATTGGCAGCGCTGTGTTTGCTGCACGTGTGTTGCTGTACAGTGCAATGCGCGGCACGGCGCCCGGGCCGCCGTGCATATAGTGCGCAGCGAACTGCAGGGTAGCGCACGCGCCTTCAGCCATTTTTGTTGCGTGTGAGCAGTGTAAAGCGCGCGGCCATATGCGCGCCACGCGTGCGCGCCTTTACAGCTGCTCGTGCGGGCGCCCCGTGCTGTCACCAGGTGCAACGTCCACTGGCTGGCAAGTGCATTGCTGCTGCTGCTGCTGCTGCTGCTGCCGCAAAAGTGCCTTTTCAAGCAGTGTACGGAGCAACAGGCCCTCATTGCGCAGTGTGACCACGTCGGCGCTTTGCTTGGCCAGCTCGGAAACGACTTCGTCGTGCATGCGAGTCGTCTGTGCCGCACAGCGCGCCGCGGCCATGCCGACCGGCGTAGTGTCCATTGCAAAATAGCAGCCTTCGGTCAAAAGCGTGCCAAGCAAGGCGCCAAGCATCAGAAGCATGCCGGTGACGCACGCGCGACGAACTGCACTGTTGCACGCAAGGCCTGATTGTTCAGGTGTGCTGCGCGCTCCGCAAAAAGCGCGAGGCTGCGCGTTTGCGCTCTCGTTGCCATCCACGTTGAGCTGATAATTGTTAGCGGCTGGGACGACGTTTTCGGTCATGTACAAGCAAGCAAGTCAAGTGGCTTTGCGCGCTTGTTTACGCGTGGCACTGCGGATCGGCCGCGCGCGTCAAAACGCGTCAGACGCGTGCGCGCGCGCACACTCGCGCGACGGCGCGGCGCATGTCTGCGAGTGCGGTGCACCACTACAGTCTAGTCTAGTCTAGTCTAGTCTAGTCTAGTCTAGTCTAGTCTAGTCTAGTCTAGTCTAGTCTAGTCTAGTCTAGATTGGTCTAGTCACATATGCTCATTGAAATAATGCGCGACGGGCGGGCGCGCGCACACGTGCCGGGCATTGGCGGTGCAAGCATGAGCGTCGTGCACGAGTTTGCACGTCGCGCCGTACACGCGACCGCGGTCGAACTAGACCCCGATTTGCTAGCTGCACCTGATGGTGCATGTGCTGGCGCCACTTGCGCGCCTGCTTTGTGTACTGCCGAGCCAGGCGGTGACTGGGTCGAGGTTTGGGTCGAAGCCGCAAGTCTGACGCCGGGCGTAACACACGTGTTGCTAGTTTGTGCAGACGGCGCAGATGCGCTATTACTAGGTGCGTGCGTGCCACTTGGCGATGCGCTTGCGCAGGCTAGCGCAATTGGCGAGCTGCTCTGGGTGCCGGTCCCTGCATCAGCGCTTGTTGCTGCGCCCATGCCCTCGGCGTGTTTGCGCCTGTTGGCTGACCCCGCGCCCGAGCCGCTGCACGACCTGTTTATGCCGCCAGCGCCGGGCGCCGAGCCAGTGTGCTCGCCTAGCGATGCGCTGCAAGCCGGACTGCGGCGCGTGCGTGCGCTTGCTACCTGGCCAATTACAGACGCGCGCGCCGCTAGTGTTACGCGCGTACATGACGAGTTGTTTAGTGCAAACGATAGCGCGCTTGGCACGTGCGACGAAGCCTCGCTTGCGACAGCTGTTGCGATTGCGCCGCTGCTGCCGGCTGAGACTGCAGACGCCTGGCTACGCGGCGAGCTAGCCGTTATCGCACGCCGCACGCACGGCCTTGCAGCGCGCCGCGACGACCTCGGCCTTGTGCTTGCACGTGCGGCAGCGACACGTGCGGCGTCGCCGCTTGATGCAGCGCTTGATGCGACGACGCTGGCCTGGCTAACCGAGGTCCAACTGGCTGTTGGGCTTGCCGAGCTTGCGGCCGGTCGCGCTTGGCCTGGCGTTGCACCGGCGGCGGCCGCGCATATCTGGCGCGGCGATGAAGCGCTTGCCTTGCTGCGCACGTGTCCCGAGGCTGGCAAAATGGCCGCCGACCGACGCGCCCTGCTTGCTGGCGGCATGCTGTGCGTGCCTCCCCTGCCTGAGCTTGCAGCCGCGCTTTACGGCGCGCGTCTGCGTCGTCTTGTTGCCGCGCACCAGAGCGCGCCGCGTGCGGCGTGGCTGCCTGCAAGCGCCGAAGATGACATTGCGCAGACTGTTGCAGACATTAACACGGTCGTGCACGCCCGCACAGCGTCGTCTGCGTACGGTGCGCGGGGCACATGGTCAGGCGCACGTGCAAGCGCGCCACTGCCGCCGCTAGCAGAGCTTGTTGCGCGCGCAGACGAACTTGCGCCGCCGTGCATGCGCGCCGCACTGCGCGCGGGTTATGTTGATAACACGACGCGCTTTGCACTGTTTACGTTCTTTCTCAAGCTTGGCTATGACGAGGCTGCCATTGCCGAGCACGCGGCACAGGCGTGGGCGTGCGCTGTCCCCCCGCGCGAATGGGCGACAAGTGACGCGGCAACAAATTTGCGAGACTATGCGCGCACGCAAGCGCAACGCGGTGATGGGGCGCGCGGATTTGGCGTTGGATGTGCCAATCTTGCACGCGGTGCGCACGGTCTTGTGTCATGCCCGCACGCTGCGCTGCGCGACATTGAAGAAATTGGGCGCGCGTGTCGCGCCAACTGCGGAGTTGGGTCTGGCGGCGCGCCTGGCTGGTCGCCACAGCGTTACACACGTGCCGCCTTGCGAGGATAGCGCAAAAAAAACACATAATTGATAAATATATAAAAACGCACCTGCGCACCTGCGCGTGCGCGCGCGTGCGTGCGTGTACAAAGTCTTGCACGTGGTAACACTGTGATCGTGTGCTGCGCATATGGTTAGAGTGACATGCATAGGACACACACGCACGCACGCACGCACGCGCGCGCATCATGGACCGTGCGTTTGCTGCTGCCGCGGCAGATACCGCGGACGTGCCGCCCGAGGACCGCGCTGCCTTTCTTGCCGCGCGTGAGGACATGCGCATGCTGACCGAGGCTGCGCTTGTACGCACTGGCGAAGCCGCGCCGCGCGCGTTTTCCAACGCTGCCGCGCTTGCAAATTTGACAATTCTGACAGGCAGACACGCTCGCATGGCGCTGGCTTGCGCGCTTATCAGCAAGCCGCTTGTGGCAGAGGCGCGCGCCAAGCTAGAGCGCGAACACGGAGCAAGTGCGCTGGCGCTCATTGATGCACTGCCCGCGCCTGACATTAACAAAAGCCACGCATCAATTGCCGAGCAGCTGCTTGCGGGCTTGGCACCGTACGGCACGCCGAGCAACAAGGCGTTTGCATACATGCGCTCAATTGCGCGGGATTGCGACGACTATGTCAATACGGTCGATTACGTCGACGAACAACTAAACGCAGCCGCAAGCATTGCCAGCGCCGCGCGCGCCGAGCTGCAACTGGAGCCGGACGTTCTGGCACCGTTTTACGCGTCCGTGCTGCAGCACGCGGCCGCTGACGCGGACATGGACGCTGCCGCGCGTGTGCACGTGCACGCCGTGCTACATGCCACGGCCGTCGCCTTTCTTGGCGGCGACATGGCTGCGCGCCTCGAAGCGGCGCATGCACTTGCGCACGGTGCCGAGCCGCTGCCCGCGCCACCTGCTGCACCGCTGCAAGTGAGCGCCATTTCCGTCTATGCCTTTGCCAGCCTTGCAAGCGACGTGCTTGCGCTCAGCAGCACGGACAATGCACTGGGCCACAACCGCATCAGCGAGCCACTGTGCAAAGCCACGCTCGAGACGAGCGTGCTTGCAACTCAAGCGCTGCTGGATGCAATCATGCACGTGTGGCGCGCAGGGTATGACACATCCACGACGACGACGACGACGACGACGACGACGACGACGACGACGACGACGGTCGTCAAGGCGCAAGCTGCCGCGGCGGCAACGCCGTCCAACTCCGAGTCGGATTCTGAATTGGATTCCGACTCGGAGAGCATGTCTGGGTTTGCGGCGCGTACGTCGCTGCTGCCAGCGGTGCGCGCGCTGCTGCACTTTGGCAACGAGACCGGCTTGTGCGGTCTACTTACGCACGGCACTGTTGCAGTTTTGTGCCAGATGCTTGGCCTGACTGACGAGGACGGACGTGACGTGACAAACTTGGACGCTGTGGCTGCACTTGACGCGCTGTACGCGCTCTGGGCGCCTGCACACCCGCTTGCCGAAATTGAGATGCTTGACACCAGTGCTGGGACTTTGCCCATGGGCTGGCGCGCATTTACGCGCAACGTGCGCGCCGTAACTGTCGGCACGCTGGGCGCGTTGGCAAGCGCGGCGGTCAGCGCATACACCTGGGTCACGGCACAGGAAAACCGTGGTGCCGCCACTCAAGTGGTAGCCGCGTTGGCGGTCAGCACGGTTGGTGAGGTGGTTGCAAACGTGTACGGCGACGCCATTCCCGCGGGCACTGTGCTCATTGCAGGGTTAGCTGGCGTTGTTGCCTATTTTCCCGCGGTCACTGTGCTACGCCGCGCAGGTGTACCGGTGCGAATTGCACCGCATGCCATTGCCACCGTGCACGCTGTTGCGCGCATTACGATCAGTCTGTACATTATGCGCGCACGCAGCACTACAAACCGAACGCTGTACTTTCGCGCCCCGTTTATGCGCCACAGTGTGCTTATCGCGAAACACGTCTTTGCCTTTACCGCAATTCACCTGGTGAGCACGTGTTTGCAAGTGTATGCGCGCGCCAACGTGGCGCGCGCACGTGCTACGCTGACACGCGGTGAAACTTCTACAACTGGCGTGCTGTCTGACGATCAATTGCTCGCCTTGGACGCCGAGGTTTCGCGAGAATTTTACATGCAAAGCTTTCTTTCGCGCAGCGACGACGATTTCACGCAAAATATTCGCAACTTTGCGCGACTGGCTGCAGGCACCGGGCTGATTTTTTCTGTCGGATTTCTTGGCGAGAACGAAGAGCTGTACAATCACCAGAACTTTTTTGAATTAAGATGGAACCCAGTCATTCGCAAGCAACGCGAATCAATCATGCAAATGCTTTGCTGGATTTTTGGCAGCACGGCCATTGATGTGGCCAGTTTTGAGACATTGTCGTCAATTGCCATTGCTTACCTGCTCAAGGGCTTGGCATTGCCTGATGCGCTTGGCACAGGAACGGTTGCTGGCCTAACCCAGGTCGACACGCTTATTGCCACGGCGCATATTCCGCTTGCGGTCTTTGTCATGCTACAGGCTGGAACACAGGCGTATCTTACATGGCAAGCCGCGCGAGACGCGTCCTATCCGCTGTTTTACGCGCGGCTTGTTGACGTGCCGACGATGAGCGATCTCAATCGGAGGATTAAGAGTGGCGAGACCGCGCAGCCCGCGCTTTTGCGCGCCGACCTGCCTTGGCTGCCGTCCGTAGCGCTGCTTGCGGTGCTGCTGCAAATGCAAGATTTCCCCGGCACGCTGGCAATTGTTCGCGCGTTTAACGAGCCTGGAAATAATGAGACTGTCGCACCTATGAGGCCGCCCATCAACGTTGCCGAACGCGGCACCGCACTTTTAGCAGAGGCGCGCAAGGCGACAACCGTGGCAGAGCTGCAGGCGATTGCGCGCAAAGCGTATGAAGTGACAAAAAGATATACAAACGACGTTGACCGTGGCAACTTTATGCGCAATGCGAGCTTGTGCGCGTACGCCGCTTTTGCAGGGCAGGCCGTTTTTGTAGCGGATGTGCGATACACACGTACAATCGGCGAGTTTATCACAAGTACAATTGATGCGTTGGCTCAAACTTTTGAAGCTGTCTTTTTGCCGCAGAACATTCGTGGTGGCGTACCTGTGCCTTCAGAGGAATCAACAAATAGGGCGCTACGCAAGACAAACTACGCAATTGCAATGCAAGCTCGTATTGGTCTTGAAAGAGAGCCCGTGTCGTCCGACGAATGGGCGCGCTGGAGCTTGCTGTATTATCATAGCCAGGGTCGTGGGCTTGCTTGATCGCGTCAACGCATGCGCACCAGTACCAAGTAAACGCGTCGCGCGTAAAGGCCCTTGCTGTGCGCTTTCACAACTGTGCGCGTACCATGTGCGCTGCACCTGCTCAACCGGAGCGGCCGCACCTTGTCACGCGCGTCATAGCGCAGTACAACGCGCTGTGTGACACGCTGTTGCGCAAGTACCGTGGTACTGCGCAGTACAGCGCGCTAGAGGCTACGCTGTATGGCTTTGGCACGGCGGCAATTCACGGCGACGAGTGGCGCTTTGTCAGCGAGCTGTCAGATCATGCAGGTGCGCAAGACGGTCAGCGCGGGTACGCGTTTGAGCGCGCGCGTGAGCCAGCCAGGTATAAGCCCGCGCCACTGCCAGCAAACAAGGACGCGGACCTTGTCAAGACGCTGGCAGCGCACGCGCGAGAAGCGCGTGCTGACGCCGACGCCGAGCTGGCACGCGTCATGGTCGTGCGCGCGCTGCGCCTGTGTTACGGGGCGCGCATTAGTCTTACCTTTACGCCCAGCGTCCGCCGCGGCGGCCGCGGCCAAGAAGATGCCGAGCTTTCGGCTGCAGTACAATATTTAAGCCAGCTGGAGCTTGATCATGGCAGCGAGCCCGTGTTCGACGCCTGGCCGGCGCTTGACACGCTGTTTGCAACGGGCAGCGTTGGCCCTGCGCTTGTGAATGCCCTGGCTAGCGGTGGCGGCGCGCCGTTGCGCCGCTTGCTTGGTGACATGCTGGTGTACAATCGCGCAACGGGCCGGCTCATGCGCGTCAAGTCGGAAGCACTGCGCGCCGTGTCTCAGCTCATTGACGTACTGGGCTTTGTGCATAGCATGAGCGGCCACGCTGACGCCGGTGCGGAGCGCCCTGCCGGCCTAGTCATTGCCAAGGCGTTGGCGCTGGCCGCAGCCGCGCCAAGCTCGCACGCAAGCGACGATGCCAACCAGCGCATTGTGTTGCTTGCTGCGCTGTCCGATTACATGCAAAATGTCGATGCGCCGTTGCAGCGGCAAGCAAATGCTGGCACGACCTCGCTGTTTGCGCGGCACCTGGCGATTTTCGAGCACGCTGCCGAGGCTTATGACGTGTATTACTCTGGAGCCGTCGCAGGATCTAGTGTGGCCATGCTTGCGCCGGTTTTCGGCGATGACGCAAAGCACCTGTACGCTGCGTACCCCAGCACGCCGCTGCGCTACGTCTGCGCGCCAGGCGCGGTGCCGCTGTACATGTACAAGCGGCTGCATGCGTGCTACGCGGCTGCCGAGCAGATGCGCGAGGCTATCACGAAAACAATTGTTGCACAAGCGCAAACGTACAGCAATGTAGACGAGTTTTCCAAGGCAATGCGAGACGAGCTGGAAAAGAAAACTGGCATAGACAACGTCGGCGTTTTCAACAACATGATCAAAAATGCCAGTGTTGCAGTGCAAAGCAACGCGCCATACACATGGTCCGAGCTGTTTTCTGGAATTCTATCGTACTTTAAGAAGAAATCAATCATGGCAGAAGCGAGCATTCTATATGGCATGTCAAAGCAACAGTTTGCCAAGATTGCGATGGCGGTCAGCGCGGCGCTATCTATGGATGTGAATTTGGACAACATTATGCGTAACGCGCCCATTGTGATTCCTATTGCTTTGAGTCTGCTCTTGCTTGGCTATGGCTACCAATCCATGCATTTTGGCCCGTTCCGCGCCATTCGACAAATGCCGCTTGGGTTTTTCGTGACACTGGAAACGGTCGGAGACGAGGCGCGCGTGCCGTACGATCGCGCTACGCGCCACGTGCTGGAGATGTACGCCGAGATGAGTGACGGCAAGCTGGACGACAGCATGATGCACGTGCTTGCGCATCTGGAAGAGAGCCTGGTGCACGTGGTCAGCGATCCGCGGACGGGTGAGTTTGCCGAGACTGCCGGCGCATGGTTCAGCCGGCGCTTTGCCGTGCAGCAAGCGCTTGTGCGCGCTGGCTATGGCATGCACATTGGCGAGATGCCCGACAGCGCTGCGGCTTGGGCACCGTATAGGCACGCGCAACTTGCGCAACGCCTTGTGGCGACGCGCTACGTGGACGCATTTATGCGCGTGTCAGACGCGGTCATGCACCCTACGCGCATGCGTGTGGGCAGCGACGCGCGCGTGAACGCCGAGTACGCGGCGGCCATGCGCTACCGCGCGATCGTGGACACGCTGCATGCGCGCGCGCGCTCGCTGCACGTGCTAAGCGCCGGTCGACTGGGTGACACGGTCGGTGCCGTGTATAGCGCCTTGATTGCCAGCTACACTGATTTGCAAGGCGCAAACGCTGACGGTGAGCCGTTGCGCAATTTTATATATGCCGCCGCCGTTGCTGTCGCTGCCGCCAATCTGGAGCAGCTTGCTAGCGGTTCAGAGCGCGGCGCCGATGAAGAGTTGGCAAGCCACGCCGATACGGTTGCAGAGTTGCGCGCCACGGCTAGGCAACACATTGCCAACATGGCGCAGATTGAGCTTGTTCGCGCCGAGTTGCGTGCCGGCGACGACACGCTCTACAGTGTGGCGTATGTCAACAGCGCGCTTGAGCATGCGCATGCGCTGGCTGCGCAACGAACTGGCGAGCGTGCTGTGCCTCCGATCAGCATTGACGCCGATGAATTGCGCAGCCTGCGCGACAAACTGGCCGGTATGCAGGCGTACACAAGCGCATTCCGCGAGTTTTACCAGAGCATGCTTGAAGCACATCCGAACGCGCGTGCGCGTGCGCGCGAACACGAGCAAGCGCTTGAAGAGATTGAGGCTGCCTATGTTCACGCTGTCGAGCTGGACGCCTATACGCGAGCGCAAGACTATGCAACGGATCTGGTGCTCGCGTACACGCGCCTTTTCACCAGCGCTGTTCTTCGGCCTATTGCAGACGAAGACGTGCGCACCGTTTTTCTTGCCTTGATTGCCCGAGATGCGCACAAAGCTTACATGTCAGCACCGTTCGTGCGCTCGCATGCGCGTCTGTCACTAGATCATGCAAATAGCGTGCGCGAGTGGAACCGCGCCATTGGTAATCAAAGTCTGGTCAACAGGTTCAAGTTGCAAGTTACAGCAAAGCGTACGCGCAGCGGCAGCAACAGTAACGACGACAATGATGCAGACCTTGCACACGCTCCTGACGCAGTGTCACGCGGCAGGCTGCGCAAGCGAACTCGCTTTGGCGCACGCGCGCGCGTCCGCATTCAGCCCGCGTCCGCCGCATGCTCGGCATGAGCACGTGCACGCTAACAGTTACCACGATTAAATACAAAAAAATATGGAAATTAATTTATAACATGTGCAACTATATTCCCATGTAATTGCTCGCAAGGACGCTGCCGCTGTCGCTTACGCTTGCGCTGGCGCTAGCGCTGGCGCTGCCGCTGGCGCTGGCGCTGCCACTGCCACTGCCACTAGCGCTAACGCCAGCACCTGCTCCAGCGGCGCCTCGCGCGCGCGTTGCGTCTCTAAACCTTGTGTTGCGCGGATTGCGCACGGTGCGCGCGGCATTCTCAGCGTCCGAGTCCGAGTCGCGGCGTGCGCGTTTGCGGCGGCGGCGGCGACCTGTGGCGCCTGCCATGTACTCATCGGACTCGGAGTCCGAGTCTAGTATGGCCTCTGCTATGCCGCCGTGAGCGGAAACGCGCGGCGTCGGATGAGCGGCACGCGGGTCGCATGCGTCAATGACATAGCCACGCTCGGCAGCGCCAGCGAGGCGTGCTTCAAGTGCGGCCGCGCCGTACTGGCGCACATATTCGTTTGTGACAAGACGGAACAGCCACGCTGCGACAGCGGGAAAAATGGTTTCGTCAGGGCCGGCAATGAGCATTTCGCCGTTGGTAAATATGTTGATGCGAATGGTGTTGCGCGCCGTCTCGGCACCAGGGCCGACGTACAGCACGCGCAAGATGGGCATGACGTCTGGCTTGTATACCATGTTTGCACCGTGCACGGATGCGGCTTTGAACGCGGCAAGGTCGAGGCGTAGCGGAATGCGGCCCATGGGCTTGGCGCTGTAGGTCATGTTGACGCAGCGCACAACGCGCACAAGCGCCCCAAAATAGCCGCGCGCTTGCAGAAGCGCAACCGCAAGTCCAAGTCCAAGCAGCGAGTCGTACTTGGCGTTACCGCCACCAATGGATTGCATGTAGCCCGAGCAACACAGCGTCGCCGTCATCCGCGGCGCCACTGATCTGCTGTACACGGCGGGCACAAGCTGCTTGTTGTACATAAAGCCGCCGTCACGCGCCAAGTTTGCCAGATTTGGGCGCGTGTCTGTGCCTGTCGGTTCATACCAAGCGCTGAACACGCGGTTTGTGGGTGCGCTGGTGAACGGCATGTACAGCGGCCCATGCTCGCCGCGCACGGCGACAATGTAGCTCGTGTCGCGGCGCCACACGCCGGACTCAATCTCAATCCACTCGCTGGCCATAAGTGCGGTGTGCTCATATGCGCGCTCACGCACGCCTGTGTGCAGCTGACCAGCAAAATAAGCGCAAGTCTTACATGACATGGTGCAGCGGCAAAGGCAAGCTGCGCACGCTGCGCGTGCTTGCGCTTGCGCTTGCACTTGCACTTGTGCTAGCGCTACCGGAACGCGCGCACGCACAATGCCTATGTGGGACGGCGTTCAATGCAACGTTTGGCTTGGCCGAGCTTGAAGCCGCGTGCGCACTTGACCCCCTTTGCGCACCGGTGATGCTTGCTCCACCTGGCACTGCATTTGCCGCGCTTGCAGCGCAGCATGCATCGTCCGTCACGCCTGCGGGCGCTGCAGCGTTGCTGTGCATTGTGCCGTTTAACGCGTCATGCATCTTATGGGCTCAGTTTGTCGCGACGGGGGCGCGCGAGCTTGCGCAACGCGTGACATCTAGCGGCAGCGCTGGCGCACCAAACGAAGTTGCGCTGCCACAACCTGGCGTACCGCCGTACTACCTTGCGTGCCGGCCTGGGCGTGTGTGCACACCCGAGCGCATTGCACTTGCACCCGTTGTTATTGGCATCATCGTGCTTACACTTGCGCTGCTTGCGTACACAACGGCGCGTGGCACTGGCTTGCTCACGTAAGCATGCTGGCGCTGACGCGTTGACGCGCCAATTAGCTAGCTATCTAGCTAACTAGTTAGTTAGTTAGCATGCCAATGCTGTATGCAATTGAGTTGTGGCGCCGCGCGACGTAAATTAGTGACGTGCGTTTACATTGCTTTTTCAACAAGTTTGGACATTGGCGTATGGCACGAAGCAATAACCGCCATTGTAGCAAGCGCGCTCGCAAGCGTAAGCACGGCCCGCTGTGCAAGCCCCACGTCCGCAAGCTCTTCCTTGGACAGGTACATCTCGGGCGCGAGCATGTCCATCAAGCTCATTCCCGCGTGCAAGTTGCTATTTTCGCGCGGCGGCGACAGAACGGTACGCCGCGCAAGAACGTCAAGCAATTCCAATGTCGCAGCCGGCATTGGCTGGCGCGGCATATTGCCACGGTCTGCGCCAAACCACCAGGTCATAATCGCATCAAAAGCGCGATCAAACACGTGCGCACACAGCGGGCTTTCAAGCAGAGCGCTGGCTTGCGCGGGATCGCTTGCGCACATTTCTTGTAGCGCCATACACGCATCGGGTGCGGCAAACGTAGTGGCGGCAGGCACAAGCGCGTGCAAGCACCAGCGCATCATGCCCTCTGGCGCAAGCGCGCTGTAAGGTTCTATACCATCTTTCTTGGCCACGATCTGCATAAGATACCTCACCGCGTTAAACACGTCAGTGTGCGCTGGCACGGTATTGAAGACCGCGAGCACTGAACGTAGCGGAATGCGAAACCCGTGCTCGTACCAGCGCTCATCGCGCTTGGCTAGCGCTGGTGCTGCCGCGAACGCAGACGCTGCCGCTGCCGCTGGCGCTGCCGCTGGCGCGGGC
>JANMGB010000364.1:0-3919 GCA_031374415.1 Burkholderiales bacterium
TTCGCGTTGATCCGCCAGTCAGGAACGTGGTGGCGGACAGAGGACGTGTTCAAGTCGGAATCCATGAGCATTGCTTTACCGATTCTTGTGTTCGAGCATGGCTGTTGGCGCCGACCGAAAACTGAGCCACTTTTGAGGGTAGTGCCGACCCAAAACTGAGCCAGGTGAACAACCTACCCTGCTGTTTTTTTGTGCAGCAGGGGACGAGGAGTGATCACCATGGACATGATTGGCAGGATCAGGCGGTTGCATAGCCGCAAGAAGAAGTCGGTGCGCGAGATTGCGCGCATCACGGGGCTGTCGCGCAACACGATCTCGAAGTGGCTGCATGGCGAGGTCGATGGCCCGCCGAAGTACCGGCGCGGTGAGCAACCCAGCAAGCTCACGGCGTTCCACGACATGCTGCGCCAGGCTTTGGTGGCCGACGCCCGGCGCGCGCGGCACGAACGGCGCACGGCGCGGGCGCTGTATGCCGAGATCAAGGCTGCGGGCTACGACGGCGGCTACAGCCGGGTGACCGACTTCATCCGCGCCTGGCGCGAGCAGGAAGGCCAGGCGGCGGTGGCCAACGCCTTCATCCCGCTGGCGTTCGAGCTGGGCGAGGCCTACCAGTTCGACTGGAGCGAGGAAGGGATGGTGGTGGGCGGCATCGACTAGCGGGTTCTGGTGGCGCACATGACGCGGTGCGCCTCGCGGGCGTTCTGGCTGGTGGCCTACCCCAGCCAGGGCCACGAGATGCTGTTCGATGCGCACACGCGGTCCTTCGCGGCGCTGGGCGGGGTGGCCCGGCGCGGCATCTACGACAACATGAAGACTGCGGTCGACAAGGTCAAGAAGGGTAAGGGTCGCACCGTCAACAAGCGCTTCGCCGTCATGTGCGCGCACTACCTGTTCGACGCTGACTTCTGCAACGTCGCGTCGGGCTGGGAGAAGGGTGTTGTTGAGAAGAACGTGCAGGACAGCAGGCGTCGGATATGGATCGAGGCGAACAAGGTGAAGTTCGGCAGCTTCACCGAACTCAACGCCTGGCTGGGCGACCGCTGCCGGGCATTGTGGGACGAAGTACGTCACCCCGAGCACGGCCAGTTCAGCGTGGCCGAGATGCTCGACAACGAGCGAGCGCACCTCATGCCCATGCCCGAGCCCTTCGACGGCTACGTGGAGAACCCGGCGCGGGTGAGCAGCACCTGCCTGGTTGTGGTGGCACGTAACCGCTACTCGGTGCCATGCGAGTTGGCCGGGCAGGCGGTCAGCACCCGGCTGTACCCCGGCAAGATCGTCATCGTGGCGGACGATGCGGTGGTGGCCAGCCACGAGCGACTCAGCGACCGTGGCCAGACCAAGTACGACTGGCAGCACTACATCCCGTTGATCCAGAGGAAGCCAGGTGCCTTGCGCAACGGCGCACCCTTCGCCGACATGCCCGAGCCGCTGCAGCAGTTGCGCCGGGCTTTGTTGCGGGACCCGGGCGGCGACCGTGTGATGGCGCAGGTGCTGGCCATCGTGCCGACGGCAGGCCTTGATGCCGTGCTGGTGGCCGTTGAGTTGGCGCTGGAGGGAACACGGCACGGACGGGTCAGCGTTGAGCACGTCCTCAACGTGCTGGCCCGGCTGAACGCTGTGCCGGCGCCACAGAGCGTGGCCACGGCGTTGCACGTCTCGACGCCACCGCTGGCCAACACCGAGCGCTACGACACCCTGCGCGGCAGCGCCATCACCACCGAGGGGGCCGACCATGCGTGAGCTTGTCGTCGAACTCAAGCAACTGCGCCTGCACGGCATGGCCGGCGCCTGGTCCGATTTGGTGGAACAAGGTGGCAGCGCGGCGATCGAGAGCTCGCGCTGGCTGCTCGAACATCTGCTGCAGGCTGAGACCACCGACCGCGCCATGCGCTCGGTGAGCCACCAGATGCACACGGCCAAGTTCCCGGTGCACCGCGACCTGGCGAGCTTCGACTTCGAGGCATCAAAGGTGGATCGCAAGTTGATTCACACGCTGGCCGAGATGACGTTCACCGACGCGGCGCACAACGCGGTGCTGGTGGGTGGACCAGGCACGGGCAAGACGCATCTGGCCACGGCCATCGGGGTAGCCGGCATCACGCGGCATGGCCGGCGCGTGCGCTTCTACTCGACGGTGGATCTGGTCAATGCGCTGGAGCAGGAGAAGGTGCAGGGCAGGGCCGGTCGCATCGCTGCAACCTTGCTGCGCATGGACCTCGTCATTCTCGACGAATTGGGCTACCTGCCATTCAGCCAAGCCGGCGGAGCGCTGCTGTTCCACCTGCTATCCAAGCTGTACGAGCACACCAGCGTGATGATCACGACCAACCTGGACTTCGCCGAGTGGTCCAGCGTGTTCGGCGATGCGAAGATGACGACGGCGCTGCTGGACCGGCTCACGCACCACTGCCACATCGTGGAGACGGGCAACGAGAGTCATCGGTTCTTGCACAGCAGCGCGGTGGCCAAGAAGCGCATCAAGGCGCGCGAGCAGGCGCGCAAGGCTGACAAGCGGCAGCCACCGGAGGCCGACATCTGAGCAAGCGCCGCGCGGGGGAATACGCTAAGGCCTAAGGCCTTCACCTCTTCCCCCGCGCGAACAGCGCTGCCTCTGGGAGGTCAACGAAACAGACATAGACCTACACTTGTCCACAGCCGACCATCACGTGGTCGGCATCCATCCCCGGGTCAATATTGGATCGGCGCGGTGGGTCAAATTTAGATCGGCGCCGACATTCAGTGGTGACCCGTGACATCAAAGAAGCCCCCCAATTGGCGCCCGCAGCTGCTTGCGCCAAGCGCACCCAAATGCTGGAGCCCGCAGTCAGCGGCGCATGGCCGCTGGCGCCGCCTTGCGGTGTGGCAGGCCCTGCCAGGCCACCGCTCACGGGCTGATCGCCACGTTGCCACGGGTACTGAATTCGAATCTGCAGGTCACGGTTGGTGGTGATCGGGCCCATCGCCTCTTGATCCCACCCCACCACCACGGCACAGGAGAGTTGCCCCCTCGGCTTGGCGTAGAGCGGGTGGGGTTGCGGTGGAACGATATCGACCTCCGTCGGCACGGCCGTGAAGAGCTGCTCGTAGCTGCCCGCGGATGCCTGGGGCCGGTGCTCGACCCCCGTCACATCCATCGGCAAATTATTCGCCGCCTGATGCTGCACGCACAGCACCTGGAAGCTCCCCTGCCCGCCTTTGAAACGGCTGTGCTCCAACACCTCGAATGAGTTGAACGCCCTCAATGAGCGCACGGCCCCCACGCCTTGCAACTCGAACGCCTTTTGCCGGTGTTGTGCCAGCAGCAGCTCCGCCTGCAGCGCGGCTGCGGCCTGATCGGCCTCGTCCCAGGCTTGATCCGAGCGATGCACCGCATGCACCAACTCACCCGCGCCGTGATACACCTCCATGGGCGGCAGTGTGTCGCTCGCCTGGGCGTTGCCCGAGACCCCCGTCAGCGCGCCAAAGTCCCACGACCCCAGCGTCACTTGATTCGATGCGACCTCGTTGATCAAACTCAAGCCCGTCAGCGTGTCTTGCACCAACCCACTGCCCGCCTGCCGGATGTCCGGGCGGCTGAACCGCAGGCCCCCGAGGTGGATGCTCGCTCGGCGTTGGCTGGTGATGACGAGGCAGTGTTTGGCCGACTTCGCGTCTGCCAACTTCGGGCCTTCCGTGCTGTGCTCAAGATGGTAGTTCCACCCCAGCTCAGCCAAAATCCGCGCCGTAAAAGTGGCATCAGATTCCTTGAGCTGCGTTTTAAGGCCCCAGGGCTCAGCGGTGTCGGTAACCTCCAGCCGCCAATTCGCCTGGGGGTACGCTTGCAGCACCGACTCAATGATTTGCAGTGGCGTTTTCTGGACAAAAACCCGGCTGTCTCGGCGCAGGGTCATGAAGTGCGTGAACGACGCAATACCCA
>JANMGB010000371.1:0-21503 GCA_031374415.1 Burkholderiales bacterium
TCTTGAAGCGATCTGCTTTGTAGCAAATGCTCGCAATACCCACTGGTATTGCTGCGCTTTGCGCCTTGCAGCTCACTCCAATAGACCATTTTCTGCCCGGCGACGGCTTTGATAACAGGCCCTAGGCGTAAACCGCAGCGATACCCTTTGGCGAGCGCGATTCAATGTGATTTGGGCTGTGATGCCGCCACCCTCTCCCCAACCCTCCCTGAGGGAGAGGGCGTCATTGGCTCCCCCAGGGACAGGGTTGGGGAGGGATTGGTTCAGGCCCTGGGCTAACGAACCGAGCATGGTCGGCTCGTGGCGAGGGCTGTGCTGTGGCACAGTGCAGCGTCTCATCTTGAATCCCGCCTGACGCCCAGTCCTCCTCATGTCCCCCAGACGCAGAATGAAGCCAGGGTTGGGTGACCCGACGCGCTTTGAATATCCCCATCACCTGCGCGCCGCCATTGATGACCTGCCCCCGGCGCCGGGGGTCTATGTGTTCCATGGCGAAGACGGTGATCTGCCCTTGTACATTGGCAAGAGCATCAACCTGCGAACGCGTGTTTTGTCGCATCTGCGTACCGCTCAGGAGGCGCGCATGTTGCGGCAAACCAAGCGCATCAGCTACATCCGAACGACAGGTGAGATTGGCGCGCTGCTGCTGGAAGCCAGCATGATCAAACAACAGCAGCCCCTTTTGAATCAAAAGTTGCGACGCCAACGTCAGCTCTGTTCTTTCAGCTTGCGCGACGGTCGGCTGACGGTGGTGAACTCTAAGGACGTGAACTTTGCCACCGAGCCCGAGTTGTTCGGTCTATTCAGCAGTCGACATGCGGCGTTGGAAAGTCTGCGTCAATTGGCCGATGACAACCGCCTGTGCTACGGCGCGCTGGGTCTTGAAAAGATTCCAGCCGGAAAGCAGTGCTTCAGAGCCATGCTGCGGCTGTGTGGGGGCGTCTGTCGTGGTGACGAGAGCCTGCCGGCGCACCAAGCGCGATTCGTGTCCAGTCTGCAAGGGCTCAAAATGGCCTGTTGGCCGTATGCGGGTGCCGTTGGCTTGATCGAGCGGTTTGAGCAAGAGGCTCAGATACACGTGGTCCGAAACTGGTGCTACCTCGGCAGCGTGACGAACGTCAATGAGGCGTACCGGCTCGACGTGCCAGCAGTAGGTTTTGATGCTGACGGCTATAAAATTCTTTGCAAACCGATTCTGGGAGCGACGGTGGAGATCGTCGTTCTTTAACCTCAAACCAATGCCAAGCGAGCAGCCAACTCTTGGCGCAATTGCTTGCGAGCCAAGGCTTGTTGGAAACGCCGTTCATCAACCGCATTGTCGGGTTGCAAGGGTGGGACGGGTACGGGGCGACGCTCATCGTCGACAGCCACCATGGTGAAGAAACAGCTGTTCACATGCCGTTGTTCTTGGGTTCGAATGTTTTCCGCGACCACCTTGATGCCCACCTCCATGCTGGAAGTTCCGGTGTGATTGATGGCCGCTAAAAATGTCACCAATTCACCCACGTAAATGGGCTGTCGGAACATCACCTGGTCCACACTGACCGTCACGACGTAACGTGCTGCGTAGCGGCTGGCGCAGGCATAGGCAACCTGGTCCAGCAGTTTAAGGATGGCGCCGCCATGCACATTGCCGGCGAAGTTTGCCATGTCGGGCGTCATGAGCACCGTCATGCTCAGTTGGTGTGTGTGCAGGGGCATGTCAGCGGAGGCAGGTGGCAGGCCCAATGGCGCATGCCGATGCCGATGGTGGAGGTGGCTGATCTTAGCGGTTCAGCACGGGCAAGAGGCTGCACGCTCAAGGCAGAAGGGGCCTTGGGGTACGAGTGTTCGGCTGCCTTTTCAGACCTGCACGGCCGCGCTTCGCAGCCCGCGTTGACCACTGCCATAGGGCGAGTAGACGGCAGGGGGCTCGGATGGAATCAAGACTTCAATGGCGCGATCCAGGGCGGCTGTGGCACGGGCCAGTGACTCGCGCTGGGCCGCCACCTGGCCACTTGCACGCATCAGCCGTGCTCGCAGGGCAGGGGACAAGGGGCCCGCCTGCGCGGCTTTGGCAAAGTGATCGATGGCCTGCGCCAAGGCGCGGTGCAGGCCTGTTGCATGGGTGTCGATGGCTAAGGCGTCGCGCGCGTGCAATGCCAGCCCCAGGCTGGCTAGCTCTTGCTCAACTTGGCTCAAGGATTCCTCCAGCGCGGCATCGGGCACCAAAGGCACTAACAAGGTGGGCGTAGGCAACTTCATGATGCACCCTCAATGACTGCTGGAACGGGCGTTGTGCTCGAAAATCGGCTGTGCTAACAGATTGCTGCTTGCTGCTTGCTGCTTACTGCTGCTGGGTGCTCGCCAAGAGCTCTGTGGCATTGGCGATCAGCTTGTCAGCAATCACCTCAGCGTTGACCTTGTACGAGCCATCGGCCAAAGACTGTGTGATGCGCGACACCTTCTCGGTGTTGAAGTCGGCCGTGGCCTCATTCAGACCGTCCATGAGGGTCGAGGCAGCGCTGGACAGGGCCACGGTGGCACTGGCCTCCCCAGTGATGACCTGGGCTGCCGGGCTGCCTTGTGCTTTGCCCGTTTCTGCCGGAGTAGCACGAGCGGCTCCATTGGTGCCCGTCGTACCGCCGGTGCCGTTGGTATTGGGGACAGGGGTGTCGCCCGGAGGTCCGATTTTCATGATGTTCTCCAAAGGGAGCGGTCGCCCGATCCATTCAACATAAGAGTGATTTCGGCCATTGCCGGCGCAACTTTAGACAATTTAACGGCAATGATTGGGGTGTAAGTGTGCAATTGCTCACGGTCGCTGTGCCAAGAGGCGGCCAGCGCCAGCTTCGCATGAACAGGACAACCCGGCAAGCCCCCACCGTTCGGAGCTCGGCAAGATGCCTGCTTACAGGTCGAGGGACAATTGCCGCTCAGCGACGGCCGTGCCGCTGACAATCCGGCCCGCTTCGGTGCGTACCTTGGCCGGCTGACCCTCGATGCCGGGCGTCAAGGCCTGACCTTGCCCGGCCACGGCAAACCCCTCGCCGGAGGCGAGCACCCGAACCGTGTCGCCCGCGGCAAACCACTGCCGGGGCTTCAAGTGAGACTGCCGAATGCTTTGTCCGGCCGCCACGGAGCGTGCCGCGATACGTCCCTCTAAGGCTTGCGCATCGAGAAGGGGAGCGGAGACCTCAGCCACGAGATCGATGTCTCCCATGGCTGCATCTTGCACGTTGAGCATTGCGCCAGCCTGAATCGCATGGAGTGCGACCAAGCCACGGCCCAACACCTGAATCTGCACTGGCAACGAGATGCGCCACGCTGTGGGTCCGTCCGTGCAACGCAATCCAACGCGTGACGAGCCGCCCAGTTTGGATCCCGACGGCATGTACGGCTCGATGTGCGCACAAGGGGCCAAACGCAAACGTGAATCGATCGCGCCGACCTCGACCTGCACACGCGGTGTGACGTTGTTGGCAGTGTTGGCGCGCATCACCGGATGTGTCTGCATGGCCAGCGTGACATAAGCACGAACGCGCTCTTGAAGCGCGGGGCTCAGCGGTTCAGCGCGGGTGTCTTGAGGCGCCAAGAGCAGTGCCGCTGCGAGTGCACCACACCAGATTAAAGCAAGCTGACTCAGGCCCCGCAAGAAGCGATGTAGAAAACCTGAAAAGTCCCTGTGAGGCGCATCAATGCTGGGACTGCGTGATTCTGGTGGCGTACGTACAGAGGCGATGGTCGACTCACGAAATTGCTTGACAGGTAAGTCCATGGCGGCACCTCGGCATGCATGCGTTGGATCTCACTGTAGGTTCGTCAAAGACCCGCTTGGGCTGCGAATTGCCCGGTCATTGTCTTGCTATTTCGGCTCATGTTTGGCGGGCGCTTGCGCACAATGGGCCATGCCTTCCAAAAGGTTTTCAAGGGGGTCTGAGGCGAGAGCCTCGGGTACAAGATGTTGAACAAGCTGAACCAATCAGTGGACTTTCAAGGCCAAGCTCTGGTCTTGCGATCAGAGCGTCAGAAGCTGTTGGCGAGCAACATTGCCAATGCCGACACACCGGGCTATGTGGCCCGTGACATGAACTTCTCTCAAGCCTTGGCTCAAGCCACAGGCCAGCTGAAAACCGCGGCCAGCGTGGCGGTGAGCGCACCGGGGCATATCGGTGGCAACAACACAGCAACGGCGGTTTCATCGCATCTGACCTATGCCGCGCCGAGCCAAACCAACCTCGACCGCAATACCGTTGACATGGATCGCGAGCGGGCCAACTTCGCAGACAACTCTGTCAAGTACGAAGCCAGTTTGCGCTTCATCAATTCAAACGTACGCACGATGCTTGAGGCCATCAAGGGCCAATAAGCACGCACTCGTCGCCAACCACACGGAGTACGCATCATGTCCATGTTGAGCATCTTCAACGTCTCGGGTAGTGCCATCAGTGCGCAAAGCCAACGCCTCAATGTGGTGGCCTCCAACCTGGCCAATGCGGACACCGTGGCAGGCCCGGACGGCAGTGCTTACAAGGCACGCCAGCTCACCTTTCAAACCCAGATGATGGGCCCGCAGGGTCGTGGCGCTATCGGAGCGCCTGATGCAATCGCTGCGGGGGTCACCGTGAGCAACATCAGCGAGGACCAAAGCCCGGGACGCCGCCTCTACGACCCCAAGCATCCGCAGTCTGATGGTGAGGGCTATGTCACCTACAGCAATGTGAATGCGGTGGAGGAGATGGTCAACATCATCTCGGCCTCGCGCTCATACCAAAACAACGTCGAAGTGATGAACACCGCCAAGACCTTGTTGCTCAAGACCTTGCAAATGGGCGGCTCTTGAACGCCACGTTGATTGGAGAATGAAATGGCCACTTCCTCTGTTACCTCGCCGCTTTCGGGTCTGCCGGCCAGTGCGACCACGGGCACGACGCCCCCGGCAGCACCCCTTGAAGATGCCAATGCTTCGGCAGACCGCTTCTTGAAGTTGCTGGTGGCGCAGATGCAAAACCAAGACCCACTCAACCCCACGGACAACGCGCAGGTCACGAGCCAGATGGCCCAGATCAATACCGTCAATGGCATTGAGAAAGTCAACACCGCCTTGCAAGGTCTGTCCACCCAGTTCATGCAGCTGCAGGTGATGCAGGGCACGGGCCTGGTCGGCCGGGATGTCGTTGTGCCTGGCGATCATGTGGCCGTGGCGGATGGCGTGGGGCGCGGCGCCTTTGAGCTGGGCGGCGCGGCCAACACCGTCAAGATCGACGTCAAGACCACCAACGGTCAGTTGCTCGGCTCCATGGAGCTGGGCGCGCGAAAGAGCGGCGTGCACAACTTCGAGTGGGACGCCAGTGAGCTGGCGGCCCAAGGCATTGACCCGAAGTCGCTGCGCTTCAAGGTCACGGCCACCACGGGCGGGGTCAGCAGCCAGGCCACACCGCTGATGCTGGACCGCGTCAACTCGATCAGCACCAGCGGCAAGGCATTGAACCTCGACCTCGATATTTCGGGGGCGGTGCCCTACAACACCGTGAAAGCTTTCAACTGACCCGTGTGCGGTCAACGCTCTTTGGCTCCACTGTTTGTTCCAACGTTCGTCTTCTTCCCCATCAGTAGAGGTGCATCATGAGTTTCCAACAAGGTCTATCCGGTTTGAACGCCACTGCCAAGAACCTTCAGGTGATTGGCAACAACGTGGCCAACTCCAACACCTATGGGGCCAAGTCCTCCCGGGCTGAATTTTCTGACCTCTACGCCACGGCCCTCAACGGCTCCGGGGTCAACAACACGGGTATCGGTGTGATGCTGGGCGCGGTCTCCCAACAGTTCACCCAAGGCAATACGGTGACGACCGAGAACCCGATGGACTTGGCTCTCAACGGCAGTGGTTTCTTTCAGGTATCGAACGGCAACGGTCCCGTCAGTTACACGCGCAACGGCCAGTTCAAGGTGGACCGTGAGGGGTTCATCATCAACAACAACAAGGAAAAGCTGATGGGCTATCTGGCCGACGGCGCGGGCACCATCCAGCCGGGTCAAGCCGTTGCGTTGCAGATGCCCACAGTGGGCATCACCCCCGCTGCCACCGACCGCATCCGCATTGATGTGAACATGGACGCGCGCGACGCGGTGACCGCCCCTGCCGCTGCCGCCGTGCCGCAAATCGACTTGCTGGATGCGACCACCTACAACAACGCCACCTCGGTCTCGGTCTATGACGTCAAAGGGCAGGACGTGTCTTTGGTGTACTTTTTTCAGAAGGCGGCCACCGATCAATGGAACGTCTACATCACGGCCAACGGGACGCCCGTGGTCGATGATGGCGCGGGCAATCCCTTGCCATCGACCACCATCACATTCCCTGCAGACGGCACGTCTCCCACCTTGCCTGCCGGTGGCTTGGTCACGATCAACATTCCAAGCACAACAAACTCGGTGGGTGCCGTGACCGAGCCCATTACCGGCATCACGCTGAACCTCTCGGGGGCGACGCAATTTGGTTCGAATTTTGCGGTCACTGACTTGTCGCAAAATGGTTATTCAGCAGGCCAGCTCAACGGTATTCAGTTTGAGTCGAATGGCGTCATCACGGCGCGCTATTCCAACGGTCAGTTCCAAGCGGCTGGACAGGTGGAAATCGCCACCTTCCGAAACCCCCAAGGCTTGCAGTCTCAAGGCGGCAACACCTGGGGTCGGACCTTCGCATCCGGCGACCCCATCGTGGGCACGCCGGGTGATGGCAACCTGGGCAACCTGTTGTCGGGCGCCCTGGAGGCCTCGAACGTCGACTTGACGGCGGAGCTGGTCAACATGATCACGGCGCAGCGCACCTACCAAGCCAACGCGCAAACCATCAAAACGCAGGATCAGGTTTTGCAAACCCTGGTGAACTTGCGCTAAGTCACTGAGTGGTTGATATCCGTTTGAGCTCAAGGGAGTCGCTATGGACCGCATGATTTATCTCTCGATGTCTGGCGCCAAGGCCACCATGCAGCGCCAAGACAGTTTGGCCAACAACTTGGCCAATGCCTCGACTGTGGGCTTTCGGGCCGAACTGCAGGCCTTTCGCTCGGTGCCAGTAGAGGGCAGTGGTGCCAGCACCCGGGTGTTTGCCCTGGAGTCCACCCCGGGCTACAACCCGGATGCAGGGCCCATCACCGCCACCAACCGGCCCTTGGATGTGGCCATGAAGGGCAATGCGTGGTTGTCGGTGCAAGGCTTGGACGGCACGGAAGCTTATACGCGCGCCGGGTCGTTGATGCTGTCGTCCGATGGCACGCTGAGCACCGCGGGCGGGCTGCCCGTGCTGGGCGATGGGGGCCCGATTCAGGTGCCTGCCAACAGCGAGGTCAGCATCGGTCAGGATGGCACGGTCAGCGCTTCGACCAATGGGCGGTCCACGGCCATCGGCCGGCTGAAGCTCGTGACACCCGAGGCCCCCTTGATCCGTGGCGAAGACGGGCTGTTTCGGGATCTTGGCGGCGACTTGCCGGCCGACGGCAACGCTCGGCTGCAAGACGGCGCACTCGAGGGCTCCAACGTCAGTCCGGTGGAAAGCATGGTGGCCATGATTTCCGCCGCACGGCAGTTTGAGGCCCAGATGAAGATGCTGCAAACGGCCGAGGGCAATGAGAAAGCGGCAGCGCAGTTGCTGGCCCTGAACTGAGCTGACGGTCACCAACGAAGTTGCTTGAAGGAGTTTCATCATGATGCGTTCACTGTGGGTCGCCAAAACCGGCATGGAGGGGCAGCAAAGTCAGCTGGATGCCATCTCCAACAACTTGGCCAACGTGTCAACGAACGGCTACAAGCGTTCGCACGTGGTGTTCGAAGATTTGATGTATCAGAGTCTTCGTCAATCTGGCGCCAACAACACCGAGCAGACCACGCTGCCCACCGGGCTGCAGGCAGGGCTTGGCACGCGTGCCGTGGCCTCGTCACGAGTGTTCACGCAGGGCAACCTTTCACAGACCAACAACTCGCTGGACTTGGCCGTCCAAGGCAACGGTTTCTTTGAAGTGCAGATGCCGGATGGCACTGTGGGCTACACCCGTGACGGGTCATTTCAAGTCAATGCCCAAGGCCAGATGGTGACCAACAACGGCTACCCGCTGTCGGCGGGCATCACCGTTCCGGCCAATGCACAAAGCGTGACCGTGGGCCGAGACGGCACCGTGACTGTGGTGACCCAGGGTCAAGCCACGCCGCAAAGCATTGGTCAGCTGCAGTTGGCCACCTTTGTCAATCCGGCGGGTCTTGAGCCCAAGGGGCAAAACCTGTTCACTGAAACAGCAGCTTCCGGGGCGCCCGCTGCCGGCACACCGGGCGCCAACGGCGTGGGCACTGTGCAGCAAGGCTTTGTGGAGACCTCCAACGTCAACGTGGTTGAAGAGCTGGTTGCCATGATTCAAACGCAGCGCGCGTACGAGCTCAACTCCAAAGCCATCCAAACGTCGGACCAGATGTTGCAGCGCCTGAGTCAAATCTAAGCTTGGCTCACCCTTGCTTGGCGTCGATTGACTTCTTGCGCCTTGATTTCGAAAGAGGCTGTTTATGCACCACACCAAGCCCTTGTTCACGACGCTGCTGGCCATCCAGCTTTCGGCCTGCCAAATACTCAATGCCCCGCCCAAGGTGGACGTGGCCGAGCCCACCTACGTGCGCCCCACACCGGTGGTGGTTCCCACGGTCAACAACGGCGCCATTTTTCAGGCCACCCAATACCGCCCACTGTTTGAAGACCACCGTGCGCGATTGGTGGGTGACACCATCACGGTGCGCATTGTCGAAAAAGTCTCGGCCACGCAAACCAACACCAGCAAGCTCGATAAGAGTGGCACCGTTGGCGCGAGCCTGACGGGCTTGCCGGGTGTCTCCGCCAACTCATTCGGTGCGGGCCGCACTGTGGTGGGTGGAACCTCGAGCAACGCATTCCAAGGCAAGGGCAGCACCGAGAGCTCAAACGACTTCTCCGGCACCATCACGGCGATCGTGACCGAGGTGCTGCCCAACGGGCATTTGGTGATTGCGGGCGAGAAGCAAATTGGCGTCAACCACAACGTCGATGTGCTGCGATTTTCTGGCCAGGTTGACCCTCGCGCCATTCAACCCGGCAACAGTGTGCCCTCCGCACAAATTGCCAACGTTCGCATTGAAAACCGCGGCCGAGGTGCGCAGGCCGAAGCCCAGGGAACTGGCTGGTTAGCGCGTTTCTTTTTGAACGTTCTCCCCATTTAAGTTTCAAGACAATGGGTCATTGCAGTTGATGAGTGCCCCATGGACAAGACCGAGAAGTTCATCCGCGCCTTGATCGTGCTGGCCACCGTGCTGGCGAGTGCCGCCGTGTGGTGGCCCGCGCCAGCCCAAGCGGCCAGAATCAAAGAGCTCGCTGCCGTGCAGGGCGTGCGCAGCAACCCCTTGGTGGGCTACGGTCTGGTGGTTGGGCTCGATGGCACCGGGGACCAAACCACCTCCGTACCCTTCACGGCGCAAAGCATCAGCGCGATGTTGCAGCAAATGGGGGTCACAGTGCCCGCGGGCACCAACATGCAGCTCAAGAATGTGGCTGCCGTGATGGTGACCGCTCAATTGCCGCCTTTTGCCCAGCCGGGGCAAAGCATTGACATCAACGTCTCGTCCCTGGGCAACGCCAAAAGCTTGCGCGGTGGCACCTTGATTGCAACCCCGCTCAAGGGCGCCGATGGCCAAGTCTATGCCTTGGCGCAAGGCAACCTGATGGTGGGCGGCGCGGGCGCTTCGGCCGGTGGCTCCAAAGTGCAAATCAATCACCTCAGTGCGGGTCGCATCCCCGAGGGGGCTACCGTCGAGCGATCAGTCCCTACGCCGCTCAATCAGGGCGACTTCATGCAGCTTGACCTCAACGCCAATGACTTCAATACTGCCCGTGAGGTGGCGCGGGCCATCAACACCCGCATGGGCAACGGCGTCGCTATGGCCGTCGATGGTCGAGTGGTCAAGGTACGAATGCCCTCTGAGAGCGACGCCCGTGTGGCATTCATGGCGGACATCGAAAACCTGCCCATTGAGTTGGCTTCACCAGCGGCCAAGGTCGTGATCAATGCACGAACGGGGTCGGTGGTCATGAACCAAGCGGTCACCTTGTCGGCGTGTGCCGTTGCTCACGGAAGTTTGTCAGTGACCATCAACTCCACCCCGGTGGTGAGCCAGCCCGCGCCCCTGTCGCAGGGCCAAACCGTGGTCTCAGAAAAAGCAGACATCACCATCCGCCAAGAGCCGGGGACACTGATTCAGCTGCCCGCAGGAACGCGCCTGGCTGATGTCGTGAAAGCATTGAACTCGCTGGGCGCCACACCCCAAGACTTGTTGGCCATTCTGCAAGCCATGAAATCTGCCGGCGCCTTGAACGCAGACATCGAGGTGATCTGATGACGGCAGCCAATAACCTCAACGCCAGCTTAAGGTTGTTCAACCCTGGCATGCAGGGCTTGGTCAGCGACGGCCGCAGCGTGGATGCCCTGCGCTCCACGGCTGCGCGTGACCCCAAGGCGGCGGTCAAAGACGCAGCCAAGCAATTTGAAGCACTTTTCATGCAAGAAATCATGAAAAGCATGCGCCAAGCCAGCATGTCCTCTGGCATGCTGGACAACGCTGGCAGCCAAATGGGCACCGAAATGTTAGACACCCAGTATGCAAGCATGATGACGGGCATGCCTCGCGGCTTGAGCGAGGCCATTGCACGTCAGCTTGAACGGCAAATGGGTGGCGCCGGGGCCGCTGCAGACACGCCGACAGATGTCTTCCCTGGTGAGGTCGCGCCCGAATTTGGCGCCATTTCTAAGCGCTTGCACCCCCTCACGCACAACGGCGCTTTGGATGCCAGCGCGTTGGCGCCGCGCACTGCGCCCAACCCCCCGGTGACAACGCCTGAGCCTGCGGCCACACTGGGCGGCAAGTTGTCGCCGGTCCAAGAGAAACAAGCTGAATTCGTGAAGAGGCACACCCATGCGGCCAACGAAGCCTCGGCCGTCACGGGCATTCCGGCGAGTTTCATGGTCGCCCAGGCCGCACACGAGTCAGGCTGGGGACGCCGCGAGATCAAGCTGCCTGACGGCAGCACTTCATTCAATGTGTTTGGCATCAAGGCCACACCAGGGTGGACAGGCCCGGTGGCCGAGGTCACCACCACCGAATACGAAAACGGCAGGGCCCACACGGTCAAGGCCAAGTTCCGGGCCTACGACTCCTATGAGTCCGCCTTCAAAGACTACGCCCAGATGCTCAAAAACAGCCCGCGCTACAGCCAGGTTGTGGCCAGTGCAAACACGGCTGAAGGCTTTGCGCAAGGCTTGCAGCGCGCTGGTTACGCCACCGACCCCGCCTACGCAGACAAGCTCACCCGTGTCATCAACACCACCCTGCGCTTACAGCGTATGGTGACTTGAGCTCACAAGGAATCAGGCCATGGGTTCATTGATGTCGATTGGTGTGACGGCGCTGAATGCCAATTTTGCGGCATTGCAAGCCACCGGCCACAACATCGCCAACGCCAACACGCAGGGCTATTCAAGGCAGTCCGTCGATCTGGCCACCGCAGGCGGTCGCTACACCGGTGCTGGATTTTTTGGCGACGGCGTGAACGTCGCGACCGTGAAGCGGGCGCACAGTGAGTTTCTCACCCGCGAGGCCTCAACCACCAAGTCGCTGGCGGCGGCAGACTCGACGCGCACTGCGCAGCTGGAGCAACTTGAAAAAGTGTTCGGGCTGGGCGAGGCGGGCATCGGGAACTCGGCAGGCCAGTTCTTCAATGCCTTTGTGGATGTTGTCAACAAGCCGCAAGACTCGTCGGCGCGGCAGGTGGTCCTGTCACGCGCGGGTGAGTTGGCGTTGCGCTTTCGTGCGGCATCTGATCGCATCGATGGCCTGCAAACGGGTGTCAGCCAAGACTTGAAGGTCGCGGTGTCTTCCGTCAACGCCCTGACCAGTGAGATTGCCTCACTCAACGACAAGATCTCGCGAGCCCATGGCAGCGGTCAACAGCCCAACGATCTGCTTGACCAACGCGATCTGGCACTCAGCAAACTGAGTGAGTTGGTGCAAATTTCGACGCTGCGCGCAGACGATGACTCGGTGAGCGTGTTCATGGGAGGGGGGCAGCAATTGGTGTTGGGGCTCAACGCCAGTACGCTGTCTGCCACCAACAACGCTTACGACACCAACAAAGTTCAGATCGCCATGAAAGACGCGACTGGCAATCGGCTGCTGCCTGACAACCTCTTCACGGCGGGGTCGGTCGCGGGTTTGCTTAGATTCCAGCAATACGACATCACAGACGCGCGCAACTTCTTGGGGCAAATGGCCACGGCCATCAGCTATCGCATGAACGAGCAGCAGTCCTTGGGTCTCGATCTGGGTTCGGCCACCAGTGGTTCCCCGCTGTTTGCCATCGCCGAAAGCCGAGTGTTGGCCCACACCCAAAATGCGCGGGCTGGTGGGCTGCCCGTGGCGTCCTACATCAACGCTAATGGCAGTTTGGCATCCAGCGTTGGCATGACTGTTGTCGACGCCAAAGAGCTGCGCGCCACCGACTACGAGCTGGTCGTCCCCCAAGGCGGCAGCGCTGGGCCGTATCAGCTGACGCGGCTCAGTGATGGTGTGATCCGCATGGTCAATGCGGGTGACGTCATTGACGGCTTCACGCTGAATGTCGAGGCCAGCGCCTTGCCCGCAGGGGGCGATAGGTTTCTGCTGCAACCGGTAGGGCAGGGCGCCAAAAGCATGCAGATGGCACTGAGCGATCCGCGCGGTATTGCGGCTGCCGCACCGGTGACGGCCACCACCGGCGTTGACAACGTAGGCACCGTGGCGGTTGGGCAAATTCGGGCTGTGACAGCCGACCCCAGCAGCGCTGCGCTGACCTCCCGAATCACCTTCACCAACGACAGCGGCGCCTACAGCTGGGAGATGGTCGACGCCGCCAACGCCGTGGTTCGCAATGGCACGGGCCTCTGGCAGCCCGCCGTGGCCATCAACAGCGCAGATTGGTTGCCTAGCGCGCCGACGCAGCGCAACGACTGGACCATGACATTGACGGGTGTTCCCCGCAACGGGGACATCCTGACCATTGAGCCCACCCGCTACCCCGCGGCCAACAACGGCAATGCGGCCGCCATGTTGGCCATGCGTGATGAGTCCATGGTCGGCCAAGAAACCCGCATCGGTCCGCCAAACGTGGTCATCCCGGGCAGCACCGTGACCGATGCCTACGCCAATGCCTTGGCCGACATTGGCGTGCGCGTCCAAAGCGCGCGCTCCGCGTCCACACAGTCTGAAGCCATCGCCTCGGATGTGCAGGCGCAACTGACCAGCAGAACCGGGGTCAATCTGGACGAAGAAGCTGCACGTTTGATCCAGTACCAACAGGCCTATCAGGCGTCGGCCAAGGTGCTGCAGATTGCCCAGTCCCTGATGGAAACCCTGCTGCAGACTGCGCGTTAAAGCACTGCTCAATTTACGGAAGTCACCATGCGCGTCACCACCTCCAATGCCTTTGAAGCGGGTCTCGACACCTTGACCCGGCGCCAAACTGAGCTCAGCGAAGCCCAAGACCGACTGATCTCTGGCAAACGCGTCAACAAACCCAGTGACGATCCCGCCGCCGCCGCGCGCGCCGAACGCGCCTTGGCCAACATGAACCGAAGCGACGCTAGCCAACGCTCGGTCGATGCCAGCCAAAGCGTCATGTCGCAGACCGAGAGCTCGCTTGGCGATGCGGGGGATTTGTTGCAGCAGGCCCGTGAAATCATGGTGGCAGCGGGCAACGCCAGCTACTCCGACGCCGAGCGCCAAGGCTTGGCTGGTCGACTTCGCGACATCCGCAACCAGCTCTTTTCAGTCGCCAACCGCACAGACGGTGCCGGCAGCTACTTGTTTGGGGGCCAGGGCTCGACCCAGCCCCCGTTTGTCGAAACCACCACAGGCGTTCAGTTTTTTGGCACCGCCGGAGAAATTCGTGGCGAGCAAGACACGGCGCTGCCCCTGTCGACTGACGGCTCCAGCGCGTGGCTCAATGCACGCACCGGCAATGGCGTCTTTGAGACCAGCGCTGGCCCCACGGTGACTACGGCGTGGATCAACGCCGGCTCCGTCACCGATCCCTCCACCTATTTTGCGACGCCGCCAGCGACCTACGCGATCACCTTCACCACGCCCACCACCTACGACATCGTCAGAACCCCCACTGAGCCGCCAGCGCCAGGCGCCACCATTGTGTCGGCGGCCACCTATGTACCGGGAGCGGCGATACAAGTCGACGGCATGTCTTTTGCTGTGCAAGGCAGCCCTGTCGCGGGGGATCAATTCAACGTCACCCCCTCAACGGCCGACCTCAGCATTTTTGATGTTCTGGATCGGTCCGTGACCGACTTGATGACCGCCAACCGCACCAGCACCCAGATAACGCAGACCAATGCCGACAATCTGCGCAACGTTGACTCTGTCATGGGCAACATGCTGTTGTCCCGCTCCAGGGCCGGTGACGTCTTAAATCGCATCGGGATCGAGACCGGTCGCATCAGCGACCAAAAGCTGGCCGCTCAGGTAGAACGTTCCGCAGCCGAAGATTTGGACCTTGTCCAAGCGGTTTCTGACTTCAAGAACCAACAAACCGGCTACGATGCAGCCCTGAAGTCGTATTCGTTGGTCCAGCGTCTATCGCTGTTCCAGTACATCAACGGTTAGCACATGATTCGCGGTTAGGATCTTGCTGGCGTCCTTAGCAGTTGCTTGCGGGCTGCCACCGCTTGGCAGCCTGTCCTTTATGGGAGAGATTGCGTGCTGGACATCGCCTTGCTGGGCCAAGTGGCTCTGGGTTACTCGCCGTTCATTGACGCCAGTCGCTCCGTCATTGCAACGCGGCTGACTGTGTTTCCGATCAAGTCCGACGCTGTGCTTGATGTCTCCCAATTGTTGCTCGCTGTGGGAGGGGTCTGGCCCGAGGAAGGCGGCCGGGTGTCACTCAACGTGGCCAGTGAAACACTGCTGCACGACCTGCTCAATGCCCAACCCTCGGCGAACCTGATGGTTGAAGTCCCTGCCTTCATGGCGGTTGAGCCCGAGAACACGACCCCCATTCGGGCCCTGCATGCCAACGGCAACCTGTTGCTTCTCAAGGGCCGTCCACTCAAAGATTTGCCGCGCGAACTGCTTCAGTGTTTCAAGTACTCCATCATCGATTTCAACGATGATCGCCGGCTGGGTGAGCTCTCAGCGCCCCCGGGGGCCACCCGCACCATGCAACACGTTCAAGCCGGCGTGAGAAGCATCGCCGACATGGAGCTCAGCTTCAGCCGCAATGCCGCCGCCGTGATCGGCTGGCCCATTGATGATGTTGTGACCGAGTCGGCGAGCCGCAAGTCAAGTCCTGCCGGTGCCCAAACTGACCTGCAAGTGATCGTGGAGTTGATCCACCGTGTCGATCAGCAAGAGCCCATCGAAAGACTTGAGCTCACGCTCAAGCGCGACCCGACGCTGGCCTTCAAGTTGATGCGCTACATCAATTCGCCCGCCTTCGGTTTGCGGGTCGAGATCAGCTCATTCCGGCACGCCATCATGATGCTCGGCTACCAACGCCTCAAACGTTGGTTGGCCCTGTTGCTGGCCACCGCCAGCCGCGACCCCAACCTCAAGCCGGTGATGTTTGCCGCCGTGCGACGAGGTTTGCTGATGGAGGAGCTCGGTCGCAGCAGCGGTGATGAAGAAATGCGCGCAGAGATGTTCATTTGCGGTGTTTTTTCGCTGCTCGACCGCATGTTCCAGCAGCCGTTTGAGGCCCTGCTAAAAACTATCCCAGTTCCTGAGCGCGTATTTCAAGCCCTGGCGCTCGGGTCAGGCCCGTTTTATCCCTACATGGAAGTCGTGCGCGCCATCGAAGCCGAGTCGCTGTATGACTTTCGGCTTGCGGCCACTGAGCTCATGATGAGCGTTGACGAGATCAACCGCGCCGAACTCCGAGCGCTCACTGCAGCATCCCAACTCGACTGACATCGGCTCACGTCGCCATGAGCACCCTGTTGCGTCCGCAAGAGTCTTGGGCCAACGCTGAGTCGCTGCGCAAGCTGTTTGACCACCTCAACGAGCCGGTGCTGGTTTTTGACCGTCTCGGCGTGGTGAGCGTTGGAAACAAAGCGGCCATGCGTTTGCTGGGTTGCGAGCCGGGCCAGTTCATTGATTCGCTCTCCAATGTGTTGGGTGAAGCCAGTTGTACCTGGGTGCGGCGGGCCATGCTCGGACCCAAACCTGCAGGCTCCTTGCCTGCGGCGCGTTTGAGTGACGGCCGGACCGCGACGCTGGCATGGCAACCCCTGGGGGCAGGGCATTCGGCATTGCATGTCGGGGCCATCACGGCGCAGCCCGGCCGCACGGGGCCGCCTGCCGTACCCTCCATCCGCCGGCCAGTCCGCGGTGAGGTGGCCAACGACCTGCTCAATGTGCTCTGGGACGCTCCCTTCCCGGTGTCCCTGCTTGATCATCATTTTCAAGTCGTCGATGGCAACGCTGCCTGGAGCGAATTCATTGCTGAGCCCTGTGAGGCCATGATCGGCAAAGACCTGTTGCAGTGGCTGACGCCGGAAGCGCAGCCCGCTTTCGTGGCCCTTCGTGAGCGGCTCAAACGTCACCCCGGCGACGGTGCGAACGCCTGGGTGCCTGGCCGTTTGATTGTTCGTGATGGCCGCGAGCGCTGGTTTCGTGCTGCGTATCGAGTGCTCGAAGACGCCACCGGCCAACGCTTCATTCTCGAAATCCTTCAAGACGAGACCGCAGAGCACATGGCCAGAGAGCGCGCTGATCGCTCTGCCCGCGAGCTCGACGACTGGTTTGAGCTCAGCCCAGTGGGCATGGTGCTTTTCGACGAAACGGGCCTCTTGATTCGCACCAATCCGGCGTTTGATGCCTCGGTCGGCCATGTGCCCGTGATGTTGGCACAAGCGCCCAAAGGACTGCAACAACTTCTGGCCTGGAATGACGAGGCCCTAGGCCGCTTGGAGCCAGGCCATGCCCCCCTGATCCGAGAGGGTTGGATACCTCATCTGGATGGCAGCCTGCGGCGCTTGCGCGGCATCGTGCGCTGCTATCGGGCTGTCGGCGGTCAGCGCCGATTCATGGCCGCGGCCGAAGACCGAAGTCTGGAAGAAGAGCGCGAGCTGGCCCAGGCACAAATTGGCGCACTCATGAACACGGCCGGTGTGGGCTTGGCGACCTTTGAGGGGCACAGCGCGGCCTGGGTGCCAAAAATCCAACACAGATTGACACGCACAGCGTCTGAAGGCGGCGTGGTGAAGGCTCCCTTGCTGTCTGCTGACGTCCAAAGTATTCGGCGTGAGATGGTGCTGCCCGAATCACTTCAAGAGTTCGACAAGCTGCAAAGCGCGTTGCGCGAAGCTCGGCGGGCTGAGGTACGCTACGCCATCCTGCACCCTGAGTTGGGTGTACGCTGGCTGGCTACCCGCGTGGAGCCGTCCACCCTGGCCTCGGGTAAGCGCACCACCTCGGTGGTCACGCTCGACATCACCGAGCAGCAAGAGCTCTTGAGCGAGCTCTCCACCATCCTCGAGAGCACCACGGCGGGCATTGCCTACATCCGCGGCGAAAAGCTTGTGCGGTGCAATCAACGCTTTGAAGTGATGTTGGGTTTGAGTGGCAAACCTGTGGCTGGGCGCACCCTTGAAGAGCTCTTCGAGCGGCACCCCTTGGCGCAAAAAATCACCCAAGACACCTTGAGCGCCTTGAGTGACGGCAGCACCTATGAAACCGAGTTTGAATTGCCTCAAACCCACCCGCCAGGCGCGCCGACACAGTGGTATGCCCTGTCAGTGCGTCGCACGGGGGGTCGTCAAGCGCACATCGAGGCCATTGCCTTGCTGTCCGACATCACCCGACTGAAACTACAACAGCGCGAGCTTGAGGTCTTGGTACGTGACCGTGAGCTCATGTTCAACTTGTCCGAGGTGGGCATTGCGTTCGTGCGCAACGACACCATTGAGCGCGCCAACGACGCCTTGTCACACATGTCAGGCTACTCCGTTGGCGAGCTGTCTCACCTGCCGCTGCGCCAACTCTTTATCGGCAGCGCCCCCGATGCTGAAGCCACCTTGAGGAATCGTGGGCGTTGGATGGGCGAGCACCCTCTGCGGCGTCGGGACGGCCGCCTGATGTGGGTGCAGGTCAGCAACCGCCTGGTCTTAAGCAACGACCCCGCAGCCGGCTTCATCGCGTCCTACGTCAATGTAGATGCGCGCCACCGTGCCGAGCAAGCTGTGGTGTTGCAAGCCGAGCGCACGCGCGCCATCCTGGACTCGGTCTTGGTGGGCATTGTGACGGTCGGCCCCGGCGGTATTGAGTGGATGAACCGCTCAGCGCGACGCATGTTTGGTGGTGACTTAGGCGACTTCATGAACCTGCCCATCAGCACGGTTGCCACACCCGAAGCCGATCACCCATTTTGCCGCACCCAGTACCTCGACGAGCTCATTGAGGGCGAAGCCGAAACCTTTGAGTGTCGAGTCAAAGCTCGCGACGGGCGAGAATTTTGGGTGGTGGGCAATGCCGTGGTGACCACCAGTGAAACGGCCGGCCGCCAGCTCACCTACGCCTTGCTCGATATTGAGCGACGCCGCCAAGCCGAAGCCCGCATCGCTGAGGCCCGGGCGTCTATGCAGCTGATCATCGAGGCCGCACCGCTGGCCATCATCTTGTGGGAGGCCTCCACGCTGCGCATCCTTCAAATCAATGCCGTGGCCGCACGCTTGCTCAACCGCACGGTGGTCGACTGCATCGGCCTGGATGTTGACCAAGCGTATCCGGTAGACATGTCCGGCTTGCTCAAACCCGACATGCTCACTGCGCTGCAAAGCCCTCAGTTGACTCAGCGCGAATACCAAATTCCCCTCGGCGGCGAGTTGCGCACGTGGGATGCCCGCTACCTGCCGCTGGCCACACTGGGCCAAGCCCCCGACAAACTGCTGTTGGTTGCCTCAGACATCACCGAACAACAAGTGGCTCAACAAGCCAAACTCGATGCCGCCATCCAACAGCGCGAAATGCTGGTGCGTGAAGTGCATCACCGCATCAAAAACAATCTTCAGGGGGTGGCGGGCCTGCTCCAACAAATTGCCCAGCGCAAGCCGGAAGTCGAAGGGGTGATTTCTGAGGTTGTCGGCCAGGTTCAGGCCATCGCCCAGGTCTATGGTTTACAAGTCGGCGTCACGGGCCCATTGCGCCTGGTCAACGTGCTTGAGGCTATTGCCAACTCAGTGCAGCGCACATTTGGTCGCACTATCCAGTTCAGCGCGGTGGGGGTCGATGCTGCGTGTTGGGTCTTGCCGGAGGCTGAGGCCATCCCCATCGCCCTGACCATCAACGAGCTGCTCACCAATGCCTTCAAGCACAGCGCCCGTGAGCCCGACGCCGTCGTCACCTGCCAATTGATCGCTGACACGCCAGACGGCGTGCACATCCAGATCGCCAACACGGCCGTTTTGCCAATCGGCTTCAATTTAGTCAATGTCCCTGGGGGCGTTTCGGGTCTAGGATTGGTGCGCGCTCTGATGCCGCGCCGCAGTGCACAGCTGACACTGGAACAAGCGGGACCCCAGGTGGTGGCTGGTGTCATGCTGTCACCGCCTTGCGTGCGCTGGTGGAACGAAGCGGCGGGGGCAGGGGCACAACAATCTCCCGCGGGCATTCAATAGACGCGACAATGGTCACAAAAGGATCGTTTCCGTTGTCACGACCGTCTTTCTCAGTCCCTACACCATGCACAAAAAAGGCAAAATTTTAATCGTTGACGACGACCGCCTCGTTCTCGTGACGCTCACGCAAGGCCTGGTGCAGGCCGGTTATGAAGTTCTGGATGCTGACAACGGCGACGACGCCATCCTGATCGCGCGTCAAGAAAGGCCCACCTTGGCACTGCTTGACATCCGCATGGAGGGTAAAAGCGGGTTTGAAGTCGCAGCCTACCTGCGTGACTACTGCCAAATTCCGTTCATGTTTTTGTCTGCCTTCTCGGACGAGGCCACGCTCCAGCAGGTTCATGCCCTGGGTGCTGTTGCGTACTTGGTCAAGCCGCTCGATATTCGCCAAATCGTGCCAGCGGTTGACAACGCGATGGGGCAAATTCACACCCAACGGCAATCGAGGCTTGAGCCCGACAGCGCATCGTCCCAAGGGGTGGGCGCGCCACAAAGCATGCCGCAATCTGTGGCCATGGCGGTGGGGGTTCTGATGCACCGCTACTCACTTAACAGGCTCAATGCCTTGCAGCGCTTGGAAAACCTCGCCAAAAGCGAGCAACGCTTGCTGGTCGAACAGGCCGAACAAGTACTTCAAGCGGTCGAAACTTTGGCCAAGTTGGGAGGCTGACGCCTTTTTCAGGAGCCTGGTACCCCGTCTCAGTGGATTTGAAAGGCTGATTTCGCCAAAGCGAACAGGTGGCGCATTGGCAATCTGAGCTTGAAGGAAGACAGTGCGCGGGGATACGGCGCCTGAGGCACCCTCCTGGATCCCCGCCTGCGCGGGGATGACGTGCCCAGGGCCGGGGGAATCCCCCCCATGTCATTCCCGCGCAGGCGGGAATCCAGCTGGGTGTGTACTTCACCCTACGTTAAAGGCTGAAACCGCCTGTGCAAGCTTGCCAGCTTGGATTTTCAAACCCTCGGCGGCGCTGGCGCTTTGCTCTACCAAAGCAGCGTTTTGCTGCGTGCTCTGATCGAGTTGTGCCACCGCGTGGCTGACCAAACTAATGCCTGTGGTTTGTTCGTTCAGGGTCGTCGTGATTTCGCCGATCAAATCACTGACACGCCGAACCTGCGAGACGATATCAAGCATGGTCTGACCCGCCTCATCCACCAGCACAGTGCCCGCATCCACCTTGTCAACGCTGTTGCCGATCAAGGCTTTGATCTCTTTGGCCGCCTCGGCACTGCGCCGAGCCAGGCCCCGCACCTCCCCCGCGACCACCGCAAAACCCCGGCCTTGCTCACCCGCGCGCGCGGCCTCCACGGCAGCATTGAGCGCCAAAATGTTGGTCTGAAATGCAATGCCATCGATCACGCCGATGATGTCAGCGATTTTTTTGCTGCTGACTTGGATGTCACTCATCGTCTCGACCACCTTCTTGACCAAGTCACCCCCTTTGACTGCAACCTCTGACGCGGTCGACGCCAGGGCATTTGCTTGCCGCGCGCTGTCGGCACTGACCTTGACGGCCGAGCTCATCTCTTCCATGCTGGAAGCCGTTTGCTGTAAGTTACTCGCCTGTTGCTCGGTGCGGCTGCTGAGATCAGTGTTCCCTTTGCTGATTTGCGCGCTGCTTAAGGCGACACTGTCAACGCCTGAGCGCACTTGCAGCGTAAGCGTTCGGCGAACGACATCCTTGCGCCGAAGATGGAGGCGTGTTGAAGGTTGAAGGCGGATCTACGCGGCGGCGGTGGCAGGGGCGGCGGGGGCGGCGTTCGGCGGGGCGGTATCGACGGCCGGTCGCCAGT